>JANRJB010000318.1:0-2548 GCA_033764265.1 Rhodospirillaceae bacterium | reverse complement strand
GTCGCGGAAACGGAACACGCCCGACGGGTTGTTGTCGTCCAGGATGTTGTCGACGAACAGCGAGAGCTTCCAGTTGTCGTTCTCGATGCCGACCTTGGCGTTCCACTTATAGTCCCAGCCCAGATAGGCCAGGTTGTAGATGTCGTCCCAGCGCTTGCCGGTGAACGACAGGTCCGAGCGCAGCACGTAGCGCCAGTCGCCCATCGCCGGCTGGCTGTAGCTGCCACCGATGGCGCCCGCCCAATCGGGGAAGCGCGGGGTCTGGTTGCCGGCTTGGCTGGCCGGGATGCCGAGCTGGGCCGAGAAGGTGTCCTCGTCGAACTCCTTGTACTCGGCCTTGGTGCGGGCCAGCGAGCCGTTGAGGATGAAGCTCTCGGTCACGGCGAAGGTAGTCTCGAGCTCGAAGCCATAGCCCTCGGTCTTGCCGGCGTTGGTGGCGATGGTCGAGGCCTGGCCGCGGTCGTCGAGGAAGGTCTGGCGCACCTGCTGGTCGGTCCAGTCGAGGTAGTAGGCGGCCACGTTCAGCACCCAGCGGCCATCGAGGTTGACGGTCTTGGCGCCGAGTTCGTAGTTCCACACGAACTCCTCGTCGACCACCGCCGGGCGGCGCAACAGCGCGGCGACGGCGGCGTTGTTGAAGAAGCCGGGCTTATTGCCGCGCGAGGCGAGGCCGTAGATCGTGTAGTCGTCCTGCGGCTTGTAGTCGACCAGCAGGCGCGGCAGGAAGGTCTTGAAGCGCACCTTGCCTTTCACCGGCTGTGTGACCACGGCGTCCAGCGTGACCTGGCTGACCGGGCGCAGCTGCACCGGGCCGGTCATTTCCTGCACGGTGTCGGCCTGCCAGCGGGCGTCGGCGCCGACGCGGAACCGGTCGGTCGCCTGCCAGTTGATGCTGCCGAACGCCGAATAGTTCTTGTTGTCGGTGTCGTTATCCAGCTGGAAGTTGAGCGTGCGCGCGGCGTCCTGGCGGCGGTTGGACCGCAGGATATCCTGCTCGAACCACGACACGCCAAGGAAGCCGTAAATGGATTGATCGGCCGGGGACGACACGCGCAGCTCGAAGGCGCGGTCGCGGAAGTCCTGGTCGGACTGGTTCAGGTGGATGATGCCCAGTCGGCCGCCCTGGTTCAGGCCGAACTGGCCGAAGGTGCCGCCGCGGCCGTTGAAGACCTGGGCGCCGATCGGACCGCGGAAGCTGGCGTCGCCGGTGTTGACGGCGTACTGCTTGTTGAAGGCCGCGCGCGCGTTGATCTCCCAATCCGACAGGTCGTAGATCAGTTCGGCCGAATAGCGGTAGGTGCTTTGCAGCAGGCCCGATTTGAAACCTGGGTAGCGCGCCTCGACTTGCGATGTGTCGGCGCGGATCGATTTCACGTCGGGCACCTTGCCGCAGGTGTAACCGTCGCGCGCCGGCGGCTCGGAATAGATCAGGCAGTTGTAGGTTTCCTCGGTCAGCAGCGTCGACGGCGGCACGCCGTCGTCGTCCTTGGCGTAGGCGGCGCGCACGATCAGGCGCAGGTTGTCGATCGGGTCGAATACCATGGTGCCCGACACCGCCTTGGTCTCGAGCTGGCCGACCTTGCGGCCGTCGTTCAGGTTCCGCCACATGCCGTCGAAGCGGTGGTAGCGCGAGGACAACTTGATGCCGATCTTGTCGCTGATCGGGCCCATCATGGTGCCCGCCAGTTCCTGCTCGCCGAACTCGGCGATGGTGGCGTCGAGCTCGGCCTCGAACTCGTCGCCCGGCAGCTTGGTGATGAAGTTGATGGCGCCGCCGAAGGTGGCGCGCCCGAACAGGGCCGACTGCGGGCCTTTTAGCACCTCGACACGCTCGACGTCGTTGAAGCCGAAGGTGCCGGCCGAGCCGGAGACGAAGAATCCGTCGACGAACACCGAGGAGTTCTGGCGTTCCTCGACCGTGGTGTTCAGCACCAGGCCGCGGAAGCTGGGATTGGAGCGCCGATTGCCGGTCTGCTCCATGTAGAAGCCGGGCGTGTACTGCGACAGTGTGTACAGGTCGCCGATGCCGCGTTCCTTGATGTCTTCGGCGGTCAGCGCCGTCACGGTGATCGGAATGTCCTGCAGCGATTCGTCGCGCTTGCGGGCGGTGACGATGATCTCCTCCAGCACCTGGGCCATGGCCGCGCCCTCGAACGACACGGCGAGCGCGATCAGGCCGGCCCCAGCCAGCATGCGTTGACGACTGTTCATGTGTCTCCCCTGGACCCCGAATTGGTCTTCATCGTCCGCCGGACGGCAAAGCGGGCGACCCGCGATCACGATAGGCCACCACGGCCATAGCCATGAACACCCTGGATAGCCTTCAACACCAAGAACGGCATGGTTTTGAGATACTGTTGCAGAACCGACACAAGCTTATTGGAATAATTTTCCGTCAATCGCGGGCCAGTTTGGCCAGATCCATGCGCCACAGGTCGGCATCGGGGCTGGCGACGTTGACGATCTCGAAGCTGACGCGGCTCGCCGCCGGGTTGACCGCGCATTCGGCCAACACTTTGGCGATGTCGCGGCGAGCGGTCATCAATCG
>JANRJB010000322.1:0-5179 GCA_033764265.1 Rhodospirillaceae bacterium | reverse complement strand
GCCTTATGTGCTCGATGTGCGCAACAGCCTTCGTGCCGACGCCGCGCCGAATTGGCTGCAACGCCGGCGTACGCGCCGGGTGCTGGCCGGCGCCTTTCGCGTGCTGGCGGCCAGCCCGGCGATCCGCGGCGAAGTCATCGGCCAGGGCGCCGACGGCGCGCGCGTCGATGTCAGCCCGGCGGGCGCCGACCTGGGGCTGTTCGCCGCCGCGCCGCGCGATCCCGGCGATTTCTACGCCGCGCATCCGCACCTGGCGCGTGGACCGCTGGTGGCGTTCGCCGGACGCCTGACGCCGGCGCGGCCGTTCGCGCGCGTGCTGGAACTGGCCGCGGCGATGCGCGCGCTGGCGCCCGAGGTGTCGTTCCTGATCTGCGGCGACGGACCGCGCCGGCTCGACCTCAACGCCCAGGCGGCGCGGCTCAACATCCTGGAACGCAACACCTGGTTCGTGACGCCGCGCCCGCGCCGCGCCCTGCCCGAAATGTTATCGGCGGCGCACGTCGTGCTGGCCTTCGGTGACGACGACGCGCCGGCGCCGCCCGATGCGTCCGAGCATCTGTTCGACGCGCTGGCCGCCGGCCGCGCGGTGGCGGTGCTGGGCGGGGGCTGGCAGCGCGCGCTGGTCGAGGAACGCCAGGCCGGCGTGGCCTTGCCGGCGGCCAGCGGCGAAGCCGCCGCGCGCGAGCTGCTGGATTTTCTGACCGACCCCGACGTGGTGCGGCGCGCCGGCGAACAGGCCGCCGCCCTGGGCCGCGGCCGCAACGCCACCGCCCGGATCGTGGCCGATGTCCGCCAGTTGCTGGCGCGCGCCACCGCCGAGTATCCGCGCGCCGGCGTCGCGCGGCGCAAGCTGCTGGCGCGCAAGCGGCGGGTCGACATGTGCGTGTCGTTGGCCGCCCTGATTGTGCTGGCGCCGCTCTGGTTACCGGCGGCGCTTGCGGTTGCGGTCGCCGCCGGACGTTGGCCGTTCGCCGGCACGCCGACCATCGGGCTGAAAGCGCGCACGTTCGGCCGGCTGGAATTCACCACGTCGGCGTGCGACGGCATCCTTCGGCGCACAGGACTGGACGCCATGCCGGGCCTGATCGATGTCGTGCTGGGGCGGATGAGCCTGGTGGGCCCGCCGCCCTGCCCGCCCGATTACCTGGCGGCGTTCACCGCCGACCAGCAGCGGCGGCTGGACGTCCGGCCGGGCCTGACGGCGTGGCGCGGCGGCGACGACGCGCCGGCATCGACATGGGAACAGGTGTTCGCCGCCGACGCCTGGTATGTGGACAATCTGTCGCTGGGCTTGGACGCCAAACTGATCGCCAGGGCGCTGTGGCGCACGATCATCGGCCGGCGCACGCGCGATCTGTCGCCGCTGGGGCGTTTCGACGAAATCGTCGCGCGCCGCCAAGGCGCGGAGGACGTCTGAAACCGTCAACCGAACGCGCCGCGACGGATCATGTCCGCACCCATCACCATCAGCAGCACCAGGATCAGCTTACGGTAGCGCGCCTCGTCGATGCGCCGGCGGACGATACGGCCCAGAACCATCATCGCGCCGATGATGGCCGCACCGACCGCCGAGGCGGCCAGCACCTCAAGCGTGATCACCGCTTCGCGGGCCAGCATCGCGGCGATCATCACCGAGCCCATGAAGTACATCATCGACAGGGCGGCGACGAAGTCGTCCTTGGGCATGCGCAGCGCCATCAGGTAGACGATCAGCACCGGGCCATAGATGCCCGAAAGCCCCGCGAGCGCCCCGGCGATCACCCCGACGATCGGGTTGAGCCACCGTTCGCGCTGCGGCGGACAGTCGAACGACAGCGGGAACATCTGATAGACCGCGAAGATCACGCACAGCCCGCCCAGCACGAGCAGGCTGGTCTCGGCGCTGATCGACACCAACAGCTTCACCGACAGCGGGATCACCGCCAGCATCGGCACGATCAGCGTGGCGAAGCGGCGCAGGTTGGCGGCCAGCCGCCCGCCTTCGAACATCTGCTGGCCGTTGGCGGTGAAGTTCGGCACCAGGAACAGCGCCACGGCGGTGGGATACGGAATCGCCAGCACCATCACCGGCAGGCCGACCAGCGGCATGCCGAGGCCGAACACGCCCTTGGCCAGCCCGCCGGCGACGAAGCCCAGCGCCACGGCGGCGACGGCGGCCGTATCGGGCAGAAACGCGACGCCGTCCACGGGACCGGCCCGCGCGCCGACGCGAGCGTTACTGCATCACGTCGATCAGGAATCGCAGCGTGCGATCCTTGGCCAGCTTGGTGGCCGCGGCGTTGTAGAACTGCGGGCGTTCGTCGCACGAAAAGCCGTGATCGGCGCCCTCGTACAGGAAAAACGTGCCGACCGGGTGGGCGGCCTTGATCTTGGTGATGGCCTCGGGCGGGATGCTCTTGTCCAGCGTGCCGAAGTGGTACATCACCGGCACCTGCGGCGTCATGGTCTCGCAGTATTGAATGGTCCGCGTGCCGTAGTAGTCGACCGCGCCGCAAATGCCGGCGTTTTGGCAGGCCGCCAGGAAAGCCATCGCCCCGCCGAAGCAGTAGCCGATCGGCACCACCATTCCCGTCTTTGCACCGCGTTTGACCGTCTCGTCGATGGCCGCCTGCATGTCGGCCGTCAGCATGGCCGGGGTCAGGCCGGCGACGATCTCGCGCGCCCGGCTGAAGTCGGTGTAGCTCAAGACCAGGTTGCGCTCGGCGCGGTCGAACAGGGCGGGAGCCACGGCGACATAGCCGTCGGCGGCGTATTCCTCGCAGAGGTGTCTGATGTGGCCGTTGACCCCGAAGATTTCCTGCAGGATCACGACTCCGCCCTTGGGCGCCCCCGCGGGGATGGCGGCGTAGGCGCCCAGGCGGTGGCCGTCGGCCGCGGTCAGTTCGATCATGCTGCCGGAATGCGAGCCTGCGGCCATGGACGGTTCCTTTCGTTGCGCACGCGACGGGTTCGGCCGGCGAGTCGAGGCGCCCCGCCCGCGACGGGCGGTATGAGGCGCAAGACTAACGCCTTGGTCAAGCCGGGTTTTGCCGGAAACGCTTGCCTGTGCGCCGCACAGAGGTTCAGCATTTCCACGTTGTCCGCCGCGGACAGGAGCCGTTGGATGGCATTGCCACGCACTAGGCCTCCGTCGGCGGGCACCGAGGCCGTAAGCAGGGGGCGAGACGGCACGCGACCACGGGAGGGTGCTTCAGCCGCATGACTCCACCGGATCAGAATCCGCAACATCGATGAACGACTTCGCTGCATCGTGCAGCGTCGATTCAATGCGCGCAGCGGCGCGCAACACCCACGCCCTCTGAACCCTCACGGGGCGACAGTCTGACGACTGAAGAAACCTCGCCGTCCACGACGGCGAGGTTTCGCGTTGCGAGACAGGGTGTCAGCCGTGCGAGATCAGGCCCGCGGCGTCCAGCGCCACATCGATGCGCGCGGCAACCCGGTCTTCCATCGGCGTCAGCGGCAGGCGGCATTCCGGGCTGGGGATCAGGCCCATGCGCCAGGCCATGTACTTCACCGGCACGGGATTGGTGTCCATCGCCCCGACCACGACCAGGGGCGCGATGCGCTCGTAGGCGTTGCCGGCCCCGACCCGATCCCCGGCTTCGGCCGCCTCGAACGTCTCGCGGATTTGGCCCGGGATGACGTTCGACAACGCGACGATGAATCCCGCCGCACCCTCTTCGACCATGTCCCACGCCACGTCGAACAGGCCCATGAAGGCGCGGAAGCCCGGACCGATTTCGCGCAGCGCGGCGCGCACCAGGTCGCGGTCGTTGTCCGATTGTTTCATGCCGACGATGTGGCCGTGGCGACGGGTCAGCTCCACCAGGGTTTCCAGCGACATCGTCACGTTGGTGCGGCTGGTGATCTGGTAGACCAGGATCGGCCGGTCGGTGGCGCGCGCGATCGCATCAAAGGTGGCGAGCAAACCGGCCTGCGACGGCTTGGCATAAGGCGGCGTCAGCGCCAGCACGGCGGCGGCGCCGGCTTCGCCGGCATGGCGGGTCAGCGCCAGCGTGTCGGCGACCGACGCAGCGCCGGTGGCCGCGATCACCGGCACGCGCCGGCGCGCCGCCGACAGCGCAACGCGCAGCAGGTTCATGCGCTCGGCGATCGACAGGGCCATGGGCTCGCCCGAGGTGCCGCCGACCACCAGGCCATGGGCGCCTTGGGCGATCTGCCAATCCACCAGCCCGGTATAGGCGGCATAGTCCACCGCGCCGTTGGCGAACGGCGTGATCAGCGGCGTGAACACGCCGCGCAGGACCTGTTGCGCCATCCCCCACATGCACGACCCCTCGGGTTTGTCCCGATTCGGCCCGACTTATAGCAGAACGGCCCGGCAGGGCCACGACGCGCGGTGGGCGGAGCGCACTACCGCGTGGTACCGCCTGTTGTATTGGCAGGCGGCACCTCGTCTTCGGTGATGGCGAAAATGCCGACGCCGGCCGCGACCGTCAGCAAGCCGACCGCCGCCCAGGTGCCGCCGCCGTCGAGCAGCTGGCGGGCGGCGGGGTCGCTCGACCATACGGGGGCGGCACCGGCGCTGAGAGATGCCGTCCAGCCGTCGGCCTTGCCGGTGCCGGTCAGGCGCAGGTCGATAAAGCGCGGGGCCTGAGTGTGCAGCACCAGCCGGCCGCCGGCGCGATCGACCGGCGCGGTCATCGCCAGGCCCAGGTGCGGCCGCTTGCGTTCGCGCGGACCGGCATGGAACGGCAGGTTGCCGTAGGCCATCAACGCTGCCCCGGTCTGGCGCTGCCAGCCGGCAAGGGTGTTGGGGTTGAATACGTCTCCGGCCGTGACCGGCATGGAACACGTTGCGGCGGCGACGGTGAGACCGGCGAACAGGGCAAAGCGCATCGGGCAACCCCACTGAGAAGTGACCTTGGATTGCCCCCAGAATTAGCAGCCCCTGGCCCGCAAGGCAAAACCGCTGAGCGGTTCAGCCGAACTCGCGCGCGTCGGCCAGGCGCCCGCGGATGGCTGCGGCGGCGGCCATGGCCGGGCTCATCAGGTGGGTGCGCCCGCCCTTGCCCTGGCGGCCCTCGAAATTGCGGTTGCTGGTTGCCGCGCAGCGCTCGCCCGGCTCCAGGCGGTCGGGGTTCATGCCGACGCACATCGAGCAGCCCGGCTCGCGCCATTCGAAACCGGCCTCCTGGAACACGCGGTCGAGGCC
>JANRJB010000314.1:0-15501 GCA_033764265.1 Rhodospirillaceae bacterium | reverse complement strand
AGCGGCAGGCACCAGCGGTGTCCGGCATGCGACCAGTAGGGATAAAATCGGCCGTTCTGATTGGCCTGGCTGCCGGCCAGGAAGCCGGCCAGGAAACCGCGGCACAGGGGCGCCGGGTCTTGCCCGACGGCCGTGCGGCAGGCCCGGGCGAGCTCGATGCCGGTCAGCGACGGCGAAGCCGGCCGCACCTGGGCGAGGCCGTCTTGCGCGGCCGCGGGCACCGACCAGGCCAAGCCCATTGCGCAGGCGGCAATCGCACGAAAATTCATGTTCCGTCCTGATCCAAAAAGCCGTCCGGCGACTTCAGGCCGGGCCGGCTCATGGTATTCTTGCCGCATGGTTCGGTCATTCCATATTGCCGCGTTCGGTCGTGTCACGCTGTTCGTCGCAACGCTTGCGGCTTCGGGCGCGGCGTCGGCCTGTACGCCGGGGGCTCCGGCCGGCACCACGCTGGCGTTCGCTGCCCCACAGCCGCCACCGGATTATCGCTACGACAAGTCGGTCAATTCGATCCAGCACATGATGCGCGAGCAAGGGCACGTGTTCGCCGGATTGAACGCCGAATGGACCCTGGGTGTGACCTACGCCAAGCCGACGGTGTCGGTCGACGGCGACCTGGCGAATGAACCCGGCCCCGATGGCGCCTGCTCCCGGCTCGATTGGGTGCGGGTGGTGTTCGGCTATGCCGACATCGAGGTCTATATCGGCAGCGATTTCAAACCCGGAACGTGCGCGTTCAGGGCGGTTTACGACCATGAAACGCAGCATGTCTCGATCAACGCCTACACGCTGGAGGAGTTCGCCAAGACCCTGAAAGCGCAGCTGGACGAACAGGCTCGGCGCCAGACCGCGGTCCGCGCCGGCGCAGCCGATTTGGACGCGATGTTGGCGCCGTATCGCAGACTTGTGGATGAGGCCGCCGCGGCGTTCCGCGTGGTACAGGCCAGTCGCAATGCCGCCATCGACACGCGCGACAGCTACGCCCGCGTGCAGGCGATGTGCGGCGACTGGAACCAGAGCAACACCTGGGTCCAGCAGGGTCCGGTGCAACGGGCCCCGTCCGCGCCGGCCGGCGGTTCCGTGCAGCCGCCACGGGCGCTGCCGCGCCGGCCGTGAGCCGATCGATGGGTGTGTTCGTAACCTCAATGGCGGTCTTGCTCGGGCTTGGCGCGCAGGCGCATGCGCAGGCGCCCGGCACCGGCGATTGCCCTCCATACGGCGCACCGGTTGAGATTTCCTTCAGCATGCTCGACCCCGAGCCTGCTCTTGAAACTGGACTTAACGTTACCTCGCTGCGCGACTTCCTGCGTACGCGGGGACACGTGTTCGCCGGCCGGCATCAGCGCACACTGGGCGTGACCTCGTACCAGGCGCGATTCGTCGTCGGCGGACGTTCGTACGCGGTGCCAATCGCCGGCGGATTCTGCGTTTACTTGCGCGAAATCGAGGTGGAATACGGCTATCTGCATCACGACGTGTTCGTCGCCAGCGAGCTCGCGCCGGGCAGTTGCGAGTACAAGGCCGTGCTCGACCACGAAAACCAGCACGTCGCGATCAACCGCGCCATGGTGCGCGAGGGCGCGCAGTTGATCCGCCGCGAACTTGAACGACGGCTCGCCGTCCTGGAGCCGAAGTTCAGCCGTGAACCCCAACTGGGTACTGACCGCGCGATCGCCGAACTACAACTGGCGGCATCGCCGGTGCTGGACGGCATCGAGCAGACCCAAGCCGCCCGCAACGCCGCGCTCGACACGGCCGGCGCCTACGACGCGATCGGCGAGCTGTGCAGCGATTGGGACCAGGGCACGGTGTGGCCGAAAGTCGACACCGGATCGGCCGGAAGGGTAACATCGTCGCCATGACGCGCCGTTTCTTTGCCGCAAGCGCAGGCCTGGCCGCCGTCGTCTTGACCGTGTCGGCCGAGGCGCAGACCGCGGCGCAATGCCCGCCGCTGAACGAACAGGTCGCGATCACCTTCACGATTGCCGATCCCCACCCGATCTATTCCAACGCCCTGACTGCCAACGGCATCATGGACCTGGAGCAAAAGCGGACCGGCGTGGTCAACCTGGGCAGGCGCGGCCGCACCATGGGGATCACGTCGTATACGCCGCGGTTCCAGCTGTCGGCCAACTCGAAGTCCCGGCCGTCGGGGGCGGGCTATTGCGTGTACCTGACCGAAGTGATCGCCGAGTACGGCTTCAACACCCATGAAGTGTTCATCGCCAAGGAGTTTCCGCTCGACAGCTGCGAATACGGCGTCGTGCTCGATCACGAGAATCAGCATGTCGCGATCAACCGCACGTCGCTGAACGAGTTCGCACCCAAGGTCAAAGCCGAACTGGAGCAGGCCGTCGCGGCGATCGGACCGATTTATTCGCCAACGCCGACCATCGGCGGCAATGACGTGCTGCAGCGCGTGGCCCAGCGCATCGCCCCGGTGATGCGCGAAGCCCAGCAGGTTCGATCCAAGCGCAACGCCGGCATCGACACCGCCGGCAACTACCACGACACCTCGAAAAAGTGCGGCGACTGGGACCAGGGCAATATCTTCCTGGACGGCAGGCCGCGCCCGCCGACCACGCCGGCCATGGACCCGTTCGGCCTCAACAAGCCGCCGCCGCCCATCAAGCTGCCGCCGCGCAAGGAGAAATAGCGGTTACAGCGCGAACGACGTGCCGCACCCGCAGGTCGACTTGGCGTTGGGGTTGGCGATGCGGAACGACGCCGCCATCAAGTCCTCGACGTAGTCGATTTCGGCGCCCTTGAGCAGGTCGAGCGAAACGTCGTCGATCACCAGCTTGGTGCCGCCGAATTCGAACACCCGATCCTCGGCGCTGGCCGCGGCGTCGAGGCTGAAGCCGTACGAAAACCCCGAGCAGCCGCCGCCCGACACCGACAGTCGCAGCATCAGCTCCGGGTTGCCCTCGGCCGCGGCCAATTCGCGCACGCGCGCGGCAGCCCGGTCGGTCAGGGAGACGCTGGGTGAGGGGGCGACGACATGGTTCATGACGGTGAATCTAGGCCCCGGTCGGCGCCCCCGCAAGGCCGTGGAAAACCGCCCGATTCGCGCATTGCCGGGGGATGGACCGCCGCGTAATGTCGGCGGACATGAGCGTGTTCACCCATGAATGACGCCCGCCAACGCCCCTACGTGAGCGCCCTGCGCGGCAGCATGGCGGGCGTGGCCTGCGACCCGGCCAAATCACGCGGGCGGCTGTATCCCGAGGTCGAGGCCGCCACCCGCACCGCGTATCAGCGCGACCGCGACCGCGTCATCCATTGCGGGGCGTTCCGCCGGCTCAAGCGCAAGACCCAGGTGTTCGTCTACGACTACGAGGCCGGCGACCACCACCGCACGCGGCTGACCCATAGCTTGGAAGTGGCGCAGGTCGCGCGCTCGATCAGCCGTTTCCTGGGCCTGAACGAGGACATGGCCGAGGCCCTCGCGCTGGCCCACGACATGGGCCACACCTGCTTCGGCCACACCGGCGAGGATGCACTGAAAGCCTGCATGGCCGATTACAACGGCTTCGACCATAACGCCCAGTCCTTGCGCATCGTCACCAAGCTGGAAAAACGCTACATCGCCTTCGATGGCTTGAACCTGACGTGGGATACGCTGGAAGGGTTGGTGAAGCACAACGGCCCGTTGCTCGGCCAGCCGCACAGCAAGCCGTTGCCCCTGGCGATCGTCGAGTATAACGCCCAGCACGACCTGGAATTGGCGACCTGGCCCAGCGCCGAGGCCCAGGTCGCCGCCAAATCCGACGATATAGCCTACAACACCCACCACATCGAGGACGGCCTGCGCGCCGAGCTGTTCACCATCGACGACTTGATCGCGGTACCGTTGGCCGGTCCGGTGTTCAAGGACATCGCCGACCGCAACCCTGGCCTCGACCGCGGCGTGTGGATCCACGAGGCCACCCGGCGGATTATCGGCGACATGGTCGATGACGTGATTGTCGAAACCCATCGCCGTTTCGTCGCCACCAAGCCGCCCACCACCGACGACGTGCGCGCTCTTGGCCGGCAGATCGCCGGTTTCTCGGCGGAGATGGCGGCCGAGGAAAAGGCTCTGAAAAAGTTCCTGTGGGACAACATGTACCTGCATCCCGAGGTGGCCCGGATGAAAGCCGAGGCTTACCGGGTGGTGCAGGAATTGTTCGCGGCGCTATTCGCCGATCTGACGCAGCTGCCGCAGGAATGGCGTCGCGGCCTTGATGGCGGCGACCGGATCAACGCCGCCCGACGGGTCGCCGACTATATCGCCGGCATGACCGACCGCTTCGCCCGCGACGAACACGCGCGCCTGGTCGGCCGGCCGGTCAGGTTTTGACCGATCAGTAGTGATAGCGGCACTGCACGATTTCGATGGTCTGGGCCGGTGGCGTGCCGACCACGCGATAGACCAGGCGATGCTCGAGCGTGATGCGGCGCGACCACCAGCCCGACAATCGCCCCCGCAGTGGCTCGGGCTTGCCCAGCCCTTTGAATGGTGACCGGCCGACGTCGCGGATCAGCTCGTTGATCTTGGCCAGCACGATGGGGTCGTCGCGCTGCCAAACCAGGTAATCGGCCCAGGCGTGTTCGGTGAAAGCAATCCGCATCGCCTTTGGCAGGGCCTCACGTCGTACCGATCAGCTTGCGCGGTGTCGTATGTCCGCGTTCGGCGTCGGCGATCGAGTCCAACAGGCGTTTCGCATTCCTGGGGCTGCTCAGGAGATGAAGGGTTTCCTCCATCGCCGCGAACTCACCGGCGGCGATCACGACCACAGGGTCAGACCCTTGCCGCGTCACGGTGATCGGGGCGCGATCCTTGACGGCCTGATCCATGACCTTAGCCAAGTGCTGCCGGGCATAGGTGTAGGTGACGACGGTCATCGGGGCGTCCATTCGTTTACGTACATAAATATGTACAGAAGCGGCCCGGGCGTCAAATGCGCCGATCGCAGCCGCCGTCCGGTTGCCACTGCCGCGCCGAGCGCTTATGAACCGGCCACGTTACACAAAGACCCGCTCCCGTCATGAATATCTTCGCCACATATCGCGACCGGATCGCCGCCGCCGTTCAGGCGCTGGCCGGGCAGGGGGTTCTGCCGCCGGGCCTGGACCTGTCACGGATCGGGGTCGAACCCCCGAAAGAAGCGGCCCACGGCGATTTGTCCACGAACGTCGCGATGGTTTTGGCCAAGCCGGCTGGCAAATCGCCGCGCGATCTGGCCGGCGTGCTGACTGGCCCAATCGCCGCGCTGCCGGGCGTGGCCGGGGTTGAAGTGGCCGGGCCAGGGTTTATCAATATCCGTTTGAAACCAGAGATTTGGGTTGGTGGACTCAAGCACATTCTCAAGGCGGGGACGGCCTTTGGGGATGCCACGCTGGGCGCCGGCCAGCCGATCAACGTTGAATATGTGTCGGCCAATCCCACGGGGCCGATGCACGTCGGCCACGCCCGCGGCGCGGTGGTCGGCGATGCCCTTGCCCGGGTGCTGGCCAAGGCCGGATTCAAGGTCACCAAGGAGTATTACATCAACGATGCCGGCGGGCAGGTGAACGCGGCCGCCCGTGCCGTGCGGCTGCGCTACTTGCAGGTGCTGGGCCGGCTGACCGAGCAGGAGTTCCAAGCCGCGCTCGCCCGCAAAGAAGTCGAATATGGCGGCGCCTACCTGATTCCGATCGCCGAGGCGCTGGTGGCCCGCGATGGTGACAGGTGGGCGGGGGTCGACGACGAAGCGGTCTGGCTGCCGACGCTGCGCGCCTTTGTCGTAGCCGAGATGATGGCGTTGATCAAAGACGATCTCGCGGCGCTCGGCGTATCGCACGATGTGTTCGTGTCGGAGAAAGCCCTGGTCGACGGCGGCAAGGTGGCCACGGCGCTGGATCATCTCAAGACCGAGGGTCTGATGTACACCGGCGTGCTTGAGCCGCCCAAGGGCAAGACGCCCGAGGATTACGAACCGCGGCCGCAACTTCTGTTCAAGGCCACGGACTTCGGCGACGAGATCGACCGGCCGGTGCAGAAGTCCGACGGCAGCTGGACCTATTTCGCCGGCGACATCGCCTACCATAAGGACAAGGTCGATCGCGGCTTCACCACGCTGGTCAACGTCTGGGGCGCCGACCACGGCGGCTACGTCAAGCGGGTCAAGGCCGCGCTTAAGGCGCTGACGGCCGGCAAGGGCGAACTCGACGTGCTGTTGTGCCAGATGGTGCGCGTCCTGAACAATGGCGAGCCGGTCAAGATGTCCAAGCGCGCCGGAACCTTCGTCACACTGCGCGATCTGGTCGATGCGGTTGGCAAGGACGTCGTGCGCTTCATCATGCTCACCCGCAAGTCCGACGCGCCGCTGGATTTCGACTACGCCAAGGTCACCGAGAAAAGCCGCGACAACCCGGTGTTCTATGTCCAGTACGCCCACGCCCGCGGCCGATCGGTATTCCGCCACGCCGCCGAGATGTTTCCGGGCGCCGACTTGTCCGACGCCGGCCTTGCCGCCGCACCGCTGCACCGCCTGGCCGACCCCGACGAGATTGGCGTGTTGCGCGCGCTGGCGTCGTGGCCGCGGGTGGTCGAGGGCGCGGCGCTGGCGCACGAACCGCATCGCTTGGCGTTCTATCTGTACGATCTCGCCGCGCAGTTCCATGCGTTATGGAACAAAGGCAATGACGCCGCCGAATTACGGTTTCTTCAACCCAACGACCGCGATGTATCCCTCGCTCGGCTGGCGCTTGTGCGCGGCGTCGGGCTGGTGATAGCGTCCGGGCTTGCCGTGATGGGTGTCGAGCCCTTGGAGGAACTGCGCTAATGGCGATCGACCGCGATGGCGACGGTCCGCCGCTCAAACGCGCGAGCAGCAAGCCGGAGGGCGAGGCCGCCTCGTCCGGCAAGCCGTTCACCGACAACGTCTTCGACGATGATTACTATAGCCGGCGCGGACGCAGCGCCGAGCGCGGCACGCCCTTTGGCCTGATCGTCGGCGTGGTGTTCGGGGCCGCTGTCGCCGGCGGCATCGCCTGGTACGTGATCAGCACGCCGGAGTCCGGCAGTAGCGGACCGCCGCCGGTGATCGCCGCCGATCCGGAGCCGTACAAACTCAAGCCGAAAGACCCCGGCGGCCTGCAAGTCGCCGACCAGGACAAACTGGTCTACGAACGGGTCGGCCAGACCGCCCGCCCGCCGCAGGTTGAGAACCTGATGCCGCCGCCGGAACAGGTCAACCCGCCGCCACCGCAACCGTCCGCGCCGCCCGCGCCTGCGACCGCGCTGCCGCCGGCGGCCGTCCCCGCCGCCGCGCCGGTCGCCGCGGCCGACGACGTGACATCGATCGTCGACGAGATGCGCAAGCAAATGGAAGCCAATGAGGCCGCGGCCGCAGCCGTGGTCGCAGCGTCGACGGCATCGACGGAAACGCCCCCGGCCGCGCCCGAAGCCCCACAACAAGCCGCCGCGGTCCCGACGACCGAGGCCCCAATGGGCGCGGCTGTCGCGGCGACCGCACCGGGCGCGTTCCTGGTGCAACTGGCCGCCGCCCGCTCGGAGGATGCGGCGATGTCCGAGTGGACACGGCTGTCGGGCAAGCACAAGGACCTGCTAGGGGCGCTGTCGCCCACCGTCGAGCGCGCCGACCTGGGCGAGCGCGGCGTGTTCTTCCGCCTGAAGGCCGGCCCGCTGGCCGATCGCGCCCAGGCCGACACCCTGTGTGCGGCGATCAAGGCACAGAACGAGGCTTGCCTGGTGGTCAAGCCATAATGCGCGCCGGCGCATGAGCGAGTCCGTCGCAGCGCCGCCGGCCGCAGCCATCTTCGGCCTTGGCGGACTGGCTTTGACCGACGTGGAGCGGGATTTCTTCCGCCGCGTGCGCCCGGCCGGTTTCATTCTGTTTGCCCGCAACGTCGATACGCCCGCTCAGGTACGGGCACTGGTTGACGCGTTGCGCGCGCTCAATCCCGACATCGATCCGCTGGTGTTGATCGACCAGGAAGGCGGTCGCGTCCAGCGCCTGCGTCCGCCGCATTGGCGCTTCGCGCCGGCGGCCGCGGAGTTCGGCGCGCTGCATGCGTGCGATCCGCACGCGGCCGCGAACGCCGTGCGCCTCAACATGGCGTTGATCGGGCGCGAGTTATTGGATCTCGGCATCGACGTGGATTGCGCCCCGGTGCTCGACGTGCCTGTGGCAGGGGCCCACGATGTGATCGGCGACCGCGCCTACGGCCGCGATCCCCACACGGTGACCGCCCTGGGCCGCGCCGCCGCCGACGGCCTGATCGACGCCGGCGTTATGCCCGTGATCAAGCACATCCCGGGCCACGGCCGGGCGGCCGCCGATAGTCACCTTGCCCTGCCGGTGGTCGACACCGACCTCGAGACGCTCCGGGCCACCGATTTCCGGGCGTTCGCGGATTTTCTGAGGCCGCCCGGAGCTCCAGTCTGCTTTGGCATGACCGCCCACGTTATCTACCGCGCGATCGATGCCGAGCGCCCCGCCACGCTGTCGCCCGTGGTGATCGGCGACGTGATTCGCGGCGAACTGGGCTTCGACGGCCTGCTGATGAGCGACGATCTGTCGATGAAGGCGTTGAGCGGGCCGTTCGATGCGCGCGCGGCGCAGTCGCTGGCGGCCGGCTGCGATGTCGTCCTGCATTGCAACGGCGACATGACGGAGATGGAGGCGGTGGCCATGGGCACCGGCCCGCTTGGCCCGCGCGGTCTGGGCGCGCTGGTCGCGGCGCAGGCGATCCGGCGCGGACCGCGGGCGCCCATCGCCAGCGTGCCCGCGGCCGAGGTCATGGTCATCAATCGCCTGCGCGCGGTCGCGTAGGTTTCGACGATGGATAGCGCGCTCAACATTCTTGAAATCATTGTCACCGTGGGTGTGCCCGCGATCCTGGCGATTACCCTTCACGAAGCCGCACACGGCTATGCGGCACTGGCCTTCGGCGACGACACGGCCGCGCGCATGGGCCGGTTGTCGCTCAATCCCCTGCGACACGTCGATCCGCTCGGCACGATCGTGCTGCCGGCCATGCTGGTCCTGTCGAAGGCGCCGTTCATCCTGGGCTGGGCCAAGCCGGTCCCGGTCAACTTCATGGCGTTGCGTAGTCCGCGCCGCGACATGGTGTGGGTGGCCGCCGCCGGGCCGCTGATGAACATCGCGCTCGCGTTCATCTCCGCCGGACTTATCCACATGGCTGGGCCGGAGCCCGCCGGCGCGCGCGCCTGGCTGTCCGACGCCGGTGCAAACGGTCTGGTCTTCAACGTCATTCTGGCCGTGTTCAACATGCTGCCGATTCCACCGCTTGACGGCGGACGAGTCGCGGTCGGCCTGTTGCCGTTACCAGCCGCGCAACGCTTGGCGCGGCTTGAGAAATACGGCATGTTCATTCTTCTCGGCGCGCTGATTGGACTGCCCTGGGCCGGGTCGGCCGTCGGCGTGATGATCGACCCCTTCGGCTGGGTCGTGATGCCGGTGGTCGACGCCATCGTGAGCGCCATCGCGGCGATCACTTCGCTGTAGGTATGAGGCTGGACGTGGCGGCAACTCCCGCGGACGCGCAAATTCCCGATTTCGAGGAAGATTCGGGCCCCGTGGCGCGTTCGCCCGAGGACAATCTGGTGTTAGCGCTGGGGGCTTACGAAGGCCCCATCGACGTGCTGCTGACGCTGGCGCGCGACCAGAAGGTCGATCTCAAGCACATCTCGATCCTGGCCCTGGCCGACCAGTACCTCCAATTCATCGACTCCGCGCGGGTGATT
This sequence comes from Rhodospirillaceae bacterium, assembly GCA_033764265.1. Classification (GTDB taxonomy): domain Bacteria; phylum Pseudomonadota; class Alphaproteobacteria; order Rhodospirillales; family Rhodospirillaceae; genus VGEM01. Next base: position 5,744 of record JANRJB010000314.1, on the reverse strand, counting down.
CATCTGGAAATCGCCGCCGACTACCTGGTGATGGCCGCCTGGCTCGCCTACCTCAAGTCCAAGCTCCTCCTACCGCCGGAGGATTCCGGCGAGCAGCCGTCGGCCGAGGAGATGGCCGAGGCGCTGAAGTTCCAGCTGATGCGTCTGGAGGCCATGCAGAAGGCCGGGCGCGAACTGTTCGCCTTGCCGATCCGGGGCGTCGACTTTTTCGGCCGCGGCATGGCCGAGGGCCTTCCGATCACCTACCGGCCGGTCTACGACGTCTCGTTGTACGACCTGCTTAAGGCCTACGCCGCCCAGCACCGCGACCGCGCCGTCACGGCCCTGGAGATCGAGCCGTTCGACCTGTTCTCGATCGACGACGCCATCGCGCGCCTGCGCGAGATGCTGCCGAATGTACCCGACTGGGCGACCTTGACCGCGTTTCTGCCGGCGGGCATACGCCAGCCCCTGATGCGCCGGTCGGCCGTCAGCACCACCCTGGTCGCCGCGCTCGAGCTGGTGCGCCAGGGCAAGGCTGATATCCGCCAGGACGGCGGTGCATTCTCGCCGATCTTCCTGAAGCCGGCCAACCGCGCCGCCGCCAACGAGAACGACTGATCCGCACGCCAGAGCACACCGGTACAACCTAGGTATTTTTCATGGACACCACGCGCGGCCCCGAGCTGAAGGACGATATCGAAACGGAACTGCCTGAACCGGCGGCGGTGCACGAAACGGTGGCCGAAATCGCCGCCGAGGAAAGCGCGGCTGCCCGCGTCCGGCGCGGCGACGAGCTGCGCATCATCGAGGCCTTGTTGTTCGCCACCTCCGAGCCGTTGGCCGAGCGGGCCATGGCCGAGCGCCTGCCGCCCGGCGCCGACGTGACCGGCCTGCTCGAGGAACTGCGCGGCCTGTACCAGGGTCGCGGCATCGAATTGACCCAGGCCAATGGGCGCTGGGCGTTCCGAACCGCGCCCGACTTGGCCGACCGCCTCAAGCTGGAAAAACTGGTGCCGCGCAAGCTGTCGCGCGCCGCTATCGAGACCCTGGCGATCATCGCCTACCACCAGCCCGTCACTCGCGCCGAGATCGAGGAAATCCGCGGCGTGCTGGTGTCCCAGGGCACCGTCGACATTCTGCTCGAGGAAGGCTGGATCAAGCCCAAGGGCCGCAAGAACGTGCCCGGCCGCCCGGTGATGTGGGGCACCACCAACGCGTTCCTGGATCATTTCGGGCTTGAATCGCTGCAGGACCTGCCGGGCCTGGACGAGCTCAAGGCTGCCGGCCTGCTTGATGCGCGTCGCGGCGTGTCGGCCTATGCCACCCGTGGCAGCGGGGACGACGTGCCGTTCGACACCGACGACAGCGACGAGGCCTTGGAACCGCTGGTGGGCGGCGACCGCGACGAAAACGCCGCCGAAGGGCTTTCGGCTGGCGATTCAAACGCCTAAATAGATATCGGCGCCGGCTGGCCATCGCGGCCGAAGGGCGCATTGCGGCGCAGCGCCCTTTCTGCGATGATTCCCTTCAAGAACCCGCGCTAACCCTTTGGAGTATTTGAATCATGGGCACCTTTAGCATCTGGCACTGGGTGGTCATCCTGGTGGTTGTGCTGCTCCTGTTCGGCGCCGGAAAGATTCCGCGTCTGATGGGCGATATGGCCAAAGGCATCAACGCCTTCAAGAAAGGCCTGAAGGACGACAGCGAAACCGCCGACCAGGCCAAGGCCATCGACGCGTCGGCCAAGGAAAAGGACGCGGCCTCGTCCTAACCCGACGGCGCGGCGGCCGGCCCGACGCACGAGCCGGACCCGCGCCCCAACGATGCAGTCCGCATGTTAGACCTCGCATGGTCAGAGCTGGCGCTGATCGGCCTGGTGGCCGTTATGGTCCTGGGGCCGAAAGAGCTGCCCAAGGCCATGCGGTCGATGGCGCAATTCATGCGCAAGGCGCGCAAGCTGGCCGGCGAGTTCCAGGGCCACTGGAACGACATGCTGCGCGAGGCCGAACTGGACGAGGTCAAGAAAACCGTTCAGGCGGTGTCGACCCGGTCGATCGGCACCGAGGTTGAAAAGCTGATCGACCCGACCGGGGAATTCAAGCGCGAGCTGACCGAAACGGTCGCATCGACCCGCCGCGAGATCGAAGGCACGGTGAGCACGGCCCAGAACGCCCTGGCCGAAGCCAAGGCCGCGGCCGGGCCCACGCCTGCGGCCGCACCCGCGGCGCTTCCGGCGGCCACGCCGGCGAGCGCGCCGGCTGAGCCCGCCCCGACGTCGACGACTGCTGCGCCGCCGGCGCAGGCCGCCCAATAAACCGCCAGGGCCCGTCACCGTTCATCGCCATGGCCGAGAACCCCGATTCCCATACCATGCCGCTGCTCGACCACTTGCTCGAGTTGCGCCAGCGCCTGTTGTACTCGATCGTCGCCCTGCTGGTGACGTTCATGGGGTCGTTCTACTTCGCCCCGTACATTTTCGATTTCCTGATGCAGCCGCTGGCCAAGGCGATGCAAGAGGTCGGCGGCACCAACCGCATGATCTACACCCACCTGACCGAGAATTTCTTCACCCAGATGAAGGTGGCGTTCTTCTCGGCGGCGTTCATCACCTTCCCGATTTTCGCCAACCAGCTGTGGCTGTTCGTCGCGCCCGGTCTTTACCGGCACGAACGCAAGGCGATCCTGCCGTTCCTGGTGGCGAGCCCGGTGCTGTTTTTCCTGGGCGGGTTGCTGGTGTACGCGGTCATCATGCCGATGGCTTGGGCGTTTCTGCTCGGCTTCCAGACCACCGCCGACCAGACCGTGCTGCCGATCCAGCTCGAACCGCGCGTCGCCGACTATCTGTCGCTGGTCATGACGCTGATCTTCGCCTTCGGCATCAGCTTTCAGATGCCGGTACTGTTGGTGCTTCTGGCCCGCGTCGGCATCGTCACCGCCGAGGGCCTGGCCGAGAAACGCCGCTATGCCATCGTCGGCGTGTTCATCTTCGCCGGCATCGTCACGCCACCGGACGTGATCAGCCAGATCGGCCTCGCCGTACCGATGCTGATTCTGTACGAAGTCGCCATCTGGGGCGCGAAGCTGGCCCAGAAACAGCGCGAAGCCGCCTGGGCCGACGGCGATACCTCCTCGGGCGTCGAGGACACCGACTTCAACCAGGCATGACGTTGCGCCCGGTCGCTTTACGGCTTCGGGCGGCACTCGTATAAGCGTGTCCCGATCGCAGGTGGGACATGCTCGACCTCAAGTGGATTCGCGACAATCCGGCGGCGCTGGACGCCGCGCTCGCCCGGCGCGGGGCGCCCGGCCGGTCAGGAGAGATCCTGGAACTCGACGCCAGGCATCGTGCCGCGCTGACCGAGTTGCAAGGCCTGCAAACCCGGCGCAACGAGGTCTCCAAGCAGATCGGCCAGGTCAAAGCCAAGGGCGGCGATGCCGCCGCGCAGATGGCCGAAGTGGCCGCCATCAAGGATCGCATGGCCGCGCTCGAGGCCGAGGCCAACCAGCACGGCCAATACCTGCGCGACGTGCTGCTGATGATTCCCAACGTACCCGATGCCGAGGTTCCCGACGGCCGCGACGAAACCGCCAACGTCGAGTTGCGCCGTGTCGGGGCGCCGCGGCAGTTCAACTTCCAGCCCAAGGACCATGCCGATCTGGGCGTCGGGCTGGGGCTGATGGACTTCGACCAGGCCGCGGTGATCTCGGGCGCGCGCTTCTCCATCCTGACCGGGGCGCTGGCGCGGCTGGAACGGGCGCTGGCCCAGTTCATGCTCGACCTGCACACGCAGGAACACGGCTATGTCGAGGTTAACCCGCCGGTGCTGGTGAAGGCCGAGGCACTGCAGGGCACCGGCCAACTGCCGAAGTTCGTCGAAGATCTCTACATGACAACCGCCGGGCTTTGGCTGATTCCCACGGCTGAAGTTTCCTTGACCAACATGGTGGCGGAAAAGATTCTGGCCGAGACCGAGCTTCCGATCCGTTTGACCGCGTTCACGCCGTGCTTCCGATCCGAGGCCGGCGCAGCCGGCAAGGACACCAAGGGCATGATCCGCCAGCACCAATTCGAGAAGGTCGAACTGGTCAGCATCGTCACGCCCGAGCAGTCGGCTGCCGAGCACGAGCGCATGACCGCCTGCGCCGAGAAGGTGCTGCAACGGCTGGAGCTGCCGTACCGCGTGCTGGCCCTGTGCGCCGGCGACATGGGCTTCGGCATGGCGCGCACCTACGACCTGGAGGTCTGGCTGCCGGGTCAGAACACCTATCGCGAGATTTCCAGCTGCTCGACCGCGCGCGACTTCCAGGCTAGGCGCATGAACGCCCGTTACCGCGCAGAGGGCGACAAGAAGGGCACGCGCCTGGTGCATACGCTTAATGGCTCGGGCCTCGCGGTCGGGCGCACCCTGGTCGCGGTCTTGGAGAACTATCAGGAAGCCGACGGCGCCATCCGCGTACCGGCGGCGCTCAAACCTTACATGGGCGGCATCGAGGCGATCCGTCGGCCATGAGCGTGAACATGAGCGACGAGACCCACTATCCGCCGCTGACCGAGCTCAGGGGCAAGCGCATCCTGATCTCCAACGACGACGGCATCGCCGCGCACGGGTTCACGGTGCTGGAACGCATCGCCAAGGCGCTGACCGACGACGTCTGGGTGGTGGCGCCGGCCTCGGAACAGAGCGGGGCAGGGCACTCGCTGACCTTGCACGAGCCCTTGCGTCCGGTGCGCATCGCCGACCAGCGCTACACCATCAACGGCACGCCGACCGATTGTGTGCTGGTGGCGGTCAACCATCTGATGAAAGACCATCCGCCCGACCTGGTGCTGTCGGGCGTCAACATGGGCGCCAACCTGGGCGAGGACGTACACTATTCCGGCACCGTGGCCGCGGCGATGGAAGGCGCGCTATTGGGCTTCCGCGCCATTGCGTTGTCGCAGGTGTTCGCCGACGCCGAGAACGTGCCATGGAACACCGCGCTGCGCTATGGCCCCGACCTGATCGCCAACTTGTGCCGGGTCGGCTGGCCGCGCCAGGTACTGATCAACGTCAACTTCCCCGACTGCGATCCTGACGAGGTGGCGGGCGTGCGCCCGTCGCGTCAGGGTAAGCACAAGATCGGCGACGATTTGGTGCTGCGCCACGATCCGCGCGGCAAGCCGTACCTGTGGATCGGTGCCATGCGCCTGGCCGACGCCCACGCCGCCGACACCGACCTGAACGCCATCGGCGCAGGTTACATCGCGGTGACGCCGTTGCACATCGACCTGACCGATGACGCGACGCTGGCGGCGCTGCGCAGGGTTTATCCGTAGCTCTTGCCGACATGAGCCAGGACACGCGCAAAATCCGGCTGATCATGGACCTGCGCAACCAGGGCGTGACCGACACGCGCGTGCTGGCGGCGATCGAGCGCACGCCGCGCGAGACCTTCGTCGAGGAACAGTTTCTCGATCAGGCCTATGCCAACCAGGCGCTGCCCATCACCTGCGGACAGACCATCAGCCAACCCCTGGTGGTCGGGCTGATGACCCAGGCGCTGGACGTGGGCGACCGCCATAAGGTGCTCGAGGTCGGGACCGGCTCGGGCTATCAGGCCGCCGTGCTGTCGAAGCTGGCGCGACGGGTCTACACCATCGAGCGCCATCGCGACCTGCTGGCCAAGGCCGAACAGCGCTTCAAGGCGCTCAATCTCCACAATGTCACCACCATGGTCGGCGACGGTTACAAGGGCTGGCCGGCCCAGGCGCCGTTCGACCG
>JANRJB010000287.1:0-17138 GCA_033764265.1 Rhodospirillaceae bacterium | reverse complement strand
CAGTTCGCCGTGCCCGCCGACGTCTTCGTTCCGGCCTACACGTCCGACCAAGTCACACCGGCCCGTGCCGAACAATTGCGCTGCCGCGCCATTCTGGAAGTGGCCAACGGCCCTGTCGCCGACGCCGCCGAACCGCTACTGGCTGGCCGTGGCGTCGTGATCATTCCCGATCTGGTCGCCAATGCCGGCGGCATCATCGCCAGCCACCTGGAGTGGCGCTACGGCGCCACCGCGACGCCGCTTCCGGCCGACGCCGCTTCGATCCACGCCGAGGTCAAGGCCCGCATGGCCGCGGCGGTCGAAATAATGGTGGCGAAGGCGCATGGTTCGGGCCTATCCCTGGTCGATGCCGCCTATGCCTTGGCCCTCGAACGCCTGTCCGAATGACCCGACATGACCGACGCCAACATTGATGCCATCTCGCTTGCTGCCCTGCGCGCATTGCCCGACCCGCGCGCCTGGGCGTCGGAGCGTATCGCCGACCATCGCATCATCCGCGTGACCGGTGCCGCGGCGCCCGACTACGTTGTCCGCGCCATCGGTTACCTGAAAAAAGTCATGGCGCATACGTTGCCGAACTACCATCCGCTCAAGCCGGGCGCGCCGAATTTCTACCGGCTCAGCTTCGACGATCCGCGCTCGTACGTGAAAGCGTTCATGCACCAGTTCAATTTCTTCGAATGGAACCAGGATCGGCTTGATCTGTTCCAGCGCCTGGGCTTCCTGTTCGAGCTGAAGGAGTACACGAACCGCGAAGCCGTCGACTATACCGGCACCGTGCGGCGGATTTCGTTCCAGTTCTACCCGTCGGGCCGCGGTCACATGAACATGCACCGCGATCCGGTCGGCAAGCACCAGGCCGGCGTGGTCTCGGTGGTGATGTCCAAGCGCGGCCGCGACTACGACACCGGCGGCTTCTACATCGAGCGCGACGGCGGGCGGCGGATCTTTCCGGAAGACGCCTGCGAGGTCGGCGACATCGTCATCTTCAATGGCGCCGAGGCCCACGGCGTGGAAACCATCGACGCCGCGCGCACCTATGATTCGCTCGACGACCGCGGCCGCTGGATGGCGCTGATCGCCGTCACCAAAAGCGCCGACAACGATGCTATCGCCGACGCCGAGGATCTGCAAAATGCCCGCGGCTAAGGCGTGGTCAAAGCGCGGCGTGTTGGTTGCGCCCGATCCCGACATTTCCTGGATGAGCCACTACGTGGGGCCGACGTTCGTCGAAGCGGCGGGCGGCGACGCGTTCACGCTGTACATTACCGGCCGCGACGGCTCGAACCGTTCTCGGGTCGGTCGCGCCCACGCCGTGGTCCGCGACCTTTCGCTCGACATCGTGTCGATCGAACGCAGACCGCTATTCGATCTGGGCGAGCTGGGCTGCTTCGACGAGAGCGGCGTATCGTATCCGTGGATCATCGACATCGGGCGCGCCAAGTTGATGTATTACGTCGGATGGGTGGCCGGCGGCCTTGCGCGGTTCCAGAATTTCACCGGCCTCGCCGTCAGCGAGGACGGCGGCGAAACGTTCCGCCGGCACCTGCGCGTGCCGATCTTGGACCGCACCGACCGCGAGCCCTACGGTTCGGGCTCGTGCGCGGTGTATCCGCGCAACGGCGCGTTCGAAATGATGTACACCGCGTTCGAGCCGTGGGGCATGCGTCATGGTCGCATGCAACCATCGTACAACATCAAGCTCGCCCGCTCTGCCGACGGCTACGCGTGGCGTCGCGACGGGGAGACGGTAATTGACTTCGCCGGCGAACACGAATACGTCATTGGCAAGCCGATGGTCCTTAAGGACGAAGGCATCTACAAGCTTTGGTACTCTCATCGCGGCCCGGCCTATCGTATCGGGTATGCCGAGTCCGTCGACGGGGCCACGTACGTCCGCAAGGATCATCTGGTCGGCATCGACGTCTCGAGCTCCGGCTGGGATTCGGAAATGATCGAGTACGGCTTCGTCTTTCGACACGGCTCCCGCCTGTTCATGGTTTACAATGGCAACCAGTTCGGCAAGACCGGACTGGGATGGGCGATCCAGGTTTGAGCGCGCCGACGATGAACCGCGTGCCCTTCAGCGCTGAAGATAAGTCGAAAGTGATCCACCGCTACGCCGATCGCTTCGCCCAGCACGGCTATTCCGAGAAGGCGCTCGGCTGGGGCGAAAAAGGCCGCCAGCTGTTCCGTTATCGCATTTTGGCCAAGTACTGGGATCTGACCGGCAAGACCGTGCTCGACGTTGGCGCCGGCTTCGGCGACTTCTACAAGATCACGCGCGAGCGTGGGGCTGCGCGTTACATCGGACTGGAGTTGATGCCGGAATTCGTCGCCAAGGGGCGCGAGCTGTACGGCGCCAACGGCGATTTCGAACTGCGCGAACACGACATCGCCGTCGCAGGCGCGTTGCCCGCGAACGACCTTGTGTTCATCTCCGGGCTGTTCAATTTCAAGCTCGAGACCGGCGAGAATTACGCCTTCATCGAAGACACGCTGCGCAAGTGCTTCGCGTCTTGCGCGTTCGGTGTGTCGGCCAACTTCGTGACCGACCGGGTGGACTTCCGCGACCCGGTCATGTTCTACGCCGATCCTTCGGCCATTCTTGCCATCGCGCTCAAGCTGACGCGCAAGGTGGCCCTGCTTCAGGATTACTTTCCGTTCGAGTATACCGTCCACCTGTCGAAGGACGATGCATTCGATCCGGCGACGTCGATTTTCAAGAACCCGCGCACATGAGTATCCAGACCATCCTGATCGTCGGCGGCGGCCAGAACCAATGCGGCCTGATCGCGCGTGCCCGCGCCCGCGGACTGCGAACCGTGGTGACCGACATCAACAAGGATCCCCCCGGCCGCGCGCTGGCCGACGTCTTCGTTAGCCTCGACACCAAAGATAAGGAGGGCAACCTGGCCGTGGCCAGGAAGCACGCCATCAACGCGGTGGCCACCGACCAGACCGACGCCGCGGTGCCGACCGCGGCCTATGTCGCCGAGACGCTGGGCCTTCCTGGGATCGGCTACGAGCTCGCCGTACGCTTCACCAATAAATTCGTGATGCGCGAAATGCTGCGGCCGCGGTTGCCGGGACACATTCCCGAGTTTCACTACTTCGACCATCCGTCGCAGATCGAGACGTTCCTGAACGACAAGGGCGGTCCGGTTTCGCAGTGGATCGTCAAGCCGCACACCTCGCAAGGCAGCAAGGGCGTCTCACGGCTGGCCGAGGGCGCTTCGGCCGAACAGATCTGGAGCGCATATCGCGAATCGAACTTCGCCGGTTTGCTGGTCGAACGATTCATCGAGGGCCGGGAGTACTCGGTCGAAGCTTTCGTCGAGCGCGGGACCATCCATAACCTCGCCGTCACCTGCAAGGAACACTACCCCGAAAACGACTGCATTGATCGGCGCAACTACTATCTGGGTGACGTCGACGCGACCGTGGAGCGCAATCTGTACGACGCCAATACCAAGGTCATCGCCGCTATGGGACTCAAGCAGGGTCCGACCCATGCCGAGTACATGGTCGGGCGCGACGGCACCGTGTACCTGATGGAGATCGCGGCCCGCGGCGGCGGCGGTAACATCAGCGAGAAGCTGATTCCCTACCTGACCGGCTTCAGCCCGACCGACGGCATTCTCAATTTCGCGCTCGGACGGCCCAACACCATGACCTACGGCAGCTATCGCGCCAAGTTCGCGGTCATGCGCTTCGTCGATCTGCCGCACGGCCGCTATCGGCCGGTGGCGCTGCCCGAGATGGATCAGGACTGGTTCCTTCACTTCGACCTCGACCTCAACAAGGAGTTCGAGGCTCGCCCCGTGCGCGACAGTCGCGACCGTCTTGGCTATTTCATCGTCAAGGGCGCCACGCCGGCCGAGGCGTTGGCCCGCGAGGCGGCGGTGATGGACCGGATCGGGGCGGCCGCCGGCGGAGGACGGGCGTGAAGGAAAGTCTCGCCATCAAGATCACCAACAAGCAGGTCTTTCACTACGCTTACGACGGCGTGGAAATGCTCAGCGTCGGGCGCGACCGCGACATTTTCGTCATCGGCGGCGAGGAGAAGATCTACTTCAATCAGGCGCTTGAATGCGCGCTGATGACCGTGCAGATCGCCGCGCTTATCGGGATCCAGGTCGGCGCGCCCGCCGACCAAGACTCGCTGCCCTACTCGGACCTGAACGAGGCGCTGGTGTTCGCCGCGCCGCACATCTCCGACCTGGTCGGCCGCGATCTCTATTTCCTGCGCGGCTGGAAGGATTTCAACAGTTGCGTCAAGGGGTTCAACGCGCTCGGCCTGATCGCCGAGCAGGTCCTGCGCGTGCAGCGCGAGTTCCAGGCCAAGCCGCCGGCACAGAAGCGCGCATTGCTGATCGAGTTCCTGGAAAGCCGCCGCGACGCTGGGGGCGAGCTCAGCGTTCGCATGGACCGCGTCGACATTGACGCCCTGTTTGGCACCGACCACGAGCTCGCCGCATTGATCTGGCACACGTTCGCCGACCGCAAGATCGTCTGTTCGACGTCGTCGAACATGGGCATCTCGCTGCACGACCTGATCTACCTGTTTCGCGGTCGGCGGATCGCCCTGGGCGCCGATAGCTACACCGTTTTCAACCGCGACGAGGGCGCGTTGGTGATCTGGGCGCCTGACCGCCGCGCCGACTTCATGAACGAGGAGAAAGCCCAGCATCTGGCTGCGCTGGAGAGCGCCGAGGGCAGCACCACCAGCGTGCGCACCTACATCAACCGGAAGGAACGCGATCCCGGCGCCATCAACGATGCGCTGGCCGCCGGCGGTTACTTTTTCCCGACCAACCCGCAATCCAAGCTGGAACTGAAAGGCTTGCTCTACACCGCACTTGCCTCGTTCCTGCGCGGGCGCACCGAGGTGGACGACAAGATCGTCAAGAACGAGAACCTGCGCCATCTCTTGCACAGCCTTGATGTGGTGATCGACGAAAAGTCCGGTAAGCTTGTCATCCAGCGGGGGGTTGAAGGCGGCATTTACGGCCTGATGATCCCCTACTTCATCCTGATCGAGGAAATGCTGGCCGGCGGCAAGCCGGTCGACCAAGGCGTGGATACCTGGAACCAGGCCTCGATCGGCGCCGCCTTGGCCGCGGCCACGCTGGCCGCGGACTCGTTCAAGATCATCCACCGCTGCGAGCCGCGCATCCTGGCGCTGTTCGCCCGTTACTTCCCGCGCATCTCGCAGAACTGGGACCGGCTGGCTGCCGTGCCGCAAAACGTGGTCGGCGTGTTCGACCTGGCCAACATCCAATCGCTGGCTCAGCTGTTGGGCGTGGTGGTGCAGCGTCACCTATCGGGCAAAGGCACGCCGTTCGTCGGGCTTGGCTCGTCGTCCTATTCGAACGGCAACCTGTGTTTTGACATTCTAATGGAATCGGCGAACCGGCGCGGCGCGTTCAAGGGCAAGGAATGCTTCCACCCGTCGACTCACACGCTCAACTTCATCTCGCAGGCGCTGATCTTCGGCGAAGACGTGGCGCGCGCCCGGCGCGTGCTGCACGCTAAGTCCGAGGCCGACGCCGCGGCGGTGCTGGCGCACGTGCGCAAGCCCGAGCCCGCGGGCGCCACGGCCTTGACCGGCCTGTTGCTCAGCCTGCTCGACCAGGGCGAACTGACGGTGTTCGAGCTGGCCTACGGCGTTCATCGCCTGGGTTTCAGCTGCGAGCTGTTCCTGCGGTTCTGCGGTTTCGAGGGTGCCGCGGGCCGCGAGAAGATCTGTAATCTCGCGGCCGAGGAAGGCCCCTACATGGGTCAGTTCATGACCGACTTCCTGAACCTGCTGGAGTGGCCGACCGCGGCGCTGGCGTCGTACGCCGCACGCAATCGCCTCAAGCGCGGACGCGCCGGATCAGCTACGTCGTTTCCCGACAAGCCGCTGACGGTGATTTATCTGACCGGCGACAATACCGCCCAGCCGGGCGCACGCATCGTCGGCGCGCAGCTCGACAACTTGGCGCGACTGGTTGCCGTCGACCCGACCGGCCCTTCGTCCTAGAGCGGACCGCGCCGGACCATGCTGTTCGACAGCCTCTCTCATCCGACGCTCGACGGGACCTGGATCGGCGGGAAACCGGGCGAATCTTTTGCCGCGGTCGCCGACAATCTGCGGCGCGCCGGCGCCATCGGCGCGTGCGCGGTTGGCCTGCCCGGAATCGGCGGCTACGAGCACCAAGCCTATTTCGCCGCGGCGCAGGCGTTCCCGCAGTTGTTTCCGGTGGCGGCGTACACTGGTCGTGACGGCCCCGCGCGCGAGGTCGAACGCATCGCCAAGGTCGGGTTCAAGGCGCTCAAAGTCCACCCGCGCCTGTTGGGCGTCCACCCGAAGACCGAGATGCTCGCGCCCATCTTCGCAGCGGCCCGCGCCAACGGCGTCACCGTGTTTCTATGCACCTACTATCACGACAAGCCGGGACGCATGATCGACGAGGACCCGTACTGGCACCTGGTCCGCGCGGTGAACCAAAATCCCGACACGCGCCTGGTGCTGGTCCACGGCGGCGGCGTGCGCCTGATGGAATACGCCGAGCTGTGCCGGTTCTCGCCCAACATCCTGCTCGACCTGTCGTTCACGGTGCAGAAATACGGCCATTCGGCGGTCGGCCAGAACCTTGCGTTCCTGGCCGAAACGTTCGACCGCCGCATCTGCATCGGCAGCGATTCACCCGAGTACGACGTGTCGCTAACCCGCGCGCTGGCTGATCGTCTGACCGAACGGCTGCCTGCCGAAAAGCGGCGCAATATCCTGTATCGCAATATCAGCACATTCGTGGGCCACCCCGTGGCGGCCGAGCCGGCCGCAACATAGAACCGCGATGAGCGAAGGACACCGGTCGGCTATGGCATCAGACCTCGTGATTCGCGCTCCAGGCGAATTGCCAGGACTTACGCTGGTGGCTGTCGGCATGGATCTCGATCTGCCGTTGCTGCTGGCCGACCTTGGCCGTCCCCTGTTGGGCTATCTATCCGACAAGCCGTTGCGGTGCGATCAGGTCCACCTGGGCGGCTTCGACCGTTTCGCGGCTTACGCCGGACGCGCCGATGTCGGGCTGCTATTGGCGGCGTACGAACCCTATGTGAAATTGGCCGGCGCGTCGGCAGCGCGTGCGATGAACGCTCGGATCGTCACCATCATCGCTCCGGGGGCTAAGGCTTCGCCCACGGCCGTCATCGGCGCTGGGTCGATCGTGCAGCACGGAACCTACATCGGCGAAGGCGTGTCCCTGGGGCAGGGCGTCAAAGTCAACGTGAACGCCAGCGTTCACCATGGTTCGACCATTGGCGATTTCACTACCATCAGCCCCCACTGTGCGATCCTGGGCGAATGCGTCATCGGCCGCGAGTGCCTGATCGGCGCCGGCAGCACGGTGCGCAACAATGTCGGCATCGGTGACCGCGTTTACATCGGCATGGGGGCTGCGGTCGTGAACGACATACCGTCCGACACGTTGGCCTATGGCGTGCCCGCCAAGCCGGCCGGCGCGTTCACGCCGCGGAAACTCGTGATCCCCGCCGGTTGAACGGACAGCGTAGCGGGTGCGAGAGCCTTCAGCCGGCCGGCAATGATCTCTTCAAAATGGCGGGCGAACGCCGCGCCCATGCGTCCGGCGTCCGACATGAATTCCGCGATGAACTGTCGGCCCGCCGCGCCGACAGCGCGCCGCAACTCGACGCTGTCGATCAGCGCATCGGCATGGGCGACATAGTCCTCGACCGACCGCGCCAGCAGATACAGCGGCCGCGGACCGTTCTTGGCGAAGATCTCCGCCACCCGGGCTTGCTGCGCCGGTTCACCTTCTGATCCGAAGTACAGCCGGGAAATCGAAGCCTGTACACCCAAGCTGGCGTCGGGCACGGCATAGAGCACTGCCGGAACGCCGGCGGCCATGGCCTGATAAATGGTGAACCCGGCGGGCAACGGAAAACTGTCGAGGAAAACGTCGAGCACTTGGGCGTATAACTTGGTGTCGACCCAGCCGATGAACACCGTCTGCCCGGTCACGCCGCTCTTTTCGAACGCCTGCTCGATCAGCGGATCACGGGTGCGCCCGGTCCACAGGAACATGCACTGCGGATGCCGCGCCAGGATGGTGCACACCGCATCGAGAAACGCCGCGTCGCGCAGTTTCTCCTCGCGGCCGAAACAGCCCAGGATCACGCGGCCGTCCGCGCCCAGCTGCGCGCGCAACGCCGCGGCTCTGGGCGCCAGCGCGGGATCGAACCAATCGGAGTCGCCATGCGGAATCGCCCGCCACGTCCTGCCGTGCAGCTCGCGAAAGTCGGACTGGCCGCCGGTGATGTACCCGTCGATCTCCGGGATTTCGAACGATGAATACTTCATCGACCACCAAATCTGGACCGGGGCGATGCGGGCGCCGAAATAGAAACCCATCCGAAGCACCAGCGACACGAAAACCAGCGCCACGCACCCGCGTTCGGCCATCGTCCGCCGCACGATCGCCATGCGTTCGAGCGGACTGTTCTCATGAGGATGCGAAACCGCCAGAAACTCGATACCAATGTTGAGGTCGGCGCACGCCCGTTCCAGGCTCGGCTCGTGGCCAGCATCGACGATTACGAACGGATCGAAAGGTTGATGGGCTTGGCTGCGATAGCCGCGAAAGCTGGCGAGCATCGTTTCGACGTGAGCCAGCCGCGAGGCGGAGTGAACCAGGAACATCACGCGCGGGCGCGTTCCGGGCGCGGGAAGCGCGGGCAGGGGCGGCATGTCATTTTCGGTCGCGAAGCGCGCGCCCGCGTCTCGGAACAACCCGGCCATCATGCCGTAGCGGGCAGCGAAGTTGACCTCGCTGTCGCGGTTCTTGACGAAGTAAACATAGATCGCGCTTTCGAGCAGCATGAGCAGGTTGTAGCGCGCTTCGCCGGCCGCCTTGCGCAGAAGCGGCATGACGAGGTTGAAGAACAGGTAGTCGCAATCGTCAAACCGCGTCGTGTATCCGGTGCCGGCTCCAAGGACGATCGTGTAGACGATCTCGTCGGCGGGCGGGGCCCGCGACATCACGAGCACGCTCAGCACCGTGAACTTGTGCAGGAGCTCGAAGTCCGCGATCGGCGTCTGGCCCAGGCCAGACCAACTGAACGCCAGCAATGTCGGTGCGGTCCCCTTCTCGATTTGCACCGCGATCAAAGGACCGAGCGTTTCGAGCCCGGGTGCCGCCCGATAGTCGATCAACCGGTCGAAAATGTCCGCTTCGTTTGGCGAGGCGAAGATCTCGCGCAGATCGCGCGACAGTTCTCGCGCTCCGGCGAAGTCACCGCGCTCCACGTTCCGGAACAGGTCATCGATCAGCTTGCCGCGTTCGCCCATGCGCCCCGCTTCTCATGCCTGCGGCGACTTGGCAAGGCCCGCATCGCGTTTGCGGCGAATGGCGTCGACCACTGCGGCTTCCATGTCGGCGGCATAACGTCGATGATCATCGAGCGCCGCCACGGCGTCGCGGCATTCCGCGCCCAGCCGTCCGCGCGCGTCGGCGTCGTCGACCAGGTTCAAGATTCGGCCCGCAAGTCCGTCCAGGTCGCCCGGCGGCAATGCCAGGTCTTCGCGCGCCAGGGCGCGGAAGGCCGGGCTCCAATCCAATTGCGAGTAGGTCCGGAAATAGTTCGACCGGAACGACAGGCACGGCTTGCCGAGCCGCATCGCCCAGAACAGCGCCAGTGCGCCGCCGGCCGGGAACGTGTCGACCACCACGTCGGCCAAGGGCAGCACGCGCGTGACGTAGTCGGTGCGCCAGGGCACCAGCTTCACGCGGTCGGCGATTTCGGGCTGCAGCTTGACGCCGAAACCGCGGACGTCGGCCGGCGTGACGCCGCATACCGCCCACTGCGCCAGCGGGCGGGCGTGTAGCACGCGGTCGACCATGCTCCAGAATTGCGGGCTGTTGAACTTGTAGGCCTGCGCGCCCGACATGATCAGGACGGCCGCCGGATCGGCGCCGATGTCCGCGCGCGCCAACGGGCCGTCGCCGGTCGCGCCGGACGGTGCGAGCAGGTCGAAGTCGATCGACGGGCGGACCAGGTAGGCATCGCTCAGCGATTCGATCAGCGAGTGGGGGTCGCCTGTGATGCAGGCGTCCAGCGATCGCAGGCTATAGCCGCGCGGGTTGCCGTGTACTGCGCCGATCACCACCGGCGCCGGGCGCATCAGCGCCAGAACGTAGTAGTCGCGGATCAGCATGTTGAAGATGACAACGTCCAACTGGTCCATCAGCATCGACTTGTGGGTCGCCATGACCCGGGCCAAGCCGGTGGCGCGCACGCCTTCGTGAAACGTGCAGCCCCACGCGGTGATGTCGTCAACCCACGACCCATAACGCGGATTGGTGCGCGCGTTTTCCTCAAGTGTGAGGTAGGAGTAAACATGCACGTCGAACTTCGCGCGGTCGTGGTGCCGGGCGAAGCTGAGCGCGACGCGCGTCAACGCGCTCTCTTCGGCCTGGTCGCCGGCCAGCATGACGCCGATGCGGATTTTGCGGCCGTCGAGTACGTCCGGGCGCAACGCCGGCGGGTTACCCGGCGTGAACGAACGCTCCATCAGCCAGCCGATGATGCGGTCGGCGTGCGGGTCCGGTCGCGACTGCGCCACCGCCGGCCACCGCCCGACGATGTCGCTGAACATGCCGAAGATTGAATAAACCAGCGCGACGTGGCCGCGATCGGCCGCCATCAGCATCGCCTCGCGCGTGATCGCCACCGCTTCGTCCAGCCGGTCTTGGGCCATCAACAGCGTGTAGCAGAACGCATAGGTGTCGAAATGCCAGCCACCGACGTCGAACGCACGCCGGGCCAGGACAGTGGCCAGGGGGAATTTGCCCGCCTTGGCATAGGCCTGGGCCAGGGCCAGCCCGCCGATCTGGCGGTCGGCCAGGGCGCGGCCCTGAAGGAATGGCAGCAGGTCGATCTGGGGCACGTCTTCGCCCGCGGCCACGCGCGCCAGCAGCGCCTTGAACGCTTCGGAAATCATCGCTTGGCGCCTGGCCCGGCCATCGGCGCAAGTCCCGTTCCGTGCGGCCGGTCGTATTGATTCGCAATGGGTTTCGTGGTCACGTGCGGGGCGTCGAAACGCTGGTACCTGACCCCATAATGCATGACCCGTTCGGTCAAGCTAAGCGCAATCTGCATGCGCCCGCGACGGCCAGCGCCCCGGCCCGGTGCTAGCCATGGCCATTCGCGGCGCCGACTGGCAGCTGTTCGCCCAGATCCTGAACTACATCCGCAATGCTGTCGGGCCGGCGCGCCCGATCCGGCTGCTGTCGCTGGGCTATACCGACATCATGGTCTCGCCGGCCGAGGTGGCCGCGGCGTTCGGAGACGAGGTTGCCGCGCACGTTTCCGTCAAGACCAACGCCGACGATATCGTTCGCTGGCATCGGGGCACCAGCCAGGTGATCGAAACGGATTCTCTTTACCGCGCGCTGGGGTTCGCCGCCGATTATCTTGACGTCCAGGAAGTCCGGGGCGGCGAGATCATCCAGGATCTGAACGAGCCGTTCCCCGACCGCATGATCGGCGCCTATGACGCCGTCATCGACTCCGGCACGCTGGAACATTGTTTTAACGTCGGCCAGGCGATCAAGAACATCGCGTCGGCCTTGCGCGTGGGCGGCATCGTCAACCATGGCAATCCGATGGTCATGATCAACCACGGCTTCTACAACTTTTCGCCCCAGTTCTATTACGAATTCTATCTGGCCAATGGCTTCAAGATTCTCGACATGTTCGCCGTCAAGATCGCGGCCAGCGGCATCGCCATCGAACGCCTCGACGGCATCGCGCGGTACCGGTTGCCGACGCCCGATGATCGCACGCTGCAGGTGATTGCCCGCAAAGAGCGGGACGCAAAACTGATCTGGCCGACGCAAACGAAGTATCGCGCCAATCCCGGTCAGGTCGCGCCGACGGCCTGAACACGCCGTCCTACCCCACGTACAGCATCCGTTCGCGCTCGCGCCGCCAGGTGTCGGCGTAGCCGCAGTCCTTGTACTTCTCGAAGTACGGCCCGCCCTCGGTGAAGTGGATCAGCGAGACCTGGTCCTCGGGCAGCGTCGGGTCGTAGTCGACCAGGTGGTTCCAGCGGTGCGGAATCTCGCCGATCAGCCCGTCGTCGCCCAGCCACTTGAATTGATGCAGCTGCAGCCCGGTGGCGGTGTTGACGTAGTCGGGCGACAGCGCCGTGCACCTGGCGTTGTTGAACAGCATCACGCTCGACCAGTTCTTCTTCTCGTATTTGCTCTGCGGCTGGTCGAGAAACTTGACGGTCTCGCGGGGCTTGTGGTCGTGCTTGACCACCTGCACGGCGTAGCGGTCGTCGCGCAGCGCCCACAGCTTGGCGATGTCGTCCAGCATCAGCATGTCGCAGTCGCAGAACATCGCCCAGCCCTGGTAGTCGCACAGGTACGGCGTCAGGAACCGCGAGAACGAGAACTCGGTGGACTGCAACGGGTTCCAGTCGCGGGTGAACACGCCCTTGAGCTGCGACAGCATCAGGGGCGCCACCGTCACTGGCGCGCTCGATCGCGCCAGGATGCTGTAGGCCAGCACGTTGTAGGCCACCGTCTCGCGGTGATCGAAGCCGATGAACACGCGGATCATGATGCGCTTGTCTCTGCCAGGGCGGCGGCCGCCGCGGCCAGCGGCTCGCGCCACGAGCCGGCGACGGTTTGCCGGAAAATCCGCGCCGAGGGATACCACGGCGTATCGGTGCGGTTGAAGAACCAATACCACAGCTTGCCCGCACCGGTCGGGGCCAGCACACACAGCGGCAGCCCGAGCGCCCCGGCGATGTGGGCGGTGGTGTTGGACACAGTGATCGTCAGGTCGCAGGCGGCCAGCAGCGCGGCCAGCCCGTCGAGGTCGTTGAACAGGTCGAGTTCGGGGATCTCGGCCAGGGTCACGCCCAATTCGGCGGCGGCCGCGGCGCGCTCGGCGGCGGTGTCGCCGTACTGCACGTTGACGAACACGCAGTCGGGCCGGGTCAGGATCGCGCGCCAGTTCACCAGGGCGGCGGACTTATGGGCGCCGAATTCCTCGTTCTTGCTGATCCACGACACCGCGACCAGGCGCTTCGCCCCTTGGCCGAGACGCGCGCGGTAGCCCTTCGCGCGCTCGGCATCGGCGCGCCAATAGCCGCGATGGCGGGGGAAGTCGGTCTCGGACCGGCGCACCAGCGCGCCCAGGCCGCCGACCGGAATCTGCCGCGTCGCTCCGGCGGCGCGGATGGCGTCGGCCGCGCCCGGGCCGCGCCCGGCGACGATCAGGTCGGGCTGGCCGCGCCGCCATAACGGCGCCAATCGCCCATCGCACTCCAGCACCACCTTGAAGCCGCGTTCGATCAGGCTCGGCACCATGCCGCCGTACAGCGTTTCGTCGCCCACGCCCTGTTCGCCCCACACCAACACCGGGCCGTCCTCGGGCCGGTCGAGGCCGGCGAGCGGCGGCAAACCCAGGCTACGGTCCACCGCCGGGAAATCGCGGCATTGCCAGCGCACGCCGAAGCCGGCCCAACCTTCGGCGAACTGACCCAGCGCCAGCAGGGTCAGCGCCGTGTTCCAGCGGGCTTCCGGGTTGGCCGGCTGCAGGGCCATGGCGTCGCGATAGGCGGCCAGCGCGCCGTCCAGGTCGCCCTTGCGCTGCAGGATGTTGCCCAGGTTGGAATGGGCCTCGGCCAGGTGCGGTTTAAGCGCGATAGCCCGCCGGCTGGCGGCCTCGGCCTCGTCCAGGCGGTTGAGCACGTACAGCGCGATCGAGCGGTTGTTGTGGGCGTCGGCGTAGTCGGGCCGCGCCGCCAGGCAGATGTCGTGGTGATGCAGCGCCTCGTCGGCGCGGCCAGCATCCCGCTGGAGAACGCGCCCCAGGTTGGTGTGCGGGTTGGGCGCGGCCGGGTCGGCGGCGATGGCCTGCCGGATCACCTGTTCGGCGTCGGCATAGCGGCGCAGCTCGAACAGCACGCCGCCGAACTCGTCCAGCGCCTCGACGTGGCCGGGCCGCGCGGCCACGGCGCGGGCGTACCACGGCGCGGCCTCGTCCCAGCGCCGCTGGCTGCGCAAGGCGGTCGCCAGGAAGTAGGCCGCGTCGCCACTGTCCGGCATCAGCGCCAGGGCCTCGCGGGCCGCGCGCTCGCAATCGTCCCAGCGGGCGAAGCCGACCAGGATGGAACACAGCGTCAGGCGGGCGAGCGCAAAGCGCGGATGGCGGCGAATGCAATCCTGGACGATGCCGAAAGCCTCGTCGGCCTTGCCGTCCTGGGCCAGCGCCTGGGCCAGGCCGTTCTGAGCGTCGGCCAGTTCGCTGTCCAGCGCCACGGCGCGGCGGTAGGCGTCGATGGCCTCGCCGCGACGGCCGACCTTCAGCAGGGCCAGGCCCAGGTTGTACGCCGCCTTGCCCGACGCCGGCTGGGCTGCGGCGACGCGGGCGAACATCGCGAGCGCCTGGTCGTACTCCCGCCGCGCGGCATGCACCGCGCCCAGCATGTCGATCGCGCCCAGGTGGCCGGGCTCGATCTGCAGGCAGCGCGCGAGCCTGCGGACCGCGTCGTCGGCATTGCCCTGCTGGTGATGCAGCGCGCCCAACAGGTACAGCGTCTCCGCGTGGTGCGGGTCGATCGCCAGGAGCTTCTTGTAGCCGCGCTCGGCCTCGGCCAGCCGGCCGGCCTGGTGGGCGGCGGTGGCGGCGCGATAGGTCTCGATGAACTTGGCGCTGGCGGACACGCTGTCGGACCGGGGATCAGGCCTCATCGATGTCCGACTGGCCGGCGACGCGGATCACCTCTTCGACGCTGGTCGCGCCCTGCCAGGCCTTGATCAGGCCGTCCTCGAACAGCGTGCGGAAACCGCTCTTGCGCACCATCGCCTGCATCTCGTGCAGGGGCTTCTGGTGCAGGATGGCGTCGGCCACGTCCTCGCTCACCGCGCACACCTCATAAATGCCGAGCCGGCCGCGATAGCCGGTGTGCTGGCACTGCTTGCAGCCCTTGGCCTCGAAGAACTGCGGCGTCTCGGCCAGCAGGTCGGGGAACTGGCTGCGCATCTCCTCGCATTTCAGCTTGATGGCGTGCGGCGGCTCGTGCGGGGCGCGGCAGGCGGGGCACAGCCGGCGCACCAGGCGCTGGGCCATCACCGCGCGCACCGACGAGGCCACCAGGAACGGCTCCACGCCCATGTCGATCAGCCGGGTGAAGGCGCTGAGCGAATCGTTGGTGTGCAGGGTCGAGAACACCATGTGGCCGGTCAGCGAGGCCTGCACGGCGATCTGCGCCGTCTCCAGGTCGCGGATTTCACCGATCATGATGACGTCGGGGTCCTGGCGCAAAATCGAGCGCAAGGCCCTGGCGAACGTGTAGCCGATCTCGGCTTTCACCTGCACCTGCGTCACGCCGGGAATGTTGTATTCGACCGGGTCCTCGACGGTGATCAGCTTCAGCTTGCCGTCCTTGATGAACTCCAGCGTCGCCTTCAGCGTGGTCGACTTGCCCGAGCCGGTCGGGCCGGTCACCAGGATGATGCCGTAGGGTTCCTTGGCCTGGCGGGCGAACAGCTCCAGGTGGTCGGGCGCCATGCCGATCTTGGCCAGCGAGAAGTCGCGCTGTTCCTTCAGCAACAGGCGCATGACGATGGATTCGCCCCACACCCCCGGCAGGCACGACACGCGCATGTCGAGATCCTTGCCGCTGATGCGCAGGCCGATGCGGCCGTCCTGCGGCAGGCGGCGCTCGGCGATGTCCAGGCCGGAGATCAGTTTTATTCTCGACGCCACCGCGTCGAAGCGCGTGCGCGGCAGGGTCAGGCGGTTCTGCAGCACCCCGTCGACCCGGAAGCGGATGTCGAACTCGTGCTCGCGCGGCTCGACGTGAATGTCGGAGGCGCCCTCGTTCACGGCCTGGGCCATGGTGTTGGACACCAGCTCCACCACCGGGGCTTCCTCGGCCAGCTCGCGCAGCAGCGCCACGTCGCCTTCGATGTCCACGCCCGCGGTGGAGTTGGCGCGCTTGACCAGGTCGAGCATGAAATCCAGGTCGCGGTTGCGCACCAGCCACCAGACGATGGGCCGTCCCGGGAACGCCTGTTCCACGGTTTCCTGCAGGCTGGGCGAAAACGGGTCGCGGGCTACGCAGTGCAGGGCGTCGCCGCCCGCGGACCACGCCAGCGTCGCCTGGTCCAGCCACCAGTCGAGTTCGATGCCCGAGGCTTCGATGGTCTTGAGGTAGGTGGCCGGGTCCTGCGGCATTTGCGGACCGGCGATCACATCCAGCCCGACCTGGTCGTGCAGCGCGTCCAGCACGGTGTCTTCCGACACCGCGCCGATGCGCACCAGGATCGCGCCCAGCCGGCCGCCGATGCTGGCCTGAAGGCTCAGCGCTTTCTGCAGGTCGATGTCGCCGATGGCCGCGCGGTCCAGCAGGATTTGCCCGATCGGCAAATCGGCCGCGGGCGGGGCAACGGGCGCGGCCGGCGCGCCGTGCGCCCGGCCGGTGTCCAACGTTGCGTCAAGCGCGGCCACGACGTTCCGTCAGCCGGTGCGGCCGGCGGCGCGCGCCGCGGAGGGGTCGGACGCGCCGTCGGTCCAGCTGTAGTTCATCGTCATGCCGGTGGTGTCGAGCGGCTCGCCATTGGGCAGCGGGCGCGGCGGGCGCGCCGCGGGGGCGGCCGGCGCCGGCGTCAGGGCCAGCATCGGGCCCAGCGCGAGCGTCGGCCGATCGCCGGCCTCGGACGGCGCCAGGCCCCGCCCGGCGGCCTTCAATCCGTTCAGCAGCGGCACGGCCTGATCGGTCAGGTGCAGGATGGCCGCGTCCCGGTCGGCGCCCCAGCCCTGCGGACCGTTGGGCAGATCGGCCAGCACGGCCTTGAACCGACCGTCGCCCTGCCGCTCGACCGTCAGCGGAAAGTGTTGCATCCCCGAAGCATCCATCGCCGCCAACCCCTGTTTGTCCGACTGCGCGCGCATGTGTTGCCCGCGCCTTAATCTATGGCCTGCGGGCACCGACATAAAGACTGTACCCATCGCGATTAACAGTCCGATTGCCTCGGCGTTACAACTGTTTAACCCAATGCACAGCCCGGACGGGGCCGGCGGCTTGACCGCGGACCCTCCGGGTC
>JANRJB010000282.1:0-4668 GCA_033764265.1 Rhodospirillaceae bacterium | reverse complement strand
TGAACCCCTTGCGCAGCCCGGCGAACAGCGCGGATTCGTACAGGAAAATCGCCGGCGCGCGGTCGTGGTAGATGCGGCCCAGTTCCTTGCGCAGCGCGAGCGCCTTGGCCTCGTCCCATTCCGCCAGCGCGGCCTCGATCTTCGGCGTCAGGTCGGCGTCGCAGTACCACGGGATGCGCGTGCGGCAGGAATGGATCAGGATCGGGCGCATCACGTCGGCGGTGGGCGAGGCCAGCCACGGCACGGTGATGGCGTCGGCGAACTCGCCGGTCTGGAACAGGTTGCGCAGGTACTGCGGCCCGGGCAGCGCGCGGATTTCCATCTTGACGCCGACCTGGGCGAGGTCGGACGCCACCTGCTGGTAGACCGACAACGACGAGCCGCCGGCGCCGGTGGTCTCCAGCACGAACGAGAAGCCGTTGGGGTATCCGGCCTCGGCCAGGAGCGCCTTGGCCTCGGCCGGGTCGTAGGGATACTGCGGAATGGTCGGGTCGAACCCCAGCACGTTGGCTGCCGCCGGCTGGTTGGCCGGCACCGTGGAACCCAGCATCAACACGTCGACGATCGGCTGTCGATTGACCGCGAGGTTGAGCGCGCGGCGCACGCGCACGTCGTTGAACGGCAGGTTGCGGGTGGTGACCAGCGAGATCGAACTGACCTGGATGTCGCGCCAGCCGATCGCCTGGTGCCCGGCGGCCTTGAGCGTCGCCACGTCCTCGGGCGCGAGGCCGGTGGCGATATCGATCTGGTCGGTGATCAGCGCCTGCACTCGCACCGTCGGGTCGGGCAGTTCGAGCAGTTCCATCCGCGCGAAGCGGGGCTTGCGCCACGACCGCGCGTGCGCGCGGAAGCTGACCTTGGCCGGCGCGAATTCCACAGCTTCGAACGGGCCGGTGCCGACCGGGGCTTTCTGGAAGCCCTCTTTGCCCAGCCGTTCGAAAGCGGCCGGTTCGGGCACCAGCAACGCCGCGGCGTAGCGCGGAAAGATCGGCACCGGATCCTTGGTGACGATGTCGATGGTACGGGCATCGACCACGCGGGCCGCGACCATCGGCGGCAGATCGCGGGCCAGGTTGTCCTTGCCCGGCACGGCGCGGGTGGCGAGGTAATCGACGGCGAACTTGACCGCGGCGGCATCGAACGGCGCGCCGTTGGAAAACACCACATCGTCGCGCAGCGCGAAGCGCCAGGTGTTGGCGTCGAGATTGCGCCAGGACGTGGCCAGCCATGGACGCAGCGACCCATCGGCGGTGATGCGCGTCAGGCCGTCGAAGATCGCGCCGGTGGTGGTGATGGTGGGCGTGGCCGAGGTCGAGAACGGGTGGCCGTCTTGCGGCGGCAGGGTGGTGATGGCCATGCGCAGCGTCGTCTCGGCCGCGGCCGGACCAACGCCCAGTCCGGCCGCCAACACGGCGCAGATCACGCGGACACGTGCAGGAAACCTGATCATCGCTTTGTAGCTTGCGGGCTTTTGACGGGGCCGACAAGCCTGACCCGACGGCCACGGCGCTCAAATCCGCGTTGCCTGGATGGGCGCGGGCGCGGATAGTAGCCATGACCTGTGCCCGCCCCCCGCATGATCGACCTTGTCACCGCCGCCATCGACCGCCACCGCGACGCCCTGACCGCGCTCGAGGGCATGGCGGCGGATATCGTGCGGGCCGGCGAAACGTTGATCGCGGCCCTTGCGGCCGGTCGCACGGCGTTCTTCTGCGGCAACGGCGGCTCGGCCGCCGACGCGGCCCACCTGGCCGGCGAGCTGTCGGGCCGTTACCTGCGCGAGCGCGCCGCCCTGCCTGCCATGGCCTTGGGCATGAACCCGGCGACCCTGACCGCCATCGCCAACGACTACGGCTACGACCAGGCCTTCGCCCGCGAGCTCGACGGCTTGGCCCGCCCCGGCGATGTGCTGGTGGCCCTGTCGACCAGCGGGGCAAGCCCGAGCGTGCTGCGCGCGCTGGAGACCGCGCGGGCCAAGGGCCTGGCGCGCATCGGCCTGACCGGCCCGCGCGCCGGTGCCATGACCGGTTTGTGCGACGTGTGCCTGAACCTGCCGGGCGACAGCACCCCCCGCATCCAGGAAATGCATAAGCTGGTCGGCCATATTCTGTGCGATCTGGCCGAACGGACGGCCGCGCCGGCCCAGGGTCGTTAGACCCCCGCCGGCAGCCCGGTTCGCGCCACATTGACGCCACTTTGCCCGGCATGATGACCGGGGCGACTTGGGTACAGGTGTGCCAGGGGCAGATTCGGGCTTGTCCTGGGCCGCCGGGTCGGCCAGAAAGCGGCCTGACTTCAAGGCGTTCCCGCTCGGGAACCGCCGATTCAGGATCGACCGGTTGGACATTGGCTGTCAGTGACCCCGGCAGCACTGACGGCCAGGAGGGGTTGTTGCGTAAACGCTGCGGCGCTGGGCCGGTCACCTTCATGCCATCGCCGGCGGGCTCCCGCGTGGCGAGAGCGCGCTTGCGCCGGGGGGTCGCAACCCTGGCGCTGCTGCCGGCGATTGTCGGGCCGATCCTGACCTCCGCGCCGGCCCAGGCCGGTCCGCTCAACATCACCTCGGCCACTTCGACCCCGGTGACCACCGCCCAGGGCGACGGGTCGGGCCCCGGCAGCGTGACCGTTGCATCGGGAGGAAGCATCAGCCTGTCGTCGGGCGTACCGCTGACCATCAACAGCAGCAACGACGTCACCATCAACGGCAGCGTCAACCACGACGCAGTGTCGGGCGCCACCGGCGTCCTGGTGCAGACCACAGATGGCGCCGGCGCGCCCGTCACCCTGACCAGCGGCCTGGTGATCGGCGGCGCGGTCAGCGTGCCCGGCCCCGACGAGGAGGACCTGGACACTGTCAACGCCGCCAATATCGGCGTGCGGTTCGCGGGCGGCGGCACCTTCAAGGGCAACTTCACCGCGACCAGCGGCAGCTCGATCGCGGTCGGCGGCAACAATTCCTTCGGCGTGCTGGCCGAAAGCACGATCGACGGCAACGTCAGCATGGGCGCGAACTTCACGCTGAACGGCGCCAATGGGCACGCCATGCGCTTCCTGGGGCGCATCACCGGCGATGCCGACATTTCCGGCGGCATCAACCCGGTCGGCCTGAACAGCGAAGGCGCGGCCTTCGCCGACATCGGCAAGGGGTTCTTCCTGACCGGCTCGATCGCGACCGGCGCGCGCGCCACCTTCGACCGCGACGGCCGCGTGGTCGACCCGATTCAGGGCGGATCGGCGCTGCGCTTCAACGGCAGCATCGGCGAGGGCATTTTCCTGCAGGGCAACGGGCTGACCGAGGACCAGGAGCTGACCCAGACACCGGCCACCGACGCGCCCAACGACACGCTGCTGTATACCGAAGCCGGCAATGCCACGACTTTGGTGATCGGGCCGCGGGCCGGCGGCGGCGACGTGACGGTGGGGCAGATCGCGCAGTCGATCGACGGCGCGCGCAGCAGCCTCTTGATGCGCGGCGTGGTCCAGTCCACCACCACCGAGCCGGGCCGGGCCACTAGCGCCATCTCGATTTCGGGCAGCGCCGCCGGCGCGCCGCTCAGCACCGTCACGTTCGCCGGCAACATGCGGCTCGAGCGCGGCGACATCCAGTCGGTGTCGGTCAACGCCACTGCCCGCGGCATCGACATCGGCGACCGCGCCTTCGTGCCCGGCTTCATCAATACCGGCGACATGCTGGTGCGCGCCCAGGACGACAATGAGGACGGCACCACCGGCGCGCCCGGCAACGGCGGCGGCAATGCGTTCGGCATCATCGTGGCGGCCGGCGGCGGCCTGAAGACGCTGTTGAACACCGGCAACGTGCAGGTCGACGCCCGTGGCCGCTCCTTCAGCGCCTTCGCGCTGGTCGACAACTCCGGCACGCTGACCAATTTCGAGAACACCGGCACGTTCCAGGCGCTGATCCGACCGACCTCGACCGGGCGCGCGGTGGCCGCCGACCTGAGCCGCTCCAGCCAGAACATCGCCTTCTTCAATTCCGGCACGGTGATCGGGTCGATCAGGCTGGGCAGCGGCGCCGACGAGCTGCGCTCCACCGCGGGCACCATCACCGGCGATATCGACCTGGGCGGCGGCAACAACACCATCCTGTTCGACAAGACCACCATCAACGGCAACGTCGACCTGGGCATCGGCAATCACACCGTGACCGTGCGCAACGGCACCACCTTGCGCGGCGGCATCGGCCGCGGCGCCGGCACGACCAACCTGGCCATCGCCGATTCCAAGGTGTTCGTGCCCGGCGGCAAGGTCATCAGCGCCACAGAAGCATCGATCACCGGAGCGTCGGAGCTGGAATTCGGCATCGACGGCCAATCCGCAGGCTCAACCGGCGCGCTGTTGGGCGCGACCGGCCGCCTGACCATCGACGGCACCGTCAAGCTGTCGGCCCGCCTGGCCGGCGTGGTGCGCAACGACGCCACCTTCACCCTGATCAGCGCCGGGCAGCTGCAGCTGGGCGTGCCGGTCAGCCAGATCGCGGCGTCGACCGGCTCGTTCATCTATGATTTCCGTTTCCGGGTGGCGCCGACCAATCCCAACGCCATCCTGGTCGATGTCGACCGCAAGTCCGCCACCGACCTGGGCCTGGGCAATAACCTGGGCAACACCTACGAACGATCCCTGGATGCTCTGGCCGGCGACAGCGAACTG
>JANRJB010000280.1:0-1582 GCA_033764265.1 Rhodospirillaceae bacterium | reverse complement strand
CTGGCGCGTGGTGGCGGCGACGCGCTCGTCCGCCTCCTCGACCCCCCGCCGCACCCGGCCGGCAAGCTCGTTGACCGCGTCGGGCAGCGGCGCCAGGGCGGCATAGGGCGCCGCCTCGATCGCATGGCGCGGGTTGGCGCGAGCGATGAGCTGAGTCTCCTCCGCCAGCGCGCCGGCCAGACGCCGGGCGCGGCGGCGGCTCCAGGCCGCGGCCCCGGCAAAGCCGCCGGCGAGCACCGCCGCCGCCAGCAACGCGTTGCCGATCACCGTGCCGGTGGCGTCGTGGCCGCGCCCGACCAGCATTCCGGTCAGGACCAGGAGCGCCACGCAGGCCGCGCCCGCCGCGCCGCCGGCCACGAGGTGAGGCACCAGATCCCGCCGCGCGGCCATCTCGCCCCCCGCCCCCTGCACCCTGCCCCTAGCGGTCCGCCGCCAGGAGCTGCTTGACCCGATCGACGACCTCGCGGGTCGAGAACGGCTTGGTGATGTAGTCATCGGCGCCCAGCGCCATGCCCTTCTCGCGCTCGATGTCGCGGCCCTTGGCAGTCAAGAGCACGATCTTGACGTTGCGCCAGTCGGGATTGGCGCGGATCGTCTGGCAGACGTCGAAGCCGTCGCGCTTGGGCATCATGACGTCGAGCAGGATCAGTTCCGGCGGATCGGCCTTGACCGCGTCGAGCGCCGCCTCGCCGTCGCGCGCTACGCGCACCGCGTAGCCGGCCTGGCGCATCAGGAACTCCAGCGACAGCACGATGTTCGGCTCGTCGTCGACTACCAGCACCGATCGCGCCATCGGCGTTTCCCCCGTGGACGCCGGTCCGGTGCCGGCGCCGTTGCGATTGGCGGTCCCTGCCGCAAAACCCTATCCTATCGTGGCCGGCGCTCCCCGTCATCCGGGCGCGCGCGGCGGGTTTGCGGGAGTGGGACCCAGATGAACGCGGCCGTTTCGGAATCCACGGGCGCACAGCGCCTCGACAGCTTTCCCTATCGCCACCGCGTGCGCGGCGTGATGGGCGCGCCGCCGCAGTTCATCGCCGCCAGCGAGACCGTCCGCCACGCCGCTGAGCGCATGCGGGCGTTGAAGATCGGCGCGTTGCTGGTGGCCGACGCCGAGCCCGGGCGGGCGCTCGGCATCGTCACCGAGCGCGATGTTCTGAACGCCGTCGCCCGCGACGGGGCGGCGGCACTGGCCGAGGCGGTCGCCGTCATCATGTCGACGCCGGTCGAGACCGTGCCCGAGAACGCATTGCTGCATGTCGCGATGGGGCGGATGGAGCGGCTGAACATCCGCCACCTGGCCGCGGTCGACCGCGCCGGCCGCGTCGTCGGGGTGGTGTCGGCCCGCGCGCTGCTGCGCTTGCGCGCCGGCGCCTCGCTGGCGCTGGGCGACGCGGTCGCGACCGCGTCCGACGCCCAGGACCTGCGCCGCGTGTTCGACCAACTCCCCGCCCTGGCGCGCGGCCTGCTGGCCGACGAGGTCTCGGCGGTCAAGATCGCCGGGGTCATCAGCGGCACGCTGCGCGACATGACCGGCCGCGCCACCGAGCTCGCCCAGGCGGCGATGGTCGAGGACGGTTGGGGC
>JANRJB010000275.1:0-1522 GCA_033764265.1 Rhodospirillaceae bacterium | reverse complement strand
CGACGCGGTGCAGGTCAACCAGGAAATCGAGTTCAAGCGCAATGCCGAGCGCTACAGCTTCGTCAAATGGGCGCAGGGCGCGTTCAAGACCGTGCGCGTGGTGCCGCCGGGCAACGGCATCATCCACCAGATCAACATGGAGCACCTGTCGCGCGGCGTCTGGGAAAAGGACGGCGTGTGGTTCCCCGACACCGTGTTCGGCACCGATTCGCACACCACCATGGTCAACGGCATCGGCGTCGTGGCCTGGGGCGTGGGCGGCATCGAAGCCGAGGCCGGCATGCTCGGCCAGCCCAATGCCTTCCTCACGCCGGACGTCGTCGGCTGCCACATGACCGGCAAGCTGCGCGAAGGCGTCACCGCCACCGACCTCGCGCTCACCGTCACCGAGCTGATGCGCAAGACCAAGGTCGTCGGCAAATTCGTCGAGTATTTCGGCCCCGGCGCCGCAGCCCTGACCGCCGCCGACCGCTGCACGGTGGCCAACATGGCGCCGGAGTACGGCGCGACCATGGGCTACTTCCCGGTCGATGAAAAAACCGTCGATTACTTCCGCACCACCGGCCGCGAGCCGGAACTGGTGTCGGCGATCGAAGCCTATTACAAGGCGCAGGGCATGTTCGGCATGCCGCAAAAAGGCGAGATCGACTACTCCCAGGTCATCGAACTCGACCTCGACAGCATCGTGCCCAGCCTGTCAGGCCCGAAGCGTCCGCAGGATCGCGTCAGCCTGCCCGAGCTCGGCCGCAATTTCGACATGCTGTTTTCCGCGCCCGCCGACAAGAACGGCTATGCCCGCCCCGCCGCCGATCTCAACCGCCGCGAGCCCACGGGCCACGCCTTCGACGTCGGCCACGGCGACGTGCTGATCGCCTCGATCACCTCCTGCACCAACACCTCCAACCCGGCGCTGCTGCTCGCCGCCGGGCTGCTCGCCAAGCGCGCGGTGGACAAGGGCCTGATGCCGCACCCGCGCATCAAGACCTCGCTCGCCCCCGGCTCCAAGGTTGTCACCGCCTACCTGCGCGACGCCGGCCTGCTGCCGTCGCTGGAAAAACTCGGCTTCGGCGTGGTCGCCTACGGCTGCACCACCTGCATGGGCGCCGCCGGCCCGCTGGACGCCAAGATCGAGGAAACCGTGGTGTCCAAGGACCTCGTCACCTGCGCCGTGCTCTCCGGCAACCGCAATTTCGAAGCCCGCGTGCACGCCAACCTGCGCGCCAACTACCTCGCCAGCCCCGCGCTGGTGGTGGCCTATGCGCTGGCCGGCACCGTGCGCACCGACCTCACCAAGGATCCGCTGGGCAAGGACAAGGACGGCAAGCCGGTCTACCTGAAGGACCTGTGGCCCACCGACGCCGAGGTCGCCGCGCTGCTCAAGTTTGCTTCCAACGCCGAACATTTCCGCCGCGAATACGGCGATCTTTCAGGCAACAAGAAACTGTGGGAAGCCATCCCCACCGTCAAGGGCGCGGTCTACCAGTGGGACGCGAAATCCACCTTCATCAAGGAACCGCCGTTC
>JANRJB010000274.1:0-10433 GCA_033764265.1 Rhodospirillaceae bacterium | reverse complement strand
GCCGGCGTTGCGGTCCAAGGCCTGATGCCGTTCGAGCTGCGGGCCGCACAAGGTTCGTTCCAGATGGTTCCGTTCGCCGGCTTTGAACAGGGGTCGATGATGGTGAATCTGCAGTCGTTCTTGGAGAAGGTTTTTCTGTACGGCAGCCTGGTCTGGCTGGTCGGTCAGGCCGGTGGCAGCACCGCCTTTAGCTTGCTGTTCGGTTTGGTGTACTCGACGGCGATTGAGGTGGCGCAGATGTTCATCGTCGGTCGCACCGCTGAGAGCACCGATCCAGTGTTGTGCCTGGTGTTGGGCGTTTCGCTGCTGGCCCTGGAGCGGCACTACCGCAATCAGGACCGCGCCCAGGCCGCGCCCGTGCCGGCCTGACCGGGCAACCGGACCGGTCGGCCAAGCGTTAACGACACTCGACCAGGACGCGGACGATTCGTCCGCCCGTTGGGATGCGTATGCCGTGGGAATCGACTATATCCGGCCAATGGATCAGCGACTGTGGACCTTGGAGACACGGGACCGCGGCGAGCGCGATGCGCGCTTGGCGATCGAGCGATTCTTCTTGCATTGGGAGACGTTGCCGCGGGCCGCGGGCGCGCTGGCGCCGCACATTCGCACGTTCCTCGACCGGCCCAACCCGGCGGTTCAGCCGCGCGTCGCCCTGGTCGACGTGGTGCCGCCGGAGCGGATGTACGTGCGGCTGTTCGCCACCGACCGCGAGAACACGCTCGGCCGCAATCTGACCGGTGAAAACGCGCTCGACGTCTATCCGCCCGAGATTCGACATTTGTTGTGGCGCGGCGCCGAAGCGGTGGTCGGCCGGCCATGCGGCTGGCTGACCGAGCGGATCGTGACCTCGGCCGCCGGCGCCTCGACGCGGTTCCTGTCGATCAGCCTGCCGCTCCTCACCGATCCCGATGCGGCCGCCTGCCTGGTCAACTACACGTTCCCCATCAACCGCGTCGAAGACAAATCCGACATCGCGCTCGTCAACGCCGTCAGCCCCGGCCGGTGGATCGACCTCGGCGCCGGCGTGCCGCACGAGTAGGCGGGCCGCCGCCGGTTGAACTGTCCGGCCAAAAGCGATTGTATAGCGTGGCGGATCGGCCGATGATCGGCCCATTCGATTGATCCCGGTTTCGTTTCGTCAGTTCCACGGTACGGCGCACGGCCACGTGGACGGCCCGCGCCGGCTTGGCAATGGAGGGACCCATGGTCATGCTCCTTGATGCCGGCACGCGATGGAAGCGAAGCGCGCTTTCGACATGCGGCCGGCTCGTGTTGGCCATCTGTTGTCTGGGCGTCTCGGCCGTACCCGGACTCCTGACCGTCAATCCGGCGGCGGCCGTCGATCTGGTCAATTCGGGCAAGGAATCGCAAACCGTGACCGTGATTGCCGACGGAAAATCACGCACCGTTACCGTTGCGGCGGGCGCCACGATCGCCAACGTCTGCGACGCCTGCACCATCAAGTCCAATGGCGCAAGCCGCGAGGCCTCGGGCGATCAGCGCGTCACGCTGGCCGGATCGCTGCTGCTGGTCAGCGGCAAGCCCGCCGAAACATCGGCGCCGAACTGACCTCGTGGAGCGGATTTGGCATTCGCTACCCCGTTGGCCGCAGGACCGAGGTCCGAATGTTGGAATCGGACCTCCAGCCTCAGTCCCGCGGCAGGGCGAAGGCGACGATGGCGTCGGACAGCGCGGTCTCGGCGCGGGCGTTGCCGCCGGCGGCGATGACGACGAACTGTCGCCCGTCGGCCATGTAGGTCATCGGCAGCGCCATGCCGGGCGCGGGCAGTTTGGCCTGCCATAGTTCCTTGCCGGTGGCGATCTCGAGAGCGCGGAACTTCTCGTCCATGGTGGCGCCGACGAAGATCAGACCGCCACCGGTGACGATCGGCCCGCCGATGTTGGGCGAGCCCCAGCCCCAGGCGTAGGGAATGGTGACACCGTATTTTTTCACCGATCCCAGCGGGATCTGCCACTTGGTTTTGCCGGTACCCATGTCGATGGCCGTCAGCGTGCCCCACGGCGTCGGCGTGCACGGAACGCCGAGCGGCGACATGAACACTTCGCCGACCGCGCGATAGGGCGTGCCGATCAGGGGCCGCGTCAGGTAGTCCACCGACGGCACCTTGTCCTCGGCCTCGGGGTTGTCTTTTTTCACGAACTTCAGGCGCGAGGCCAGGTTCTCGGCCTTGATGATCAGCGTGTTGGACTTGGGATCGAACGCCGCGCCGCCCCAGTTGCCACCGCCCAGCGCCGAGGGAAACAACAGCGTGCCTTGAAGGCTGGGCGGCGTGTAAAGGCCTTCGTAGCGCATCGTGTCGAACTCGCCTTGGCACCAGGCCTTGTCGAGTGGCGTCAGGCCGAACAGCTTGTCGCGGTCGATGTGCTGGCCGGCGAAGGCGTCGATGCCCACCGGCACCGGTTGCGTCGGCGACGACGTTTCGCCCGGCACGTCGGACTGCGGCACCGGCCGCTCCTCGACCGGCCATACCGGGGCGCCGGTGTCGCGCTCGTTGACGAACAGCCAACCCATCTTGGTTTGCGTGATCGCCACGTCGATGTCGCGACCGTCCTTCCGGATGGTGACCAGCAGCGGGTGACCGACCAGGTCGTAGTCGAACAGGTCGTGGCGCACGGTTTGAAAATGCCAGGCCACCTCGCCGGTGGCCGCGGACACCGCCACGGTCGCGTCGGCGTAGGGAATGTCGAACATGCGCCCGCCGCCGAAGTAGTCGGTCGACGGGCTGGTGGTCGGCAGGAACACCAGCCCGCGTTGGAGGTCGGCGCTGGTGGTCGACCAGACGTTGGCGGCGCCGGTCTGGTCGCGCTTGTCGTCCGGGATCGGGTTGAACGACCACTTCAGTTCCCCCGTGCGGACGTCCCAGCCGCGCACCAGGCCATCGGAGGCGTTGGCGATGCCGTCGTTGGAGGACTGCGTGGTCACCACCACGTCGCCGATCACCGTCGGCGGCGAGGACATGCCGCGCGACGTGCCTTCGCCGTAGCTTTCCAGGTCCCAGTGACTGACGTAGCCGGGATGGTCGGTGTACGCGGCAAAGTCGGTGCACAGCTTGCCGGTGTCGGCGTCGATGGCGTAGGTGTGGCCATGGCCGTCGGCCCTGAACACGCGGCGTTCGCAGGCTTTGCCCGGCTCCGGATCGGCTGCTTCCCAATAGGCCACCCCGCGGCAGTTACCGGCCCGGCGCGGCTTGTCGATCAGGGGCTTACCATCCGCACCCGGCGCGTGCGGATCGAACACCCATTTCTCCGCGCCGGTGGCCGGGTCCAGCGCAAAGACGCGATTGAGCGGCGTGCAGTAGTACAGCATGCCGTTGGCGTGGATCGGCACCACCTCGTACGACGTGGCGCCGGTGGCGCTGCCCTTCTCCGACACGTCGCCCGAGCGGTGTTCCCAGACCACGTCAAGTTTGCGCACGTTGTCGGGCGTGATCTGATCGAGCGGCGAAAATTGGCTGCCGCCGGCATCGTTGCCGAACCGCGGCCAGTCCGCGCGACGTTCGGGCGAGGGCGCCTGTTGGGCGAGGGCCGGCAGCGCGCAAACCGCCAAGGCGCAGATCGCACGCAGGGCCGTTGGGCCGTTCAACATGGTGTACCCCTTTTCCCATCCCCGTCGTTGTGTGCAGCATGCCGCCCGGGCGGGCCCCGGTTCAAGCCCGCCGACGCGCCTCGATCCAGACCGCGAGCGCGAGGCAGACCGCGGATACCAGCACCAGCAGCGTCGACAGGGCGTTGACCTTGGGGCTGACACCCAGCCTGACGCTGGAGAAGATCGCCATCGGCAAGGTGGTGGCTTGCGGGCCCGAGGTGAAACTGGCGATGACCAGATCGTCCAGCGACAGCACGAACGCCAACAGCCAGCCGGCGACAATGGCCGGGGCGATCAGCGGCAGGGTAATGCGCGCCAGCACCGCGCCCGGCGGCGCGCCCAGGTCGGCGGCGGCCTCCTCGATGGCGGGGTCCATTCCCGCCAGGCGGGCCTGGACCACCAGCGCCACGTAGGTCATGGCGAGGGTGGCATGGGCGAGCACGATGGTGACGAGGCCCCGGCCGGCGGGCCAGCCGATGGCCTGTTCCATGGCCACGAACAGCAGCAACAGCGTCAGGCCGGTGATGACTTCGGGCATCACCAAAGGCGCGGCGAGCAGGCCCGCGAATAAAGCTTGCGCGCGGAACCGCGCCTGGCGCGCCAGCACGAGACCCGCGAGCGTTCCGAGAACGGATGCCAGCGTCGCCGACGCCGCGGCGACCATCAGGCTGACCCCGGCCGCGCGCAGGAACTGCCGGTCGGCGAACAGCTCGCCATACCAGCGCAGCGAAAAGCCGGTCCATACCGAGGCCAGCCGTGAGTCGTTGAACGACGTGACGATCACCGCCAGCGTCGGAACGTAGAGCATGACCAAGCCCACCGCCGTCAGGCCGATGACGGTGAGTCCCAGGCGATGATGGTCGGTGCGCGCGGTCATCGCCCGACCCCGCCTCGATTGGTCAGGCCTTGCAGCAGAGCGATCGGCGCCACCAGCACGGCCAGCAGCACCACCGATACGGCGGCGGCCAGCGGCCAGTCGCGGTTGGAGAAGAACTCGTTCCAGAGCACGCGGCCGATCATCAGCGTGTCGGCGCCGCCCATCAGCTCGGGGATCACGAACTCGCCCACCGCCGGGACGAACACGAGCAAGCAGCCCGCCAGCGCGCCCGGCAGCGCGAGCGGAACGACGACGCGCCAGAATGCCGTCACGGGTGTCGCGCCCAGGTCGGCGGCGGCGTCGAGCAGCGCCGGATCGAGCTTATCCAGCCGGGCATAAAGCGGCAGCACCATGTAGGGCAGGTAGCAGAACACGATGCCGAGAATGACCGCGGCCTCGGTATTGAGCAGGCGCAACGGCTGGTCGATCACGCCCAGGGCCTGAAACACGGTGTTGAGCATGCCGCCGGGGCGCAGCACGGCGATCCAGGCGTAGACGCGGATCAGGAACGATGTCCAGAACGGCAACAGGATCAGGACCAGGATTGCTGTGCGCCAGCCGCGCGGCGCACGGGCGGCCGCATAGGCCATGGGGAAGCCGATCAGGAGTGCGCACAACGTCGAGATCAGAGCGATCCGCGCGGAGCTGAGATACGCGCGCCAATAGAGCGGATCGCCCAACAGGAACGCATAGTTCTCCGCGTCGACCTGAAGCGTGGCCTGACCCGCGGCGTTTACGCCAATCAGCGGCGTGTAGGGCGGCGCGCCGACCTGCAGATCGGCAAGGCTGATCTTGAGCGCGATCAGCACCGGCAGCGCCACAAACAGTGCGAGCCAGGCAAACGGTACCGCCGTCACCCAGAGATCGAGGCGGCGCGGTGCGGCGCTCATCGGTCGAGCACGATCACGGCCGCGGCCGGCCACGTCAGGCCGACGCGCGCGCCGCGCTCGCACAGCGCGGACACGCCGTTCTGCCGGGTGACGCGCATCACGGCCCCGCCCGACGTGCGGACCAGATAGGTGGTGGCGGTGCCCAGAAACACGACATCCTCGATCACCGCATCGCGTATCGCGTTCTCATCTGAACTTACTGCCGGACCGAGGGCGATGCGCTCGGGCCGCACGGCCACGGCGACGGAAGACCCGGGCGGCGGCAGCGGCGATGCGACCTTGAGATCCGCGCCCAGGTCAGGGCAGGTCACGCGCCCGCCATCGGCGGTGACGCGGCCCTCCCACAGATTGGTCTCGCCGAAGAACTGGGCGACCAGCCGCGTCCGGGGCGCGTCGTACAGCTGGCGCGGACTGCCCGCCTCGGCGATGCGGCCGCGATCCATCACGACCACGCGGTCGGCCATGGTCATGGCGTCTTCCTGGTCGTGGGTGACGACCACGAAGGCGATGCCGAGACGACGGCGCAGGTTCATCAGTTCGAGCCGGGTTTTCTCCCGCAGCGCCCGGTCGAGCGCGGCCAGCGGCTCGTCGAGCAACAGCGCCAGCGGTCGCTTGGCGATGCAACGGGCCAAGGCGACGCGCTGTTGCTGGCCGCCGGACAACTGGCGCGGTTTGCGGTCGGCGAAGGCCGCAAGTTCGACCATCGCCAGGGCTTCGGCGATGCGCCGATCGAGTTCACCACCGCGCAACCCGTCCTGCCGCAGGCCGAAAGCGACATTGTCGCGCACGCTCAAGTGCGGAAACAGCGCGTAGGTTTGAAACATGAGATTGACCGGCCGGCGATGGGCGGGCGTGGCGGTCATGTCGGCCCCGCCGATCATCACGCGCCCGTTGTCGGCGGTCTCCAGTCCGGCGACGATGCGCAACAGCGTGGTCTTGCCGCAGCCCGATGCGCCCAACAGCGCGACGAATTCGTTGGGCGCGATATCGAGCGAGACACCGTCGACCGCAGCCACGGCGCCAAACGTTTTGGTAATGCGCTCGACGGAAATCACAGAACTTGTCCGCTCAGGCGCCGTCATCGCGTGCAACCGTTCTTACGTTCGTGCCGCCGAAGGCGCACCCCCCTCACCCAACTTCCGGTAAGCGCGCGCCTGACGCGCGCTAACCTCCAGTATCCATCTCCCCCCATCGGCTTCGCGATGGGGGGAGAGGGCAGGGTGAGGGGGGCAAGCGCCGTCGCTTTCACGATTTTCTGCGCCGGCCGGCGGTTCACTGGCCGGTCTTGATGCGCGTCCACAGCCGCGTGCGCAGCCGTTCGAGCGCGGGAGTCGGCGTTTGTTCGGTGAACAGCCGCGCCACGACCTCGGACGTGGGATAGACCGCCGGGTCGTCGAGTATCTCCGCCGACACGAACGACGCGGCACGGTCGTTGGCGCGCAGGTTGGGGTTGGCGTAGTAGACGTGGTTGGTGATCGGCCCGATCACGTCGGGTCGAAGAATGTAATCGATGAACGCATGAGCGGCCGCGGCGTTCGGGGTGTCTGTCGGGATGGCGAGGAAGTCGAACCAGATGAACGCGCCTTCCTTGGGGATGGTGTAGGCGATCTCGACACCGGCGCCGGCTTCCGCCGCGCGGTCGGCGGCCTGGAAGATGTCGCCCGAATAGCCCATCGCCAGGCAGATGTCGCCGTTGGCGAGCGCGGCGACGTACTCGGAATTGTGGAACTTGGCGATGTGCGGCCGAACGGCCGTCCAGGCCGAGGCTGCCGCGTGGTAGTCGGCATCAGCTTGCGTGTGCGGATCCTTGCCCAGGTAGGCGAGCGCCGGCTCGAACACGTCGGCGGGCGAATCCGGCGCATAAATGCCGCAGTCTGCCAACTTCCCCGCGTTGGCCGGATCGAACAGCAGGGCCCAGCTGTCGGTGGGGGCGTCCTCGCCCAGCCGTTCGGCCACCTTGGCGGTGTTGTAGCCGAGCCCGCTGGTGCCCCACATGTAGACGACGGCGTGCGCGTTGCCCGGATCGGCGACGGCGGCGCGGGCCGCGATGGCGGGGTCCTGCGTACCGAGATTTGACAGCGTGGCCCGGTCGAGCGGGCGGACCAGGCGGGCCTTGATCAGGCGGGCCAGCACCGGACCGTTGGGCACGATGATGTCGTACCCGGAACCGCCGGCCAGCATCTTGGCCTCCAGCATCTCCGAGGAATCGAAGTTGTCGACATTGACGGCGATGCCGGTCTCTCGCGTGAAGTTGGCCAGCGTGTCGGGCGCCAGATAGTCGGACCAGATATAGAGGTTGAGCTGCTTGTCCTGGGCCGGCGCGGCCGCGCCGAAACACACCGCCGCCACGACCGCCGCCGCGGCCCCGCGCATGAATTGAGACAGGCCCATGATGTCCTCCGCCCGGCGTTGCGTCGGCGGAGAACGCGCCTATTCGGCCGCGGCCCTCGCGCCAAAGTCCTTGCGCGACCCGCCCGGCTTTGCCTTGGCCTTGGCGACGGCGCGGGACGCACCCCAAGGCAGCCTTTCGGGCGGCGGGTTGTCAAGCCGGTCCATGCCGGTGGGCAGGCCCAGCTGGCGGCGGCCGAAGTTGAGCATGTGAATGTCCCAGTTCAGCGCCAGTTGGTTCTGCATGACGTTGAGGTCGCGGTAGAAGCGCTGAACCGGGTTGGTGTCGAAGATGCCGACCGCGCCCATCTGCCGCACCAGGCGGTGCACCAGGTTGAAGCACAGCCGGGCGATGTAGGTGCGCTCGCGGCCGGAGTCGATGAATTCGTCGGGGCTGATGTTGCGCCGGGCCAGACCTTTCTGGTGCAGGAAATCGTTGTGCTTGTCGTACAGCGCCCGCGCCGCCTCCAGCTCGCAATAGGATTCCGCCAGGCGCTCTTGCACCGTGTGCATGTTGGCCGGCGCGTTCTGGCTCATGGCGCCGACGCGCGCCTTGGTCTGCTCGCGGTAGCTGTCGTAGGCCCCTTCGGCGGCGCCCAGCACCGGCCCCAGCAGCCAGCTGGAAAAGTACGACCCGAACGGCACATCGTAGAGGTAGCAGTCCGGATTGACCGGCGCGCCGGGCGGGCCGGCGCCGAAGTTCTCCGGCGAGTCGACGACGTGGTGCTCGGGCACGAACACGTCATTGTACTTGAGATCCTTCGAGCCGGTGCCCTTCATGCCGGCGACGAACCAGGTGTCGACCACCTCGACGTCCGACGCCGGCGAGATGGTGCGCACCATGCGCCCGGTCTTGGCGCCGTGCTCGTCCAGTACTTCGCCGTTGACCATGCACCAGTCGGCGTGATCGGAGCCGGAGCCGAACCGCCACACGCCGTTCAGCTTGTAGCCGCCCTTGCACTTGACGATCTTGCCGGTGGTCTGGGCCGAGGCAGTGACGAACAACTGGTTGGGCCCGGCGGCGAACACCTCGTCCTGCAGTTCCTTCGGGAAGCGTCCGCAGATGCCCGAATGCCCGCCGACCACCGCGACGATCCAGGCGGTGGACGGACAGGCTGTGGCGACGATGCGCGCCGCATCGGGCAGCGAATGCCAGTCGTGTTCCAGCCCGCCGTAGCGCTTGGGCGTGAACACGCGCAGCAATCCCGCCTCGTACAGATCGTCCATGGTCTCGCGCGGCAGCTGGCGCATGTCCTCGGTCCGGGCGGCGCGTTCGCGCAGCGCCGGCAGCAGGGCGCGGGCGTTGGCCATCAACTCGTCATAGGTGAAGCGCGGATAGGACTTGCCCGCGGCTTTCCTGGCGGGCTTGAGCGCGGCGTGTTTCATGTCTTGCTCCTTGGCGCAGCTTTGGCCGTGCCGCGCGCGGTCATCGGATGGCCCATCTCTTTCAGCGTGTCGCGCACGACATGCACGCTGTCGATGGTGGCCGGCACGCCGGCATAGAGCGCGGTGTGCAAAAGCACCTCGCGGATTTCCTCGACCGAGCAGCCGTTGTTGAACGCGCCCCTCAGGTGCAGCTTCAGTTCGCGCGGACGGTTCAGCGCGGTCAGCAGCGCGACGTTGATCAGGCTGCGGGTCTTCAGCGGCAGGCCGGGGCGCGACCAGATGTCGTGCCAGACCCACTCGTGAATCAGTCGGGTCAGGTCGGCCGTCAGCGCATCGGCTTCGGCCAGCGACCGGTTGACGTGGTCATGGCCCAGCACGCGGCGGCGCAGGGCCTCGCCTTTCTTGGCGCGCGCGCCGGCGGCGTCAGACTTGCCTTGGGCCCGGCTGGGGTTTCGTTTCGCCACGTGCTGCCTCCGACGCGCGCATTTCAGCACACTTTGCCTGGCCGCTTCAGCGCGGCATGTTCGGCGTTCACAGGTTGGGCAGCGAAAACCCGCGCAAAATCAGGGCAAACCGGCCTCGCCGATCGGATCGCGACGGCCGAGCGGCGCGGTCAGCACCCGCCAGGCGAGTTTGCCGGGCCCCAGCCAGTTGATGCGCGCCCCGGGCTTGCGATTGGCCAGTACGCGCGCGGCGACGAAGGCCGCGACCGGGCCGACCGGATCGCCGAATGCGCTGATGAATTTTTTCTCCCGGCGCAACACGTCGACGGGCTTGCCACAGGACTCGCCCAGGCCCAGTTCGGTCACCACCAGGCCCGGCTGAATCGTGCCGACGACGATGCCTTGGTTGCGCAGGTCCTTGGCCGCGGCGCCGGAAAAGTATGTCAATGCACGCTTGGTGGTGCCGTAGACCGAGAGGCCCGCGCGCGTCATCCCGTCGGAGCCGAAGCCTTCCATGTTGTAGATCGCGCCGCGCAGGCCGGACGCATCGGGCTCTTGCGTGGCCATGCCGGCGGCGGCGACGCGCGTGCCGGCCATCGCGCCCGCCAGATTGGTCGCGACCACCGCGTCGATGTCGGACCGATCCAGGTCTTGCAGCGGTCGATACTTGTTGATCACGCCGGCGTTGTTGATCCAGATGTCGATGCGGCCGAACACCTTGGCGGTTTGCCGCCATAGGTTCTGCACCTGATCGAAGTCCGCCACGTCGCACGCGATGCCGATGACGCGGCCCTGACCCGGTCTGGCCTTCAGTTCTGTCGCCGCCGCGTCGACGGTGT
>JANRJB010000315.1:0-42047 GCA_033764265.1 Rhodospirillaceae bacterium | reverse complement strand
CGAACGCATGATCGGCCACCTCAAAGTCAACCGCGCCATCGCGACGCGCTACGACAAGTTGGCCCGGTCCTTCCTCGATGCTCTGCATCTCGCTACAATCCGCAAATGCTTACGTCATGCAACTTTGTAAACAGCGCCTAGTGAATTGCCAGTCGAACTTGGAGACTTTTCCAGTTTCTTTGTGCGTTAATTCAACGCACATCAATTCAATGGTCTGGCGAATCTTTGTCTTAATCGAACACGTAGCTATCAGTACGGGACCCCAATAACTCCATCCAACTTCGACGATCGGATGCAAGTGAAGGGTAAGCGGCATTTTCCAATGGTTGTAAACAGATCTGACTTCTAAGAGTAACCCCCTACAATCCGCAACGAACGAAAAGAGGCCCATACTGGTCCACCACTACTTCCACGTCACCGTGCTCATGGCGCGCAGGCGTTCCTCGACCTTGCGGCGTTCCCAATAGGGCTTCTTGCGCATTTCCGGGTCCTGTTCGCCGCGGTCGTGGATCTCGGCGTTGCGGATGATCGCCTCGGCGATTTCCGGGCGCAACACCACCACGCCATCACTGTCGGCCAGGATGATGTCGCCGGGATTGACGATCACCCCGCCGCAGATCACCGGCACGTTGATCGACCCGGGGCCGTCGGAGGTGGTGGCGGTCGGGGCCACGCCCCGCGCGAAAATCGGCAACTGCGGACGCTCGCGCGTGAGCAGCGCGGTGTTCATGGTCGAGCCGTCGATCACCACGCCGGCCGCGCCGGCCGCCTTGGCGCTGGTCGACATGCTCATGCCCCAGACCGCGACCTCGGTGTGGCCGCCGGCGTCCACCACGATCACGTCGCCGGGCTTGACGTACTTGGGCGCGAGTTCGCCGACCATGCGGTCGTACCAGAACTCCGGCCGCACCGTCAGCGCCGGGCCGCAGATGCGCCAGGTGGGGTCGAGCGGCTTGATGTCGGGATGCATGATCTGGCGCGGGCCGGCTTCGGCGCCCGACACGCCGACGTGTTGCTTGGCGACCTTGGCGACCAGCTCGGCCGCCGGCCGCCTGATCTCGGACACGATGACGTGGGTGTTGATGCTCATGGCGTTGCCCTCCCGCCGCGCTATGATACGCCGATGCACCATAGCCCGATCTTTCGCCTGAGCAAACGTGCGCTGGTGCGCGCGCTTTTCGGCTGCGCCGCGCTGGCCTGCGCGGCGCCCGCGGCGGCCGAAAAACACGTGCGCGTGGCCAGTTACAGCCTACCGGCGGCGCTGGGTAACGTGCACCGGTCGACCAGTTCGTCGGAAATCTACATCTGGACGGCGATGTTCGACCCGCTGACGCTGGTCGACGACAACGCCGAGGCCATCCCGTGGCTGGCCACCCGCTGGGAGTCCGTCGATCCGCTGACGTGGCGTTTCTATCTGCGGCCGGGCGTCACCTTCTCCAATGGTGAGCCATTCAACGCCGAAGCGGTCGCGGTCAATCTCGACTACCTGATCTCGCCGGAAGGTCAGCGCGAGTCGGTCGCCCGGGTGATCAACGCGATCAAGCAGGTGCGCGTGGTCGACGACCTGACCGTCGATATCGTCACGGCGTTCCCCAACATCATGCTGCCGCGCGAGCTGGCCATCGTGCGCATGGTCGCACCAGGCCAGTGGCGCAAGCTGGGCCCCGACGGGTTCGCCCGTGCGCCGATCGGTACCGGGCCGTTCAAGGTCGACAGCTGGGGCGCGAGCAAGATCGAACTGTCGGCGTTTCGCGGATCGTGGACTCCGCCCAAGCTCGACCGGCTCACATTCCTCAAGCTGCCCGATCCGTTCACCCGCGCCCAGGCCATCCTGTCCGGAAATGCCGATGTGGCCATCGTCATCGGCCCGGAGGAGGTGCGCGCGCTGAACGACGCCGGGCACACCCACCACATCAGCCGCGGTGCCGGCGCCATGGGGCTCGCGTTCCTGAAAGATACCGGCACGCCGATCGACGACCGCCGCGTGCGGCTCGCGCTCAATCACGCCGTCAACAAGGAACGCTACATCGCGGCCTTGCTGGAAGGCGCGACCAAGCCCGCCAGCCAGGCCGCGCCATCGTTCGCCATCGGGTTCGACCCGAAGCTCGCGCCATTCGCCTACGATCCAGACCGGGCCCGCGCGCTGCTGGCCGAGGCGGGCGTGCCCACGGGCTTCAAGTTCGTGGCCGAGGCCATCCTGGGCGGCAGCGCCGCCGACGCGGCCATCTTCCAGTACATGGCCCAGGATCTGGCCCAGGTCGGCGTGACCCTGGAGATGCGCTCGATCCCCAACGCCGAGATGATCCGCAAGGTCAACTTCGGTGGTTTCGCCGGCCAGGCCTACAACATCGACTTCAACGTCAAGCCCAGCCTGGATGCGTTGCGCCCGTTCACCGCCTGCCTGATCCGCGAACGCTATTACTGCGATGACGACATGGTGCCGGCGATCCGCGCCGCGCAGGCCGAGTTCGACCTGACCAAGCGCAATGCCATCGTCGGCCAGCTGCTCAAGCGCCTGCACGACGACCCGCCGATGCTCTACATGCACGAAACCGTGATGATCGACGGGCTGTCCGCGCGCGTGCGCGATTACCGGCCGCTCAACCTGATCATCAACTATCACGCCATCGATCTCGCCGACTGACAGGCGTCAGGTGCGCGTGCTGTGCGCCGCAATAATTTTCGCGGCGCAAAAAACCGCAGTGCGAGAGGCAGAATTTACAATTGTGTCGCTTGAATCGGCGCGGTCTGCACCTATCACTTAGGCCACCGCCGGCGTGCATCGCGTCCCCAACGTGACGCGCCACGGCCGGCGGATGGGCGAGGAGAGACCGATGTATCTGAAAGCTGTCGATGTCCGGGATCGGCGCCAGCAGACCACGCCGTCCCACCCGTCAATCGCCGATCTGCGTTTTGCCGAGGCGCATCGCGCCACCGACGATCCCTACTTGGATTTGGCGGTGGAATTGCTCGCCAAGCGCGGGCCGTTGCGCGAGACCGATCTCGCCGAACTGTCGACGCGCGTCCGCCGGCAACACGCGCTGGCGGCGTGGCGGGGCGTTGCGGCCTGACGGCCTCTACCGCCGGCTAAACTCTTGATCGGTCTTTTGAATCTAATTCGCCCCGGCGTCCTCCCCAGGGCCGCTGGCGCGCGGAATGGTTGCTTTGCCGCCCGAATCGCCTTAAGCAGCGGTTGAGGACGCAAGAACGCACCCGGTCGGGCGGCGCGATCGCCCGACTCGCACAAAGCGCACGTTTGCGCTACCGGTGTCTGGGGACCAATGAATACTTCCAATCCAGCCAATCGTCGCTTCGACAAGGACCGCCGCGGCGAAGTCGACATCTTCCTGGGCGAACCGAACGAGCAGGTGCGCGAAAGCATGCGCGCCATCCTGCGCGGCGAAGGCTTTCGGCGCACCCGCACCTTTGGCCGCTTCGAGGACATGGTCGGGGCCATGAACGAGGCGATGCCCGACCTGTTGATCCTGGCCGACGACATGCATGCCTCGGCGTTCAACCTGGTGCGCGACATCCGCCATTTCCGCTTCGGTCGCAATCCGTTCATCATGATCACGATGATGGTCGGCGGCGACAGCGACGCCAACGTCAAGAAGGCGTTGTTGGCCGGCGCGGACGACGTGATGATCAAGCCGGTCGCGCCGGGCCGCATGTTGGAACGGGTCCAGTTCTTCA
Source organism: Rhodospirillaceae bacterium (assembly GCA_033764265.1). Lineage (GTDB taxonomy): Bacteria > Pseudomonadota > Alphaproteobacteria > Rhodospirillales > Rhodospirillaceae > VGEM01. Next base: position 38,354 of record JANRJB010000315.1, on the reverse strand, counting down.
CCTTCAACCGCATCCCATTCATCGTGACCACCGACTACGTCGGCCCGGAACGCCGCCGCGGCGGCGAGCGGCCCTCGAAGATCAGGCAGATCGCGGTGGTCAACACCCTCAAGGACAAGGTCGAGGGCCGCAAGATTTCCGCGGCCGAGATCACCCGCGCGGTCGAGCGCTGTCAGCTCGACGTGATGACCGCGCGGCTCGACAGCCATGGCCTCAAGCTCAGCTGGATTTGCAACCAGATCCGCAAGGCGTACGACGAAAAGCGCGTCACCAAGGAAGTTCACGACCAGATCCTGGTGCTGGTCAGCGTGCTCGAGGACGCCGCCGGCACCGCCCGGCTGATCAACGAGCCCGACCTGGCCGCGCTGTGCGTCGATCTCGCCCGTCAGGTCGAGGAGTTCGCCGAGGCCTACGAGAACCCGACCGACGCCCAGCTTGCGCTGCTCAGCAAGCTGACGCGGGCATTCGACATGGCCAAGCAGACCACCGAGAAGCGGTTCTCGCCCAACGTCATTCCCGCCGACGCCGCCAAGCCGGCGCCGCCGCCCGGCGCCGACGGCGCGAAGGGTTCCGACGTCACCATCAGCCTCGACGACCTGACCAAGCCGGCCTGACCGGTCGCCGGCCCCCCAGACCGGGCGGAGTCGGCCGAGTCCAATGGCTTGAGGATCGGAACAGGCCCTTCAAGTCTCGACTTTTACGCGAATTTCTCACCACCTTGCATGTCCAATCCGGAATAGAGACAATGTTGTCCGGGAGCCGGCCCCGGCGCGATTGGGGTCGCGATAAAGGCGCGAAAACAAAGGCTTGTGGGTGAGCGGCCGATGCCCTCGTTGCCCAAGGATAATTTGCGCAAGGTCACCGTCTATATCGGTGAGAAAAACTATTACGAGCGCAATCAGCTGCGCGACATGTTCAAGGCGCAGGGCTTGGCGCAGATCGTCTGTCACTCCTCGCTGGTCGGCCTGAAGGAACTGATGTTCCAGGTGCCGCCGGACCTCTTGGTGATCGGCGACGATTTCGACGCTGACGTGTTCGAGCTGGTGCGCGAAATCCGCAGCCAGAAGCTCAGCGACAATCCGTTCATGCTGATCACGGTGCTGATCAACCCGGGCCGGCCCGACTCCCTTGATCGCGCCATCCGCGCCGGGGTCGACGACATCATCATCAAGCCTTTGTCGCCCGAACGGGTCCAGGAACGCCTCAAGCTCGTCACCTTCCACCGCCAGCCGTTCGTGGTGACCGACACCTACATGGGCCCGCAGCGCAAGAACATGGAGCTGACCGGTCGCGTGCGCCGGATTCCGGTGCTCAACACCGTGCTGGAAAAGGTCAACGGCCGCGAGTTCGATCGCCACGCCCTGCGCGAGGCGGTCGATGGCTCGCTGCAGGCCGTGCTGCAGGCCAAGCTCGACCGCCAGAGCTTCCGCCTCGGCGAAGTGTGCGAGCGCCTGGTGCGCGCCTACGACAGCAATGCCATCAGCGACGAGGTGCAGAACGATCTGATCGCGCTGGCCGATGTGCTGACCGAGGCGTCCGACGTCGCGCTGCGCCTGCGCGACCAGCAGCTGGGCGCGCTGTGCGTGCAGTTGTCCGACAACGTGCGGGAAATCTCGGACCGCTATGACGACCCGACCAAGTCCGACATCGACCTGATCCGCAAGGTGACCGCCGCCTTCAAGATGGCCATGCAGACCGGCCCCGCGCACATCGACGAAGAGGAAGGCGCGGTCGACCTCGCGGCGTTCCGGAGCGCGTGATAGTCTGTCGCGCATGATCTCTCGCCGTGGTATTTTTCGGTCCGCCGGTGCGGCCGTGGTGGTCGGCAGTGTGGCGGGCGGTGCGACCGTGCGCGCGCAATCCGTCCCGTCGCGACTGCGCCTCGCCACGTACCTGGCACCGGTCAGCCACTCGGTCGCGCGCATCATCAAGCCGTGGATGGCCGCAATCGAGAAAGACGCCCCCGGCCGGTTGTCGTTCGATGTCTACACCGGCGGCTCGCTGGGTCGCAGCCCCTATGCGCAGTTCGATCTGTTGCGCGCCGGCGTACCCGACATCGCCTTCGCCCAGCCCAGCTACACCACCGGCCAGTTTCCCCAGCTGCAGATCCTTGAAACGCCGTTCCTGACGCGCGGCGCCACCGAGGCCTCGGTGGTGGCGTGGGAACTGTGCCGGCGCGGCCTGGTCCAGGGCTTCGACGACGTGAAACTGCTCGGCATCTGGTCGGCCGAACCTGGCGCGCTGCTGACGCGCGTGCCGGTCGCCGGCTTCGCCGATCTCAAGAACCTCAAGATTCGCAGCTCCGGCCGGCTGGAAGGCGAATTCATCGAGAGCCTGGGCGCCACCGCCGAAGCCATGTTTCCGGCCGACGTCTACGAGGCGATGCGCCGGCACACCATTCACGGCACTGTGCAGGGTCTGGTGGCGGTGCAGACGTTCCAGACCTACCGCGTGTCCACGCACCTGATCAACGCGCCGTTCGGCGTGGTGCTGTTCGCGCTGATGATGAACCGGCGGCGCTGGGACGGCCTGCCGGACGACCTGAAGGAGATCATCGAACGTCACAGCGGCCAGCGCCTGGCGCTGTTGGGCGGCGGCGCCTACGACCAGCGCGTGGCCGAAATCGACGCCAACCTGCGCGCCGAGGGCCGCATCGTCTACATCGAGCCCAGCGCGCAGGATATCGACGCGCTGCGCGGCGCGGTGAAGCCCCTGGTCGATCGCTGGATAGCCCGAACCCCGCGCGGTGCGGAAACCTATGCCGCCGTGCAGGACATCATCACGCAGCTGAGGGCGCGGGAGCGCATGTCGTGACCGCCGTACCGTCCGCGACTCCTGCGCCGCCCAGCCCGGCTGATGCGATGCTCACCCGCGCGGTCGAGGCGATCGCGGTCGTCGGCTTCATGGGGCTGGTCTTCATCTCGTTCATGACCATGGCCGATGTGACCCTCAGGTATCTCAATCTGCCGCGCATCCCCGGCTTCAAGGACCTCAACGAGGTCGTCTACGCCCTGGTCGTGGCCAGCTGCTTTCCGGCCGGCCTGAAGAAGGGCAACGCCGTGACCGTGCGGCTGCTCGGTCAGGCGCTGGGTCGGCGCTGGCACGCCTTATTCGACGTCGTGGGCGCGGCGTTGACGCTCGCGTTCTTCGCATTGGTAACCTGGCAGGTCGGCGAACTGGCGGCGCTGCGCCAGGCCGCCGGGCGCACGACATCCACCCTCGAGTGGTCCACCGCGCCGGTGTGGTGGTCGGTGTGCGTGCTGATGGGCCTCGCCGCCCTGGTCCAGGCCTGGGTGCTGGCCGCGACCATCGCCGCCGCGCGGCGCGGCGTCCCGCTCGTGTCCGCCGACGCGCACGTGACCGACTAGGGCCCGGTGATGGAACCCACGACCATCGGCCTGTTGGCGCTGGCCGGCATCCTGATCATGATCGCACTGCACGTGCCCATCGGCGTGGCCATGGCGTTGTGCGGCTTCGCCGGGACCGCGGCCATGATCGGCGTCGGCCCCGCGCTCGATATTCTCGGCATCGACCCGGCGCAGCAACTGGCCAGCGAGGAACTGGCCGTGATCGCCATGTTCCTGCTGATGGGCAACTTTGCCTCGGCGGCGGGCCTATCATCGGACCTCTATCGCCTCGCCCAGGCGTTCCTGGGCCATCGGCGCGGCGGCCTGGCGGCGGCCACGGTCGCCACCTGCGCCGGCTTCGGCGCGGTGTGCGGCTCGTCGGTCGCCACCGTCGGCACCATGGCGCGCATCGCCCTGCCCGAGATGAAAAGCCGCGGTTACGCCACCTCGCTCGCCACCGGGTCGATCGCCTCGGGCGCCACGCTCGGCATCATCGTGCCGCCGTCGGTGATCATGGTGCTGTACGCCATCCTGACCGAGCAATTCATCACCGCGCTGTTCGTGGCCGCCGTGGTGCCGGCGTTGCTGGCGACGCTGCTTTACATCGGCGCGGTGTTCGCCGCGGTCGCCATCGATCCGGCCGCGGGTCCGGCCGGGCCGCGCCAACCCTGGGGCGCGCGATTCACGGCGCTGAAGGACAGCTGGGGCGTGGTGGCGCTCGCGGTGATTGTTTCGGGCGGCATCTACTCCGGCGTGTTCACGGTGCACGAAGCGGCCGCCGTGGGCGCCGCCGCATCGGTGCTGTTCGCGCTGCTGCGCGGGCGGTTGACCCGGGCCTCGTTCTTCAAGAACCTGCTGGAGACCGCGTCCAGCACCGCGCTGATCTACCTGATCATCATCGGCGCCAATGTGTTCGGCTATTGCATCACGCTGTCGCACATCCCCGATGTCATCATCACCGCGGTCGAGGCGCTGCCGATCCCCGACCTTGCCATCATCTATCTCATCCTCGCCATGTACGTGGTGCTGGGCGCGATTTTCGACGAGGTCGCGGCCATGGTCATCACGCTGCCGTTCGTGCTGCCGCTGGTCGTCAGCATGGGCTACGACCCGATCTGGTGGGGCGTCGTCAACGTGGTGGTGATCGAGATCGGCATGATCATGCCGCCGATCGGCATCAATGTGTTCGTGATGCAGGGCATGGCGCCCGGCACCAGCCTCGCCACCATCTACCGCGGCGTCACGCCGTTCGTGATCGCCGACATTCTGCGCCTGATCGTGCTGGTGGCGTTCCCGGCGCTGACCCTGTGGCTGCCCAAGGCGGTCGGGTTGATGTGAGGCGAGGGCGCAAGAGCAATAAAGATTTTGAGATGTTGAAGAGAGAGCGACCCGAAGAAACGATTGGGGCAAAGCTCGTGCAAGCTCACTTACCAAACATTCAGACAAAACAAGTGTGGATCAAATTTGCTTCGCCAAACAGCTAGCTCGTTTTGCTCAATAAGCCAGTTTTCTCAGCAATATTCGCATCATACGCCGTTTCTAATTCAATTGACGAAAGCTCTTCTCGAACACTTTTCAATGTGTTCGGACGCACAGAAAATATCCTTCGGTTCGACAAATAGACGATAATTGTATCTCCGCACTTAATCCGCTTCGCTCCAGATTTATCTACTGCAAATATATGTTTGTGTCCCGCCTCAATTTTTATTCCAGAATACTCAATCCCACTCAATAAAGTGTCGCTTCGTTGTGCAGATGAAGACGCTTTGGCTGCAAACCAGTTGCTCAAGAATCTATTTTTCTCGTACGTGTTCGACTCTCGCAAGACAACTTCGGAAACGAAGCAAGTTTTCGAGCTTAGATTAGTTAGCTCTAGAAGAATGCACGACTTTTTGCTTCCCGTTTCAATAAGCTGCATGTGAATCAAATGGACAAACAAGTTTGAGCTATCTTTTCTTATCTCCCAAATCTTGATCCCGGCGAGAAGCGAAGAAAGCAAAGCGCCATAAACGCTGATCAAGGGTAATCCAAAATCTCTTATCCATTCTGTCATGAGTAGACTTCAATACACCACCACGCTGCGGATCGACGCGCCTTCGTGCATCAGGTCGAAGGCGTTGTTGATGTCCTTCAGCGGCATGGTGTGGGTGATCAGGTCGTCGATGTTGATCTTGCCCTGCATGTACCAGTCGACGATCTTGGGCACGTCGGTGCGTCCGCGGGCGCCGCCGAAGGCCGAGCCCTTCCACACGCGGCCCGTGACCAGCTGAAACGGCCGGGTGGCGATTTCCTGCCCCGCCCCGGCCACGCCGATGATGATGCTCTGGCCCCAGCCCTTGTGGCAGCACTCCAGCGCCTGGCGCATCACTTTCACATTGCCGATACATTCAAAGCTGTAGTCGGCGCCGCCGCCGGTCAGTTCGATCACTTCCTTCACCACGTCCGCCGAGGTCTTGGCGTTGACGAAGTGGGTCATGCCGAACTTGCGGGCCAGCGCCTCGCGTGCCGGGTTGATGTCGACGCCGATGATCTTGTCCGCGCCCACCAGCCGCGCGCCCTGCACCACGTTCAGGCCGATGCCGCCCAGGCCGAACACCACCACGTTGGCACCGGGCGTCACTTTGGCGGTCCAGATCACCGCGCCGATGCCGGTGGTGACGCCGCAGCCGATGTAGCAGACCTTATCGAACGGCGCGTCGGGATGGATTTTCGCCACCGCGATCTCGGGCAGCACCGTGAAGTTGGCGAAGGTCGAGGTGCCCATGTAGTGCAGGATCGGCTTGCCCTTCCAGGCGAAGCGCGAGGTGCCGTCGGGCATCACGCCCTTGCCTTGCGTCTCGCGGATCGCCTGGCACAGGTTGGTCTTGCCCGACAGGCAGAATTTGCACTGGCGGCATTCCGGCGTGTACAGCGGGATGACGTGGTCGCCCTTTTTCACCGAGTTGACGCCGGGGCCGACCTCGACCACCACGCCCGCGCCCTCGTGGCCCAGGATGGCCGGGAACGCGCCCTCGGGGTCGTCGCCCGACAGGGTGAAGGCGTCGGTGTGGCACACCCCGGTCGCCTTGACCTCGACCATGACTTCGCCGGCGCGCGGGCCTGTCAGCTGAACGGTGTCGATCTCGAGCGGCTTGCCCGCCCCCACGGCGATTGCGGCGCGCACGTCCATCATCGGTCTCCCCTGCGATTCACGGCCGGGGAGAGTGGCCGAAATCGGTTCAAAGGAAAACCCCGGATCGGGGCCGCCGATCCGGGGTTGTCGCGAACTGCGCGCGGTGCGGTCGGGTCAGAACGCGTAGCTGACCCGCGCGCCGATGCTGCGCTTGTCGATCGGCACTGCCGCGGCGCCGCGCTGCAAGGGCAGGGTGATGGCCTGCGCCAGCGACCCGTCGAACGTGAAGGCCGCGCTGGCCCAGCCGTCCTGGTCGAACAGGTTGGTGGCGAACACCTCGACCGTCATCGCCTCGTTTCGCACGAAGCCGACGCGCAGATTGAAGGTGGTGTAGTCCGACACCCAGGTCAGGTTGGTCTCGTCGGTATACTGCTTGCCGGTGTAGATGGCATCGCCGCGCACGTAGTAGGTCCAGTCGGCCATCAGCTCGTCGTCCCAGGTGGCCGACAGCGTGCCGCTCCAGCCTGGGAAGCGCGGCTGGGTGTTGCCCTTGGCGGTGTAGCCGGTCAACGCCGTGCCGCTGAAGAACGCCGCGTTGGCCGCCAGCTTGAAGTCGCGGTACTGGGCGTTGGTGTAGTTGAGCGTGCCGTTCATGGTGAAGTTCTCGGTCGCGGCGAACTCGCCCTCGAACTCCAGACCCTTGATGCGCGCGGTGCCGGGCACGCGGAAGCCCACGGTGCGGCCCTGGTCGCGGGTCAGGAAGATGGTGGCCGCGGCCTTCTGGTTCTTCCAATCCATGTAGTAGCCGACCAGCGAGTAGCGCAGGCCCATGTCGGGCAGCGATTGCTTCAGGCCCACCTCGTAACTGTGCAGGATTTCCGAATCGATGAACTCGCCGATGGTGCCCAGGCCCTGTTGCACTTCCTCGCGCTGGCCCGGCGTCAGCGTGCGGAACACCGCGAGGTTGGTGTTGTCGCCGGGAAGCGTGCCCTTGGCGTACTGGGCGTAGATCGTCATGTCCTCGATCGGCCGCCAGGTCAGGATGCCGCGCGGCAGGAATTCCTTCGAGGTATAGGTCGGTTCGCGCGTCAGGCCGATCAGCTCGCTGCCAGAGAAGCGCCCGACCTTGTCGACCTGGTAGCGGCCCTCGAACGTGGCGGTCAGCTGTTCAAGGATGTCGTACTCGATCGAGCCGAACACGCCGGTGGTGCTGATCTCGTCGGCCGAGGACGGGTTTTGCAGCGGGTTGGGGCGCGACAGCGGGCCGGTGGCGGGAATGCGGAAGCCGAACGTCGCCTCGACCGCGTTGGCGAAGGCGTAGGCCGTGTCCTGGTTGTAGTAGTTCACGCCCGCCAGCGCCCGCAGCTTCTGGCCTTCGTCGTAGGTCAGGCGCAGTTCGCCGCTATAGTCCTCGAATGTCGCCGGCGCGCCGATGTAGACGCTGGTGGTGTCGCTGTAGTCGCCGTCGCGGATGGCGTTGCCTTCCTGGTCGTTGTAGGCGGCGTTGCCAGACAAGGTGAAGGCGTCGGACAGTGTCCAGTCGAACACCGCCGAGTACCGCTGGAAGTTGCGGCGGATGCCGAAGCCGTCAAGCGACGGCACGCTAGCCAACAGCGGCGAGCCGAAGCTGTTGCCCACCAACGCCGCGCGGACGTCCAGCGGCACGGTCGCGGCCGGCAGCGGCGGGCGCTGCGGCGTGATCGCCGGCGGCAGAATTACGTCGAGCCGCGTGTTGGTGGTGATCGGCACGCCCTTGTGCGGTAGCGCGCCGCAATGCCACGGCACCTGCAGTCCGCCCGAGCGCGGGTTGCCGGCGGCATCGAGGTACGATTTCACCGTGCCCGCCGGGCAGTTGCCGAAGCGGGTGTAACTGACCAGCGTACCCAGGGCCGGACCATCGTTGTCCTTGGCGTAGGTGCCGCGCAGCTTGATGCGCAGATCGTCGGTCGGCTTGAACAGCATCGTGCCGTTGATCGACGTGGTGCGTTCGCGGCCCAGCTTGCCGCCGTCGGTGGCGGTGTACTGGTCGCCCTTCTGGCGCTGGCTGACCGACAGCCGCGCGTTCAGGCGATCGGCGACCAGCGGGCCTTCGACCGACGCCGAACCCGCGTACGTGTCGTACGACGGGCTGTACTCCGCCTCGATCTTGCCGCTGATCTCGTCGCCGGGATCCTTGGTGATGTAGTTGATGGCGCCACCGAAGGTGGATCGGCCGAAGTAGGCGGCCTGTGGCCCGCGGATCACCTCGACGCGCGCGATGTCGTCGAAGCCGACCGACTGCGCCCCGGCCAGGAAGTATATGCCGTCGACGAACAGCGCGCCGACCTGGTTCGACGGGGTGAACACGGTCGGGTTCATACCGCGGAAGCGGATGCCCGACTGCAGGCGGCCGATGAAGGTGGAGCCCTGGTTGGCCACCGACAGGCCGGGCGAGAACTTCGACAGTTCGGCCAGGTTCTGCACGCCCATCGCCTGGATTTTCTCGACCGGAAAGGCGGTCACGGCCAGCGGCACGTTGATCAGGCTTTCCTCGCGCTTGCGCGAGGTCACCACGATTTCTTCCAGGCGCGTATCCTGCGCTTGAACGGTCACCGGCCAGGCCAGCGACAGCATGGTCGAGGCAATCAAGGTCGAACGGATCGAACGCGTCATGTGCGGCTCCCCTCTGTCGTTCAACGAATCACGGGCACGGCCGGGCGGCGTGATGGTCGACCCAGCCCAAACCAAGTTGTATACGTCAGGTATACAAATTTTCATCCAGTGGCGAGACTTTTGTTGGTATCATCCGCCCGCCCGCGCATTTGGACGCCGGATGTGGCGGTCGCGCCACACACCGGAGCGCCTGAATCGCCAAAAGGAGCGCGTGTTGTGAGATCGGAACGCGGAATCGCCCAAGGATTCGCCGCCGTCGGAGAGGGCCACGTCGGCTATCGCGAGATCGCGGCTGTGCTGCTGGAATGGGCGCGAATCGGCCGCTATGCGCCTGGCGCGCAAATTCCCACCGAAGCGGAACTCACGCGCTCGTTCGGCGTCGCCCGGGTCACCGTGCGCCGCGCCATCGCCCAGCTGATCGACGCCGGCGTGCTGGAGTCGCGCCATGGCGCCGGCACGTTCGTCGCCGAATCGTATGTTCCCGCGCCGGTCGACCTTCGCGTCCGGCTGTTGGGCCGCGCCCGCGACGAATGGGGCCCCGGGGTGGTTTACCGTTACCTCGGCGAACGCAACGTCGAGCCGTCGGCGGACGACGCGGCGTTCCTGAAGCTCAAATCCGGCTCCAAGATCATGCAATTCGATTACCTGCGGGTCGATCACGGCGCGCCGGTGGAATACGCGACCTTCAAGTACGCGCGCTGGGTGACCGACCTGATCCCCGAACGCGGCGAAGAATTGATGCTGCACGTCAGCGTGTACCTGCGCGAACGGGGCGTCGTGATGTCGCGCTCGCATCGCATCGCGCGCGCCGCCGCCGCCACGCCTCAGGTCGCCGACATTCTGAAGATCAAGGCCGGTCAGCCGGTGATGAAGTTCAACGCCAGCGCTTGGGATCAACACGACCGCCCGTACTTGCGCGCGGAATCGATTTATCGCGCCGACGCCTACGAACTGGAATACGAACTCAACATCACCCGTACTCCGGCGCTCGCGCTGGTCAAGTGAACGGTCCGCCACCCCGAAAAAGGACATATCGATGGATCGCCGCAGTCTGCTCGCCAACAGCGCAATCGGAAGCCTGGCCGCCGCTCTGCACAGCGGCAGTGCCGCTGCTGCGCCCATTCCCGGCATTCCGCCGGCCAATCCATCGGGCAAGATATTGGCGAACAAGCCGCGCGCGTTCGACGTCATGGCGCGTTACGGCATTGATGGTCTGGTCGCGGCCAACCCGCTCAACGTCTATTATCTGACCAACACGATCACGCTGGGCACGAAATTCCGCGGCGACTTCGGCGGCTTCGCCACCCTGGCGCGCGATCCGTCGCAGCCCAGCTTCCTGATCTGCACGACGGCCGAAACCTGGGACATCGCCAACCGCGACCGCGAACTGCCCGAGGTGATCTACACCTCCGGCGCGCGCGCCGGTCAGGCGTTGGACAAGGGCGTCGAGCCCGAGCCCGTCCGGCCGCGCAACTACGCCCACCGGACCGACGTGTCCCTGACCGACCGCGAGCAGGCGTGGGTTGCCGCGCAACAGGCCGCCAACGACGCGGTCGCGCCGGGTGCGGCCTGGGGCATCGCGCGCGCCCTGAAGCAGTCGGGACTGGCCAAAGGCCGGCTGGCCGTCGACGACATGCGCATCAAGTACATGCTGGAAGAGATCGGGTTCGAGGGTCCGACCTTCGTGCCCGGCGAGGACGTGTTCAAGCTGATCCGTATGGTGAAGACCGCGCCCGAGATCGAAATCATGCGCACCACCGGCGCCAACAACGCCGCCGCCGCCGAAGCCGCGATGCGGGCGATGGAGCCCGGCATGACCTTCGCCGATTTCCAGAACCTGTTCCGCGCGGCCTGCGGCGAACGCGGCAGCGACATGATGTCGATCATCTGCGGCATGCCCGGCGGCATGATGCCCGACCCGGTCGCGGTGAAAGGCAAGCCCTACATCGTCGACGCGGTCAGCTCGTTCGGCATGTATGCCGGCGACTACGCGCGCACGCTGGTGCTGGGTGATCCGCCCAAGGACGTGCTGGCCCGCGCCCGGGCCAATCGCATCGCCCGCGACACGGTATTCGAGATGGTCAAGCCGGGCGTCAAGTTCGCCGCCCTGCGAGAGGCCGGCGTCAACGCCATGGTCAAGGCCGGCATTCCCGACTACGCGGTGTTCGTCACGCCGCACTGCGTGGGCCTGTCGCATTCGGATCAACCGTTCCGCCTGGCCGGCATCGACCCGACGCCGTTCGATCACGCGCTGGAAGAGAACATGGTGCTGACGATCGACCTGCCGTACCTGGAAGTCGGTTGGGGCGGCGGCCATTGCGAGGACTTGTTCCGCGTCACCCGCACCGGACTCGAACCCTTGAACCCCGTCACCGATCCGCTGGTAGTGGTTTAAGCCCAACAACGTCATTTCGATCAGGGAGAAAACACATGGACCGTCGCAATCTCTTGAAGGGGCTTGGGCTGGCCACGGCCGGCTCCGTCGTCGCCGCGCCGCCCGCCGCCGCCAAACTGGCCGGCACCGTGGAAATCTCGGCCCAGACCACGTATCCCGGCGTCGAGGGCAAGCTATTGGTGAACCGGCCGCGCGCCATCGCGGTGTTGGAACAGCACAAGCTTGACGGATTGATCGCGCTCAACCCGATCAACGTCTACTACCTGGCCAACACGTTGACGACGATGACCAAGTTCCGCAGCGATTACGGCGGCATCGCCACCTTCGCGCGCGACCCCGGCCAGCCCAGCTTCCTGATCGCCAGCAATACGCAGGCCTGGGACATCGTCAACGGCGACCGCGAGGTGCCGGAGTTGATCACCTATTCGGGCGCGGCCAACTACCAGGACTTCGCCAACGCCAGCGCCGAACAGCTGAAGGTGGAACCCAAGGCGGCCACGCGCTCCGGCTACGTATTCCGCCCCGGCGTGGCGCTGACTCCGCGCGAGCAACGCTGGGCCGAGGCGCAGAAAAAGTACAATCCCAACGCCGCCGCGTCGCCCGCCTGGGCGATCGTCAAGGCGCTGAAGCAGTCGGGCCTGGCCAACGGGCGACTGGCGGTGGACGACATGCGCATCGCCTGGATGTTGCAGCAGATCGGCTTCGACAGCGTCACGCTGGTGCCGGGCGAGAACATCTTCCGCCAGATCCGCATGGTGAAATCCGAACCCGAACTCGCCCTGATGCGGGTCGCCGGCCACAACAACGCGGTCGCGGCCATGAACACCATCAAGGCGATCGAGAAGGGCATGACGTTTTACGAGATCGAGCGGCGATTCCGCGTCGAGTGCGCGGCGCTCGGCAGCGAGATGACCTCGTTCCTGGCCGGCATCTCGATCGGGCTGTTCCCCGACGGTGAGGCGGTCGAGGGCAAGCCGTTCCTGATCGACGCCGTCAGCCATTTCAAGGAATACCACGGCGATTTCTCGCGCACGGTATGCATCGGCGAGCCGCGCAAGGACGTGCTGGCCCGCGCCGCGGCCAACCGCGCCGGGCGCGACGCGGTGTTCGCGGCGATCAAGCCTGGCGTGAAGTTCTCCGAGCTTGTGCGCATCGCCAAGGAAACCCAGGTCAAGGCCGGCATGCCGGAAGAGATTCTGATCTGCAATCCGCACACCCTGGGTCTCGAGCACGGCGACAATCCGTCGCGCACCGAGGGCGTCTACGGCGCGCCGATCGATCACGTGCTGGAGGAAAACATGGTGATGACCATGGACCTGCCCTACATCGAAGTGGGCTGGGGCGCCGGACACAACGAGGATCTGATCCGCATCACCAAGACCGGCTTCGAGCCGTTAAACGCGATCAGCGATCCGCTGGAGGTGGTCTGACGCCGGCAGTGACCGCGCGGGTCAGTACGGCCCGTAAAGGACGATCCCGATCACCGTCAGCACCAGCGCGCCCATGATCCAGAACGGCACGGTATCGCGCGGCTTCTTGGCGGGCTCGGGCGGGGTCGCGGTCATGGCCGTCAGGCGTGCCAGTTGTTGATCAGGAACTGAGAAATCTCGGGCTTGATGTTGTACCAGCGCGCGTCGTTCTTGGTGGCGTCGATCACCACCAGCTTGTCGTCCATGCTCATCGCCGGCCAGACCTTGTTGCCGACGAACTGCGCGTCCAGGTCGCCGCGCAGGTAGAACACGTTGCGGTTGATGCGCGCCCAGCTCACCCCGAACGACTCCACGGCCTCGCGGATGCGGTCGTCGCCCTTCTCAGGGTTGAACAGCTCGAAGCAGATGAAGATGTTCCGGGCTTGCGACATCGGGGGTCCTCGCGGCCGCGGCAACCGGCCGGCCGTAGCAATCTTCCCAAGAGATTAAGACAACGTCAACGCGCGGGTTGTTCGGGTTCGGCCTACGCCGCGGCGGGCGCGGCCAGTTCGATCGGCTTGTCCTTGAGCTTGAACACGCGGATGGCGTTATTGCGCAGAATCTTGGCTTTGGCCGCGGGGCGGAACTTGTGCTCCTCGACCTCTTTCATCGCCCGGCGCGGGTCGACCACCGGCCAATCGGTGCCGAACAGGAATTTGTCCTGGCCGTACGAATTGGCGTAGTGCACCGCTTGCGGCGGCCAATATTTCGGCGCGTAGGCGTCGCCGGCCATGAACACGTTCTCGTGCTTCCAGCACATCGAGATCATCTCGTCCACCCACGGCGTGCCGAGGTGGATGCCGATCAGTCGCAATTCCGGAAAGTCGATGGCGACCTGGTCGAGCAGGATCGGTTTGGCCACCGACGGCAGGCGGCGGTCCTTCGAGTAGATCAGGTTCTGGCCGACCTGCATCATGATCGGAATGTCGAGTTCGCAGCACTTGGCGTAGTAGGGATAGATCTGCGGCGCGTCGGGCGGCATGGCGAACCAGTGGGGGTACCAGTGCGCGGCGACGAAGCCGTACTCCTTCACCGCGCGCTCCAGGTCGCGCAGGCCCTGCATGCCGCGGGTCGGATCAACGCCGGCGGCTCCCGAGAAACGGTCGGGATATTGCCGACAGACCTCAAGCACGCGTTCGTACTTGAGCTCGGTGGAGCCTTTCACCCGCAGGTCGCCGCAGCGCACCGCGCACAGGATCGACCGGGAAATTCCCGCCTGGTCCATCATCGCGATGTAATCCTCGATCTCGACGCCCTGTCGGATCGAGGCGTCCTGGCGGACCTTGTCCTGGAACGAACTGTCCGACGACACGGCGCCGCCCGCGAATTCCTTGGGCGTGCGCAGGTTGACGACGATGTCGATGGCGCCGAGCGTCGGTGCGGGCATGGCGGTGGCCCCGAAAAGCGAGTGCGGAAAAGACGTTGAGTGACTAGCAGCCGCGCCCGCGCAGCGTCAAGGATCGCCCCGCCGCCGAGGGGCTTATGCTTAAGGCCGGCCGAGAATCAGATGGACCCACTGCGCGGGTCCGCCCGCGGCGCTCAACGCCCGCATCAAGCGCCACGCCTCGCAGCCCATCACGGTCACCGGATCGTTAGACCAGATCGGCGTCACAAGGCCGTAAGCGGGGCGTTCGGTCTCGGCGCGGTAGGTGCCGAACAGGTGGTCCCAAATCATCAGGATGCCGCCGTAGTTCATGTCGCGGTAGCACGGCTGAGCGCCATGATGGACGCGATGGTTGGACGGCGTATTGACGATCAGGTCCAGCCAGCCGAGCCGGCCGATCATCTCGGTGTGAATCCAGCTTTGGTACGCCAGCACCAAGGATTGCGCGGCAACGATCAACCACGGGTCGAAGCCGGCGACGACCGCGGGCAGGTAGAACACCGGCACGATGAACTGGTCGACGAAGGAAATGCGGAATGCCGTCGACTGGTCGAACGATGGCGAACTGTGATGCACGGAGTGATACACCGCCCACAGTCCGCGCACCGCGTGGCCGAGGCGGTGATCCCAGTAGTAAAGCAGATCGACGACGACGATGCAGACGATGGCCGACGCCCACGTCGTCGTGATCTCGAACGGGGCGATGCGCGCGACCGCGGAATAGGCCGCCCACCACCACGCGAACGCCAACCCTTGCACGGCCACCGTCGGCAGCACCGTCGCGTAGCTGGCCAACATTTCGACGATGCGCCGCCGGGTCAGGGCGCCCCGGCGCCACAGCCAAAGCCCTTCGGCCAGGATCAACGGGCCGCTCACCGCGAGCAGCAGTACGCTCAACACCGACACCGCGGCGACGATCGGGCCGTTGACGGGTCCAACCTCGGCCGCGAGAGCCAACATCATCGCGAGGAAGTCCATGCCGTTGAACCTCAATAATGAGAACGATCATTCTCGTTATTGCGCTTGCCCGCGCACCCGTCAAGCCATAAAGTGAATGACCATTCGCAATATCAGGGTTGGGAGGCTCCGCCGATGCGCCGCCGCGACGATGCCCGCCACAGCCGCCAACGCGCGCGCATCCTTGAGGTGGCGCAGCGCTGCTTCGCCGTCGGGGGCTTTCACCAGACCGGCATGGCCGAAATCTGCGCCGCCGCCGGCATGAGCCCCGGCGCGTTGTACCGCTATTTCGACAGCAAGCAGGCGATCATCGAAGCGATGGCCGAACAGGAGCGCCAGGACAACCGCCGCGCCTTGGCGCCTTTGGCCACCGCGGACAACGTCATCGATGGGTTGCTGCGCGTCGTCGCGGGGCTGGCGCCGATGTGGGGCTCGCGCGCCGCCGGCAGGCTGACCCTCGAGGTCGGCGCCGAAGCGGCGCGCAACGATCGTATCGCCGAAATCTTCGCCGCCGCCGATGCCGACGTGCGCGAGCTGCTGACGGCGGCGCTGCGCACCGGTCAGGAGCGGGGCGAGGTGCGCCGCAACCTGGATCCCGCCGCGACCGCGTTCGTGCTGATCGCCTTGGTCGATGGCCTGATCGGCCGCGGCGCGTTTCCCTTGCCGGTTCCGCGCAAGGCGGTGTCGGCGGCGCTGGCCGATCTGATCCGGCGATTGCTGGCGCCGTAACTTGCGGCCGGCGTTCGCAGCGGAGACACGCATGCGAACTATTGTTTTCGGCCAGGCCCTTGCCGCCTAGGCTAGCTCGGGTTTATTTCGGGGGCGGGGCGATGAAGCGCAAGCACGCTTGGGAGTTTACGGTCGGCGTCATCGCTGCATTATCCTGTACGGGCGCGGCTTTTGGCTCCGCGGAGGCGGCCGATCCCAAGCCCGGTGTGCCGTTCCGCGACTGCGCCGAGTGCCCCGACCTGGTGGTCGTGCCGCCGGGTACGTTCGTCATGGGCTCGGACGTGATCAACCCCATGCGCGGCGGCGAGATGCGGCCCGAAGGCCCGGCGCGCACTGTGACGATCGCGCGCGCCTTCGCCGCCGGCCGCACCGAAGTGACTAACCGGCAGTTTGCCGCATTCGTCGACGCCACCGGCTACCGGCCATCGACGGAATGTTCGGTCGGCATGAACCGCGAGGAACGTGCCGCCATCGATTTCCGCGGGCCTCTGTTCGGGCGCACGCCCGAACCCTACGCCCCGGCGGTGTGTGTCAGCTGGCACGACGCCAAAGCCTATGCCGTGTGGCTGTCGGGCAAGACCGGCCAGCGTTATCGCCTGCTGACCGAGGCGGAATGGGAATACGCCGCGCGCGGCGGCAGCGCAACCAAGTGGCCGTGGGGTGATGACGACCTTGAGGCGTGCAAGCACGAGAACACCTTCGACCTCGACAGCCAGGCGGCGCTGCCGCCGGGATCGCAACTGACATGGGAGCCGCTGGCGTGCCGCGACGGGCACGGCATGATCGCGCCCGTGGCGTCGTATCTGCCGAACGGCTATGGGCTTTACGACATGCTAGGCAACGTGTGGGAGTGGGCCGAGGATTGCTCGCCAACGCTTTATCCGCCCGCGCCGGTCGACGGCTCGGCAGTGCAGGTAACCGGCGTCTGCGAGAAGCGCGCGGTGCGGGGCGGCAGCTGGTACACCCGGCAGGACCGCCACCGGCCCAGTTTCCGCGGCCGCGACCCGGAGGCCAAAACCGGCCACCATTTCGGGTTCCGCGTCGCCCGCGACGTGGAGTAGTGTTCAGCGTCATTGAAGTTGGGGAGATTGCCATGTCTCGTGTGTTGATCGTTCTGGGTCTTGTCGCCGCCGCAACATCGGCCAACGCTGCCGACCGCAAGCCCGGTGAAACGTTCCGCGACTGCGAGACCTGCCCGGAGATGGTGGCGATCCCGCCCGGCACGTTCCAGATGGGCACCGACCACGTCGAACCGATGCGCAACAACGAGATGCGCCCCGAGGGTCCGGTACGCACGGTGTCGATCGCGAAGGCCTTCGCCGTCGGC
The DNA here is from genome assembly GCA_033764265.1 of Rhodospirillaceae bacterium. GTDB lineage: Bacteria > Pseudomonadota > Alphaproteobacteria > Rhodospirillales > Rhodospirillaceae > VGEM01. The sequence continues at coordinate 20,982 of JANRJB010000315.1, read as the reverse complement.
AAGTACGAGGTGACCAACCGCGAATTCGGCGCATTCATCGCCGCCACCGGCTACACACCGGCGCTGGCGTGCCAGGTGTGGGGCGGTATCGACAAGATCGAGGGCAAGACCTGGCGCGAGCCCGATTACGGCCGCCCGACGACGGAAGACGAACCGGTGGTGTGCGCAAGCTGGCTCGACGCCAAGGCCTACGCCGCGTGGTTGTCGGGCAAGACCGGCCAGCGCTATCGGCTGCCGACCGAAGCGGAATGGGAGTATGCCGCCAAAGGCGGCACCAAGACCACCTGGCCGTGGGGCGAGGACGCCCAGAAGATCTGCGAATATGCCAACGTCTACGATGCCGAAGGCCGCAAGGATCCGCGCCAAACCCGCGACGGCGGCGACCCCAGCGCGCCCAAGGCCGAATGCTCCGACGGTTTCCAGATCGTCGCGCCGGTCGGCAGCTTCAAGCCCAACGGCTACGGCCTGTACGACATGATCGGCAACGTGTGGGAATGGACCGAGGACTGCTCGGCGCCGGGGTTGTACCCGGCCGGTCCGCTCGACGGCAGTGCCGTGCCGGTGTCGTTGGGCAGCTGCGACAAGCGCGCAGTGCGCAGCGCCAGCTGGCGCACGCGGCTGTCGCGCCAGCGCCCCACCTTCCGCGGCCGCGACCCCGAACCGACGGCATCGAACATCTTCGGCTTCCGCATCGCGCGGGATTTGCAGTAGCGGGAGCGGCGCCGCTCAGAACGGACGAGCGATCTGCAGCACCGCCATGGCGATGAACAGGCCCCACAGGCCCCAAGTCAGCTTCATGGCGCCGAATAACGTCCGGTCGACCACCGCCTCGAACGCGGGCGTCGAGCCGGTCTTCTGGAACTCGGGCCACGCCTTGGCCAGGTCGCGCACGTAGAACCTGATCGACACGCCCCCGGCGATCAACAGGCCCAGCAGCACGTACTTCAGCGCCATCCAGTGGGCGGCATAGGGGCCGTCGCCCGCCAGCGACCACAGGCCCGTCAGCAGGAACGTTGCGCCCACCAGGTAGCGCCAGCCGATGTCGGCGTTCACCAGCGCCCGGCCCCAGGAGGTGTGCTCGTTCAGGAAGCCGATCCAGACGTTGGCGAACCACGCCGCGCAGATCAGCCATACCCACCACAAGTCGCTCACGGTCAGCGGCGACAGGCCCGCCAGGGCTTCGACCGAAAAGCCCGTGGCGATGAACAGGATCAGCCCCATGCGCGGGTGCTGGTCGCACAGCAGCAGGAACTTCAGCTTGCGGGCGCGCTCCTCGGCCGTGTCCTTGGCCGACTTGATGAAGTACCAGGTCCACTGGTCGACGACAAAATCCGCGCCCAGGTAGTACCCGATCACGATCATGTGCAGGGCGAAAACCCAGGTGTAGGTGTCGGCGTAGAGGTCCATGGCGCGATCCCGGTGGGGCCGTTCAAACTTTTGCGGCGTCTTTCGCCCACACCTTGGCCTGTTCTTTCCAGGCGTCGGGGGCCTTGGCGCCGAAGGCCGCCGGATTTGTCTGCCGCGTGACGATCGGCAGCGTCGAGCCGTCGGGCTCGAAGAACTGACCGCTGTTCGCCGGCGTCAGGCGGTCGATCACCTTCTTCAAGTGCCCCGCGCTTTCGTCGGGCGTGAACACGCCCATCTCGGCGGTGGACTTGGTGCGCACGAAGCCCGGGTGTGCGCAGGCGACCGCGATGCCGCGGTCCTTCAGCATCAGAGATAACTGGAACACGACCTGGTTCAGCGCGCTCTTGGAACTGCGGAACAGGATCATGCCGGCGGGCGGATTGGCGCCGATGCGGCTCGACAGGAAGAACATTTTCTTCTGCGCCGAGGCCGCGACATGCGCGACGAAGGTTTCGGCCAGCTTCATCTGGGCCATGGTGTTGACCTTGAAGGCGCTCATCCACGCCTCGTAATCGGTGTCGCCCACGCCGCTTTGCGGATTGGTGGTCTTGGCGGCGTTGCCCAGCAACACATCGATGGGCGTGCCTGTCAGCGCGCGGCCCAACGCGTCGATGGTGGCGAAATCCTCAAGGTCGCAGCGCTCGATGCGCACGCGACCGGGATGCTGCGCGGCGACCGCCGCCAGTTCGGGCGCGCCGGACGGGTCGCGCACCGCGGCGATCACCGACCAGCCGTCGGCCAGGAACACGTTAACGAAGCCGAGCCCGAGCCCGCGGTTTGCGCCGGTGATCAGTACGGTCGGCATGGCGGAATCCTGTCTCTGCGGTCAGGCGGGGAAGCGGTCTTCGTCCAGGAACGGGCGCACCATGGCGGCCACCTCGCGCGGGCTGATGTCGAGGAAGCCGTGGCTCCAGCCCGGCAGGTTTTTCACCCGCCCGTTCTTCAGGTACTGCGCGATGCGCGGAGTGTACGGCACCAGGTCGTCGTCCGGGTTGAACACCAGAATGGGCACGGTCACGTCGACGATGGTTTCGGGATAGGTGTAGGCGAAAGCCGCGCGGTGGCCCCAGCCGCGCCGGTCGCCGCCGCGCAAGTGGTCGGGGAAGGAGCGCATCAGATCGGCCGGCTTGGCGCGCTTGTCATGCCAGCGCCAGGTGGCCTGCCACTGGCGCTTCAGGAACTCGCCGGTTTCCTCGGGGTCGGGCGAGGCGTTCTCGCTGCGCTGCTTTTTCAGGTCGTCCTCGGTGTAGACCGGCGCGGACACCAGCACCAGGTGCTTCACTTGCGCCGGGCGCTGGCGCGCGGTTTCCACGCAGATCTTGGAGCCGGTGTGGTAGCCCATCACATCGACCTCGCCCAGGCTGAGCGCGTCAAGCACGTCGCCCATGGCGCCTGCAAAATCGGCGATGGTCGGCGGCTGCGGCGGAAAGTCCGACATGCCATAGCCCGGCGTGTCGATCGCCAGCGCCAGCCGGTCGCGGCCCATTTCGGCGAGCCAGGTTTCGTAAATCACGCCCGAGACCGGGCTGAGGTGGAAGCACACCAGCGGCCGCTTGGCGCGATTGTTCTGGCCGGCCATGCGAACGTGCATCTGGCCGAAGCGGGCGTCTATATAGGCCTTGCGCAAGGCGGCGGGCTTGTCGTCCATGTGATGGTGTCTCCCCGAATGCGGTCAAGACTAGTGCGCCGTGGACCGGGTGCGAAGCGGATTCTCGGGACGATGCTTCCGTCGATCCTGCTAAACTGCATTATCGACGGAGGCAGTCATGGCACCGACGACACTGGCATTGATCGCGACCTTGATGGCAGCCTCGCCCGCCGGCGCGGTCGACCCGACCGGCAGTCCGTGGCTGGCGATCGACGACGCGGCCTGCGTCGGGCTCAAGCTGAAAGATTTCGCCGTCGACGTGGGCGCGCCCGTCACTGTGACCACGGCGTCCGTAATCGCGGCCGGCGCCGATGGGCGTGCGCCGGACTTGCCCGCCCATTGCCGGCTGACCGCCACCATCGCGCCGCAGAATCAGGTGGAGATTCGCTTGCCGGTCGGCGGCTGGAGCGGTCGGGTGCTGACGGTCGGCTGCGGCGGACTGTGCGGATCGATCCAGATGGAACGCACCGATGACGCCTTGATCCGCGGCTACGCCGTCGCTCACACCGACATGGGCCATTCCGCCGCCGACATGAGCTTCGCCGACGATCCGGCACTGCTGGACGACTTCGTGCATCGCGCCACGCACCTGGCCACCGTGCTGCTGAAGTCGGCCGCGGGCAGCTATTACGGCCGCGCCCCGACGCACTCGTACTTTCGCGGGTGCTCCACCGGCGGGCGTCAGGGCCTGACGGCCATGTTGATGCACCCCGACGACTACGACGGCATCATCGCCGGTGCGCCGGCGGCGGGGCCGGGCGCGGTGCCGAATATCGCCTGGACACTCAAGTCCAACATGCGCGCCGACGGCTCGCCGATCCTGGATGCCGGGGCGCTCGACGTGCTGCATGCTGGCGTCATGGCCGCGTGCGACGGCGACGACGGCGCCCAGGATGGGCTGCTCGCCAACCCCGACGACTGCACGTTCGATCCGCGCGCCATTGTCTGCGGCCCCGGCGGGCCCGAGAACGAATGCCTGACACCGGCCCAGGCCAACGCCGCCGCGGCGATCTACGATGGCGTCGCCGCGCAGGGCCGGCGCGCGGTCAGCCGCGGATTCGCGCGCGGCGGCGAAATGGGATGGAAGGCCGGCCTTTTGGGGGTGAACGGCGGGCCTCCGGGTTACGCCGGCGTCGCGCGCAATTACCTGCGCCGGTTTCCGGGCGCGGCGGCCGACCTGGCGGCATTCGATTTCACCGCGCACCCGATCGCGCTCGCCGCGGTCGATACGCTGCCCTCGGCCGGCGACGGCGGCGAGCGGCTGAGGACGTTCCGCGATGCCGGTGGCAAGCTGTTGTTCATGCACGCGTGGTCCGACAATTCGTTGACTCCCGCCACCGCCATCGACGTCTACAACGACCACGCCAAGACCATGGGCGGCCATGCCGCGCTCGATGGGTTCTACCGACTATTCGTCGTTCCCGGTGTGTGGCACTGCGGCGGCGGCGAAGGGCCCGACGCGGTCGATACCCTGGCGGCGATCGAAGCCTGGGTGGAAAAGGGCCAGGCTCCTGAACGGCTGATGGCGTTCAAGACCAAACAGCGCCTGCCGTACCCGCGCGAGTATCGGTTCCCGATCCCCGACGATCAGGTTGTGTTGTCGCGCCCGGTGTTTCCGTGGCCGGTTTCGGCGCGCTACACGGGCCGCGGCGACGTTGCGCGCGCCGAATCCTGGGAGAAGTCCTCGCCCTGACCGCGTCAGCGCCGCAGCGCGCTGCGCAGGGGCAGCGCTGCGCGGGCCGGCGACCGCGGAATCTCGGCCCAGGTTTCCGCGTGGCCGTCGCCGGGGTTCAATACGAACAGCGGCCCGGTATCGTCGAGCACCAGGTTGTGGCTGCGGATCAGGCGCGAGAACTCCCCCACCATCTCGGGCACAAAGGCCGTATAAGGCTGCGGGGTGCACAGGTTGACGACCGCGACGCCGTACATCGCCTCGGCGATGCCTTTGCCGCGTTGCCCGACCTCGACGAAGATACTGGAGATTTTGTGATCCTTGGGCTTCAGGATCATGTAGCCCGTCACGCGCTTGCCGTAGCGGGTGACGAAGATCGGCCGCCGGCCCTGGGCGTTGTCCGCCACAACCACGTCGAACCAGACGGCAACGTCGTCGCGTGCTGCTTCGGCCTGCAAGAGCATGGCGCGGATTTCGCTGATCGCGGAATCACCAGCAAAGACCTGTTCAATCATCGGGGCATTCGACCTGGCCGACACCTGATCAAGGATCGAAGCGCGGTGACCGTTTCATGTGAAAACGATCAGGTCGCGCTTCGGATGCAGTCAGTATGGTGAAAATTTAGGCCGAGGGATTTACGCGACGGCGCGCCGCAGTTCAAGACTCCCGGCGCGGTGTATCCACGTCTTCCGCGTCCTCGGTCGTGTCCGGCCGGTCGTCCGTCGCGACGCGATACTTTCCCAGAAACCACGATCCCAGATCCGCGTCCGCGCAACGTTGCGAACAGAATGGGCGATGGCGCGGTTGAACCGGCTGGCCACAACGCGCGCAGCGCGCGCCGCCGACGCGCACGCCATCGGCTTTGGCTGGCGGCGCCGGTGGTTCGGGTGGACCGGTCGGCGTTTGGCTCATGCCATCCGCCATAACGCGCGCGCGGCGCGGGATCAAGCACTGGACGTCACGCGGATGAGGTCCGCCGGGGCGTCGATGACGGGGTGAATCTCGATCCGTCCGCGGGTGATCGAAGCCGCCTCGGCGACGGCGGCGGCCAAAGGGCCGGTGAGCAGGGCCGCCGTAGCCGGCGCGACCCCGATCCGCACGTGCGGCCGGCCTGTGCGCAGAGCGTCCTCGACCGCACGGCGCAATACGACATAGGGCGTCGCGGCCGCCATGACCTCGGCGAGCGCGGGGCGCACACGTCGACGCGTCAGCTCGATCATGCCGAGCGGCGTCCATCCCGCCACGTCGGGTTTCATCGGGTCGCCCGCCAGCGCGCGCTTCAATTCGCCCGTCAGGTCGCGGCGGCGTCGGGTCGGGATCACGTCGATCAGAATGTGGCCGGCGATGTTGCGCAACCTCAATTGACGTGCCGTCGCCGCCATGGCTGCAACGTTGGCCCGATCGGCGGAGTCAGCGCCGGCGTTCACGTCGATGGTCACGGCCGCCGCCGTAGATTCGATGACCAGCGATCCGCCTCCGGACAGCGCGACGGTCGGCGACAGCGCGGTGTCGATCTCTGCGTCGATGCCCAGTTCGGCAAAGGGGTGGCCGCGCCCCCGCCAGGGTTCGATCGGCGCTTCCGCGTCCAGCGCCTCGCGTAACCCACGCGTCGCACCGGAGGTCGCGATGATTTGCTGGATGGATGCGGCATGGGATTTGAACCAGGTCGCGGCCGGGTCCGGCGCGGCCGCCAGCAGCGACGGCGACCCGGCGTCGCTACTCGCGTTCGACAGTTTCAGCTTGGGTCCCTTGTCGGCCCGCGCCGCGGCCGTCACGGCGACGGCGACTGCCCGGCCCTGATCGAAAGCGGCCGCGCGCGTCTGCAGAAGCCCTGGCGGGCCAATTCCCAGATCGACGAAATATGTGCCAGCATCGCCGACCGTGCCCACGATGCGTCCGCGATAGACCGCGCCGGGCTGGGCCTCGGCGTCGCGAACGTGTGCGATTTCGAGCACCTCGTCGCCGGCCATCAAGGCATACCGCATTTCGCCGGGATCGCGGCTGACGACGATGGTATCGGGTGGGCCCGGTCGCGGCGCCGTCATGCCAGGGCCGCGCGCGCCGCGGCGATCAGCTTTGCGGCTGTGAACACGCACAAGCCGACGACATTTGGATAGGATCCGCTGACGGTGGCGACGAAGGCCGCGGCGCGGCCCTGAATGGCGTACCCGCCGGCCTTGCCGCGCCACTCGCCGCAAGCGATGTAATCGTCGATCTCCGTCGGCGACAGCCGCTTGAATTTGACCGCCGTGTCGATCACGCGCATCCAAGTTCGCGGTACACCGTCGGCGCGCACGGCGATCACGGCGATGCCGCCGTACACCGTGTGCCGCCGTCCGGACAACAGGGCCAGGCACGCCCGCGCCTCGGCCTCGGTTTCAGCCTTGGGCAGAACGCGGCGGCCGCATGCGACGACCGTATCGGCGGCGATGATCACGGCGTTGGCCCGGCCTTGCGCGATCAGCCGGGCCTTCTCGCCGGCCAGCCGTTCAGCCAGTTGACGCGGCAGTTCGCCGCGGCGCGGGCGCTCGTCGATATCGGCGGGCGCCACTTCGTCGGGTTCCAACCCGATTTGCCGAAGCAGGGCCAGCCGGCGCGGCGAGGCCGAGGCGAGAATCAGCGCCATGTTCAGAAATCGTCCTCGGGTCGGGGGAACAGCTCCAATATGCGCCGCTGCAGCGCGTTGCGCACCTCGCGGTAAGCCGCCAGCCGGGCGTCGCGATTGCCTTCCACCAGCGTCGGGTCGTCGGTGGTCCACAGGCGCAGGTCGCAATGCATGTAACGCGTGGCTTCCGCCGCCTTGTCCTTGGCTGGGGGCGACAGCGCAATGGCCACGTCGAAGGAATCGTCGGTCAGGTTGTCCAGGGTCTTGGGCTTGTGGCGCGACATGTCCACGCCGATTTCGGCCATGACCTCGACCATCATGGGATCCAGCTTGCCCTGGTGCACGCCGGCGGAGTCCACGAATACGCGCCGGCCATGAAAGCGTTTCATGATGCCCTCGGCCATCGGCGAACGCACCTCGTTCATGGTGCAGCAGAACAGAACAGCGGAGGGAAGGACGTTGGCCACGGACCATCACCCGCGCATGTGCAGAACGCACAGCAGCGTGAAGAACCGGCGCGCTGTGGCGCCGTCGATCTCGGCGTCGGCCGCCAACCGTTCCCGCAGCGTTTCAGCGCCTTCGTTGTGCAGTGCGCGACGGCCCATATCGATCGCCTCGATCTGTGACGGCGACGACGTCTTGATGGCGTCGAAGTAGCTTTCGCAGACGATGAAGTAGTCCTTGATCACGGTGCGCAGCGGCTTGATCGGCAGGGCGATGTCGCGGATCTCCTGTTCGTTGGTATCGCGCACCGACATGATCAATCGGTCCTCGGCCAGTTTGAGATAGACGTGAAACGGCCCGGCGTGGGCGCCGTCGCCGGTCAACGCGAAGGTGTTCTCTTCCAGCAGGTCGAAGATCGCCACCTCGCGCTCATGTTCGATTTCGGGCTTGCGCCGCAGCATCGAACGTTCGTCCAGCTTCAACTTGACGATCGAGCGCTGCCGTCCGGCAGGCCCGCGGCCCGGCGGATCTGCACCGCCCGCGCTCATCAGCCGCGCCCGACGTTGAGGCGGATCGACACCGACCGCGCGTGCGCGGCCAGGCCCTCGGCTTCGGCCATGCGCACCGCGGCCGGGCCGATGGCGCGCAGGCCTTGCGGTGTGCAGTCGATGATCGACGTGCGCTTGAGGAAGTCGAAAACGCCCAGGCCCGAGGAAAAGCGCGCGGTCCCGGACGTGGGCAGGACGTGGCTGGGGCCGGCGATGTAATCGCCGGCGGCCTCAGGCGTGTACCGGCCGATAAAGATGGCGCCGGCATGGGTGATCGCGGCCATCAGCGGCTGCGGGTCGGTCACCGCCAGTTCCAGGTGTTCAGGGGCGATCTGATCCACCAGCGCCGCGGCGTCGGACAGATTGCGCACCACCACGATGCCGCCATGGCGCTGCCAACTGTCGCGGGCGATGGCCGCGCGCGGCAGCGTTGCAAGTTGCGCCGTCACCGCCTCGGCCACGCGCCCGGCAAAGAACATGTCGTCGGTGATCAGGATCGACTGCGACGATGCATCGTGTTCGGCCTGGGCCAGCAGGTCCGCGGCGATCCAGTCCGGATCGTTGGCCGCATCGGCCACCACCGTTACTTCTGATGGACCGGCGACCATGTCGATGCCGACGGTGCCGAACACCTGCTTCTTGGCCGATGCGACATAGGCGTTGCCGGGGCCGACGATCTTGTCCACCGGCGCGATTGACCCGGTTCCGTAGGCCAGCGCGGCGATCGCCTGGGCCCCGCCGACGCAGAAAACTTCGTCCACGCCGGCTATGCGGCAGGCGGCCAGCATCAAGGGGTTGGTCTTGCCGTCGGGCGTAGGCAGCGTGACCACCACGCGTTTGACGCCCGCCACCTTGGCCGGCACGGCGTTCATCAGCACCGATGAAAACAGCGCGGCGGTGCCGCCTGGGACATACAAACCGGCGGAGCTGACAGCGGTCCACCGCCAGCCCAGCGTGATGCCGGCGGCATCGGTGTAGAGTTCGTCGCGCGGCAACTGGCGGCGATGGTAGTCGGCGATGCGCTCGGCCGCGGTGACGACGGCCGACAGCGTTTCGGCGTCGCAGGCCTTCTCGGCTGCAGACAACTCGGCGTCGGTGAAGCGCAGCGTGGCCGGCGTCAGCGCCACGCGATCCCACTTCGCGGTGTAATCCAGAACGGCGGCGTCGCCGCGCGCTTTCACGTCGGCCAGGATGCCGGCGACCGCGCCATCCACGTCAGCGCGTTCCTCACGGCTGGCGGCGATCAGGCGGCCGAAGTCTGCGGCGAAACCCGGGTCGGCGGCGTTGAGGATGCGGGCCATGTGCGGACGCTCCGCTCAGCCGCTCGCGGCGGCGCGGAAGCGATCGATCCAGCCCGAAATCTCGGCGGACCTGACCTTCAAGGCGGTGCGATTGACGATCAGGCGCGATGAAATGTCGGCAATGGTCGCGATCTCCACCAGGCCGTTGGCCTTCAACGTCGCGCCGGTCGACACCAGGTCGACGATGTAGGGGCTCAAGCCCAGGGCCGGCGCCAGTTCCATCGCGCCGTTCAACTTGATGCATTCGGCCTGCACGCCGCGTTCGGCGAACCAGCGGCGGGTGATGGTGGGATACTTGGTGGCGATCCGGATATGGCTGAGCCGCGCCAGATCGAAACTCCCCGCCGCATCGGCGCGGCCGGCGATCGACAGGCGGCACTTGCCGACCCCGAGATCGAGCGGCGCGTAAACATCCGCGTAATCGAACTCCATCAGGTCGTCGTTGCCGCAGACGCCGATTTGCGCCGCGCCGAAGGCCACGAACGTCGCCACGTCGAACGACCGCACCCGGATCAGCGACACCTGCGGCAGGTTGCTCGCGAACTTCAGGGCGCGCGCGCTTTCGTCGGCCAATGCTGGGTCAGGGGTCAGGCCGGCTTTGGCCAGAATCGGCAGCGCCTCCTTCAGGATGCGCCCCTTTGGCATGGCGATGATCAGCGGCTGGGGGCTCATATGAAAGCGATATCAGAGGGTTAGGGGGCGTCTACGTCCACGCGGGCGGCCCCGGCGACAGCGCGGTGTCTAACACGTTTGAACGCATCGGGTACAGGCCCGCCGGGCCGTCCGACCCCAAGCACGCGCCGCGATTAGCCGCCGCCGATCCGTTCGATCTCGGCGCCGCAGGCGGCGAGCTTCTGTTCCAGCCGCTCGTAGCCGCGATCGAGGTGATAGACGCGATTGACGAGCGTCTCGCCCTTGGCGGCCAGGCCCGCCAGCACCAGCGAGACCGAGGCGCGCAGATCGGTGGCCATCACCGGCGCGCCTGACAGCTGCGCGCGGCCGCGCACGATGGCGGAGGCGCCGTGAACGTTCACGTCGGCGCCGAAGCGCGTGAGCTCCGGCACGTGCATGAAGCGATTCTCGAAAATCGTCTCGGTGATCATCGACGCGCCGTCGGCGGTGGCCATCAATGCCATCCACTGGGCTTGCATGTCGGTGGGAAACCCGGGGAACGGCTCGGTCATGACGTCGACGCCACGCAAACCGTTGGTGGCGGCGACCGTAATCGCGCCGTCGCCGTGCTGTACGTCGACGCCGGCCTGGACCAGCGACGCCACCACCGCGTCCAGCATCTCGGCCCGTGTGCCCTTCAGCGTGACGCGGCCGCGGGTGATCGCGGCGGCGATGGCGTAGGTGCCGGTCTCGATCCGGTCGGGAATGACCGCGACGCGCCCGCCGTGCAGGCGCTCGGCGCCGACAATACGCAGCGTGCCCGTGCCGATGCCGGTGACGTTCGCGCCCATGACGTTCAGGCAATCGGCCAGGTTGCCGATTTCCGGCTCGCGTGCGGCGTTCTCGATCACGGTCTCGCCCTCGGCCAGGGCGGCGGCCATCATCGCGTTCTCGGTGCCCCCAACCGTGACCTTCGGGAAAATGATCTGGGCGCCCTTCAAACGTTTAGGGACCGTGGCATGCACATAGCCTTGCTTCAGCTCGATCTTGGCGCCCAGTTGCTCGAGTGCGCGCAGGTGAAGGTCAACCGGCCGCGTGCCGATGGCGCAGCCGCCGGGCAGCGACACCTTGGCCTCGCCGTGTCGCGCCACCAAGGGGCCCAGCACCAGCACCGAGGCGCGCATGCGCCGCACCAGATCGTAGGGCGCGGTGACCGACGCGATCTTGTCGGCCCGCAGCGTCATCGTCCGCCCGGTGGCGCCGGCCTCCGGATTCACTTCGCCCAAACCCAGCGCCGATTGGTCGATGCGCAGACCCAGCTGGCGCAGCAGGTTGCCCATGGTGGCGATGTCCGCCAGCTCCGGCATGTTGGACAGCGTCAGGGGCTCGTCGGTCAACAGCGCGGCGGCCATCAGCGGCAGCGCTGCATTCTTGGCACCGCCGACGACGATCTCGCCGTTCAGGGGGATGCCGCCGTTGATACGAATGGCGTCCACGTGTGATTGACCGTTATGTCAGGTTGGCGTGCATATGGACCACGATTGCGGCGGCGGCGTGACCGATCGGGGTCACAGCCGCGGCAGCGTCACGCCCTTTTGGCCCTGGTACTTGCCCTTGCGGTCGCGATACGACACGTCGCACACCGCATCGGCTTTCAGGAAGATGAACTGCGCCGCGCCTTCGTTGGCGTACACGCGCGCCGGCATCGGCGTGGTGTTGGAGAATTCCAGCGTCACATGGCCTTCCCATTCGGGTTCCAGCGGCGTGACGTTGACGATGATCCCGCACCTTGCATAGGTCGACTTGCCCAGGCAGATCACCAGCACGTCGCGCGGAATACGGAAGTATTCCACAGTGCGCGCGAGCGCGAAGGAATTGGGCGGGATGACGCACACCTCGGCGCGCCGGTCGACGAAGCCGCTGTCGGAAAAATCCTTAGGATCGACCACCGCCGAATCGACGTTGGTGAAGATCTTGAACTCGTCGGCCACCCGCGCGTCGTAGCCATAGGACGACACGCCATAGGACACCACGCCGGTGCGTTGCAGATTCTCTGTGAAGGGCTCGATCATGCCGTGTTCCTTCGCCATCTTGCGGATCCAGCTGTCGGGCATCACGGACATGGCGGGTCGCCTTTCAGAAGAGGGGCGTCGCGGCAGGTCGCAGGTTCACCGTCCGCGGCCGGGCGCGGTCGATGTTGTAGCCGAGGCCCAACGGCCCCTCAAGCTATGGTGTTCTTGCCGGAGCCTCGCTGTCAGACCTGGCCTGTGCTGGCGTTTCGTCAGCGTCTGCGGCCCGGCCCCGCTGTTGGGTTTTGCGCCGCAGCAGGTTGGCGCGCAAGGCGGCAGCCAGACGGTCCTGGGCTTCGGGCGACTTCGGTTTGGAGCCGGCGTTCGGCGGTGCGCTGTTGTCGTCGGATTTGGGCATCGGGCTTGCTCCTTCCATGCGCAATCTAGGTCCAAATCCGACGGGCCGCGACACCGCAATGTCATGTTCTTTCGCAGCACGATCTTATGGGCGCGAGCCCCTTATCCTCGCGCGACTGGAAGACTAGAGTGGCACCGGTCCCGCGCGTCGCGAGGGGCCGTGTGCGGGGGCTAGGCGCAGTTCGGGTTGGGGCATGCCGGCGGATACCACTGAAGGGCTTCCGCGGACCGACCGCGCCGATGTCTCCGTCTCGCCTCGGGCGCGATCTCCTGCCGGCCCGGCGGGCTCTGCGGCCGACAGTTCCGCGCGGCGGTTCAAGATCGATCCCGGCCGCCTCAAGGGCGATTTAAGCGGCGGCCTGAGCGCCGCTCTGGTGACGATCGCCGATTCCATACCGTTCGGAGTCATGGCATTCGTGGCGCTGGGCCCCGAGTTCGCCATGCTGGCGCCGCTGACGGGCCTGTACGCCGCGATCTGCGGCGGGCTGGTGGCGGCGGTGCTTGGCGGCACGCCGGCGATGATGAGCGGCCCGCGCGCGCCGACGGTCGTGATCTTCGCGGCCATGGTGGCGACGTTGGCCGCCGCGCCCGACCTGGACGCCCACGGCGGCGCCGTGATGGCCGCGGCGCTGGCTTTCGTCGGGCTGGCGATGGCCGGCGCGCTGGAACTGCTGCTCGGCGTGCTGCGGTTCGGGCGCATCATCAAGTTCGTGCCGTATCCGGTCAGCGCCGGGTTCATGAACGGCGTGGCGGTGCTGCTCCTAGTCAGCCAGGCGCGCACACTGTTGGGCGTTCCGGCCGGAACGCCGTGGCTCGATGTCATCCGCGCACCCGAACTGATCCAGCCGTGGACCGTGGCCGTCGGCGCCTTGACGCTGGCAGCCATCGCCCTGGGGCCGCGCGTGTCCCGCTACGTGCCGTCGCCGATGGTCGGGATGGCCGTCGGCATCGTCGCCTATTACGCGATCGCGACCTACCAGGGGCTCGAGGTGCTGGGGCCGGTGATCGGCGAATTGCCGTCGGTCCGCATTTCGTTCGATGCCCTGGCCCCCTTCTTCGCGCAACCCGACTGGGCCTGGGTGCTCGCGCGGCTGTTGGATATCGCGCCGACCGTCGCCGTGCTGGCCCTGGTCGCCTCGGTCGATTCGCTATTGGGCGCGGCGGCGCTCGACGCGGTCACCAACCGTCGGCACAACTCGAACCGTGAACTGATCGGCCAGGGTCTGGGCAACATCGCCTCGGCGGCGGCCGGCGGTCTGCCGGTGTCGTGCGCCTTCACCCGCAGCGCGATGAGCTATCGTATCGGCGCCCGCACGCGTTTCACCGGCGTGGCGCAGTCCATGATCCTGCTGGTGCTGCTGCTGGTCGCCGGCGATTCCATCGGCACCATCCCGCGTGTGGTGCTGGCCTGCATCCTGATCATGAACGCCTTCAGCATGATCGACACCTGGAGCGGCGAACTGGTGTCGCAGCTGCGCGCCGCGGCCAGTTATCGCCGCGAAATCCTGGCCAACCTGGCGGTGGTGGTGATCGTTGCCGGCGTGACTGTCGTGTTCGACCTGATCACCGCGGTTGCCGTCGGCGTGCTGGTCTCGATGCTGCTGTTCGTGACCCAGATGAGCAAGTCGATCGTGCGGCGCGTCATCGACGGCACGCAGCGCCACTCGTTGAAAGTGCGCGAACGCGCCCATACCGAACTTCTCACCCGGCATGGCCGCGAGATCGTGGTGATCGAGCTCGATGGCCCGCTCTTCTTCGGTACCGCCGACGCGCTGGTCACCGAGGCCGAACGCCGCGCCGGCGAGGCGCGCACGCTGATCCTGGATTTCCGCCGTGTGGCTGAGATGGACTCGACCGGCGTGCGACTGTTGCTTGTGCTGGCGCGCACCGTCACGGCGCGCGGAACGGCGTTGCTGCTGGCCCATATCACCCGCGACAGCGAGCACGGCCGATTCATCGCCGCCATCGGCGGGCAACAGCTGTTCACGCTGGCGCGGCCCTTCGCCGATACCGACGCGGCGCTGGAATGGGCCGAGGACCGTCTGGTCGCTGCCTATGCCGAGGCTGGCGCGGGCGGCGGTGAGCTGGCCTTGGCCGATCTGTGCCTGGCCGAGGGCCTGTGGCCGGAGGACGTCGAGGTCCTGACGCATTACCTGCGCCGCGCCGAGTTCAAGGCGGGTGAGGTATTGTTCCGCGAAGGTGAGGTGGGCACCAAGCTGTTTCTGTTGGCCCGCGGCACGCTGACCATCCGGCTCTTGCGGCCGGACGGCGGATCGGTGCGCCTGTCCACGCTCATCCCCGGCGTGATGTTCGGCGAAATGGCGCTGCTGGAGGGCCAGCCGCGCTCGGCCGACGCGGTCGCCACCACCGATATCGTCGTGTTCGAAATGGACGCCGCCGCGTTCAGCCGCGTGCTGACCGATCACCCCAAGCTGGCGGCGCGCATGATGGCCAACATGGCGCGCGAAATCGCCGCGCGCCTGCGCGTCACCAGCGATCAGCTGCGGTCGGTGAGCTGATCGGCCTAGGCTTCTGGTTCGATCACGCCCAGTGTCCGCAGCCGCTCGATCACCGAGATCTGCACGCTGCGGAAGTGATCCGGCGTCGGCGCCTTGGTCATCAGCGTGTTGGCCGGATAAAAGTCCTTGCGGGCGTACGTCGCGGCATACAGTTCCATGCGCATGCGCGGGAGAAAGTTGTTCATGTCGGGCGTATTGCGCGCCCGTCGCAGGGCGGTGATGTTGACGTCGGCGGTGGCGGTGACAGTTTCGCCCAAGCCCGCCTCTGCCAGCACGCGGCCGGTGTAATCGATCACCTTGCTTAGGCCGTCGGCAGAGTGTTCCAGGAACGGCACGCCGACCATGCCGGCGGTGTTGGCCGAAACCACATAGGCCAAGTTCTCGATGGCGCGGGCGCGTTTGGCCACATCCTTCGGGGTCAGGCCCGTCAAGTACGGCTCGGAACTCGGGTGGCACAAAACTTCGGCGCCGCGCAGCGCGAAGCAGCGCACCAGTTCCGGATACTGGATTTCCTCCGAGGCGATGGCCGCCAGATTGCCGATCTCGGTGCGTGCCACCGGGAACAGTGCATCCGCGCCGTAAATATCGAGGTACTTGTCGAGATAGTCATGCGGTGTCGGCGAGAACATCGACGTCAGACGGTGGTAATGCAGCACCAGTTTTCCGACCGGGGAAAAAATGAAGCAGCCTTGAAAGAAGATCCCAGGAAAGTGGGGATCACGCACGTAGGCATTGCCGGCCAGATACACGCCGGCAGATTCGGCGATGGATGCAAGCTTGGTGTATTCGGGGCCGTCCAGGTCCACGGCCGCCCAATCGGCCCACTTGGGGATGGCCATGCCCATGGGATAGCCGGTCATGAAGTATTCGGGCAGCACGACCAGCTTCAGCGATGGCCCCGATGAGTGCTTGATGCCGGGCACGTTGATCGCCAGCCGATCCAGGCACGCCGCCATCATCGCCCGCGCCGCGTCTTTGTCGGCGCAGGCGTTGATCGGCAGGCATTTGATCTGCATGGCTGTGGCGCGATACATCAGCATATCGTTCTCCCCCCAATGTCGGCCGGCGCCCTCGTGGTCCGATCCCGACATTCGCATCGCAGCTTAACGTGCGATCATGCGAATGTTGGAATCAATGGACCACTATGAAATACATGAGTCGAGTGGAGCTTTGGATTTGACATTCGCTTCCCGGTTTCGTTGCAACGCGGATAGCGAATGTCAAATCTGCTCCACCCGGAGAGAGCCGGGCGCGTAGGGTACCGCGCCCACAGGTTTGCCACAGTTGCCGCCCAGACTGACGCCGAGCAAACAGCACGATGGACACGGCGATGGCACCATTTGATGGACTGCTGCGGTGGGGCGTCGCCCTGTGTCTGGCTGCGGCGCTGGCCGCGTGCAGTAGCGGAGGTGGCGGGCGCAGCGGCCCGGCGTCGCGCGAAGCCGGCCGGATCGCCGCCGACCTGGGGACCCCCGGTCAGGTTGTGCGGCCGGGGCCCATCGCCAACGACGCCTATGTCGCGGGCCTCGATGCGCGCAAGCGTGGCGATTGCGCGGCTGCGATCGAGCGGTTGACGCCGGTGGCCAATCTGGGTCCCGGCTACGAAGGCGCGCAATCCGCGCTTGGGGATTGTCTGGTGCGGACCGCGCCGACGGCCACCGCGACCGTGTTCGCAGATGGCCTGACCTGGCTGATCCGCGCCGCCGACGCCGGTTGGGCCGAGGCGCAAGGGCGGCTGGCCGAACTTTATGCGCTCGGGCCGGCCGACATGCGCAAACCCGCGGAAGCCGCTTATTGGCTCGCGCTATACCGATTCAACGCGCAGAAGGCGCGCATCGGCTTTGAGCCCGTGGCGGCGGAGACCGAAGCGAAGATCGCTGCGGCACTGACGCCCCAGATCATCGCCAGCGGCGAGGCGCGCGCCGCGACGTGGCGGCGCAAGGCCTGGATTCCGCCCAAGACCGCCGAGGAACCGCCGATGCCCGGCCCTGGCGGCGGCCCGCCGCGCCGCGGCCCGCGACGTTCGCCCGGCGCCGACGCGCCAGGGCCTTAGGCGGTCGTCAGGTCTTCCGCTTGGCTTTTTTCTTGGCTTTTTTCTTGGCTTTCGATTTGGCCTTGGTTTTCGGCTTTGCTTTCGTACGCGCCGCCGGCAGGGCCTGGGTGAACTCGAACATCTCTTCGTTCGGGCCCTGCACCAGCATAGTACGGTAAGGCGCTCCGTCGTCGGCGATCGGCGTCGGCGGCGTGACGATCTTGGCGCCGAATGACTTGAGATCGCGGTGCAGCTTGTCGATGTCGGCGGTGTCGTGCGTCAGCAGCGAGAAGCCCAGGTGGCCCGGCTTCATGCGGCCCTTCAGCCGCTTGCCGGTGCGGTCGTAGAAGTGCACCACCAAAATCTTGCCGCTGGCCTCGGGCGGCTTGCCGTACAGCAGGAAATGCACCCGCGTGCCTTTGGGCACGCCGGTCAGATCGTCCACCAGGTCGCGGTAGGCGTCCGGCGTTTCGGTGTCGGTCAGCGCCGTCAGCCCCAGCACGCCGCCGTAAAAGGCCCGTGTGCGCTCCAATTCGCCGGCGCAAATGGAGATCGTCGGTATTTCGCTGAACGGGCCGTCAGGCGAACCGGGCCGCAACGAATTACGCGAATGCCGGTGGCCGACCATGATCAGCACCGGCACGCCGTCCGGGCCCGAAAACAGGCATTCCTCGCTGATGGTATCGGCGATCTGGTGTTTGACCGGCGGCGAACGGAACTTGTAGCCGGCCGCCTCGATCTTGCGCACCGACGGGCCGATCGGGTCGGCCACGTAGAAGTCGATCGCCTTGGGACCGACGTCGGTGGCGCTGTCGGGCGCGCGCGGCCCGAAGTCGATGCGGACCTTCTGCTTGGGCACCGGGTGGTATTCCACCAGGCGCAATTTGCCGATCGGATAGCCCTTGCACGACAAGACGGCCATGCGCGCGCGCGTGCCCGGCTTCAGTTTCCACGCTTTCGCCAGGCCGCGCGACAGGGGCCCGGCCCGTTCGACCTTCAACTTCATAATGCCGCGGAACAGCTTAAGCGCCGCGTCCAGGCTTGACACCCCGACCGTCGCCAACCGCATCGGTGTAACCATTCGACCGTCCCCCATGTGCAGATTATTCTCGGTTGCGCGTGACGCCGGGCCGTCGCCCGGCGTAAACTGACGGTGGGGAGTGTGGCATGAAGTCGAGCGGCACGTCACGGGGGCGAGTGTACCGGCCCCCCGCGGTTTGACGACGCCCCGGCGATGTCCAGCGACCCCGACAACGGGAGGGACTCATGAAAACATCGTTTCTGTTGGCGGCCGCGGCAGCCATGGCGCTGGCCGGTCCGGCCGCGGGCGCCGACAAGCCGACGCGTGAGCAGATGATGAGCCCGGCGCCGAACCCGTTCTGGAACGCGATGACGCTGACCGGCTACGAAACCGAGAAGATCGCCGAGGACCTCTACGCCTTCCGGCACATCGGCACGCGCACCATTTTCATCGTGACGGGCGAGGGGGTGATCGTCGCCGACCCGATCTCGCCGGCCTCGGCCAAAATCCTGCGCGAGGAAATCCGCAAGGTGACGAGCGAGCCGGTCAAGTACGTGGTCTACAGCCACGAACACTGGGACCACGTGCCCGGCGCCAAGATTTTCAAGGACGAAGGCGCGCAGATCGTCGCCCACGAGAACTGCGGCAAGCACTTCACCGACCTGCCCCATCCCGACATCGTGATGCCCGACATCACCTTTCCGGACGACTACACCTTGAAGCTGGGCCGGCACAGCGTCGAGTTGATCTACTTGGGGCCGAATCACGGCGACTGCATGGTGTTCATGCGCCCCGACATCGAGCGCGGCAAGTACGTGTTCGTGGTCGACCTGTTCACGCCCGGCGGCGCGCCGCTCAGCTACTTCCCCGATTACGCGCCGCACCACTGGGTGCGGGCGATGAAGGAGCTGGAGGCGCTCAAGCCCGATACCTTCATCAACGGCCACGGCGTGACGCTGTCGCACCCCTCGGCGCTGACCGAGCGGCGCCGCTACCTCGAGGCGCTGATGGCCGCGGTCAAGAAGGCGATCGACGACGGCATGCCGCCCACCGAAATTCCCGACAAGGTGCGCCTGCCCGAGTTCGCCTACTTGCGCGGCTACGAGGCCAATATCCGCGACAACGTCCGCCGCGTTCAGACGTTCTACGGCATCGGCTGGTAGGCAGTCCGGCGACGGCAAGCGCCGCCGGCCGCGGGCGGCGAAGAATCCCTTGCATAACTTCGCGATCGGGCTTGCCCGCACGGGGCGCCGGGCGTAAGTGAGGGGCACCACACGTGCGCCTTCTTCACGCCCGCGGCCCCGGCCCGGGCGATTTTCATTTCAAGCGTCTGACGCTGCTGTTTCCCGCCACCCATCCGGTCGGCGGATGCGGCTGCTTTGCCCGTGTGGTTCGCAGTCCCGCCGATTCACCGGCGGGGCCACCCATCCTCGAACACAGGAGTCCGACATGACCGCCACTCGTTCCGCCCGTCGGCAACCACGTCCGTACGGTTACAGCTTCCGCGAAGGCTTCCCTCCGGGGGACTGCGCGGGCTGCGACTAGGGCTCGTGGCCTTCGGCCCTTCGCCCAGTCTCGCGCCGCTCGCATGTTCGCCGCCAGCGGCTGCGGCATCGATCCTTATCTGGCCGCAGAGGCCGGCGAGGACGCCACACCCAGCCTGCGCGCCCTGCGTCACGCGCTCACGCTGCCGCCGGGGCCCGAGCGGACCGCGGTGCTCGCCGGCGCCGCGCGCGAACTGAACGTCATCGATCCGGCCCGCCATGGCGCGTTGGTCGACGCGATCGCCGAAAAGATCGCCGCCGCGCGCGGCAAATCCCACGGCGCGCGCCGCAACCCGCGCACGGGTCAGCAGGAGTTTGGTCTATTCGGTCAACTCGCGTCGAATGCGTTCTCTCAACCTGATGGAGGTGAGGAACCGCCAAAGCCAGAAAACAGCCCCGACTGCCCAGAAGAGGGAAGGCTCTACGTCGAACTGCTCAAGGAACGAAAGGATGACTTGCTCGCAAGCGACATTGCGCTTCGAGAGTTGCTGAAGTTGAAAGGTAATCCCGCATACCAGAATCCCCAATTGCAGAGCGACATTGACTTGGCGATCTCTAAAGAGCTTGCAACAAAGGCGTTTATCGAAAGCGCGATCAAGGACGCCGAACCGGTTGCACGACGCTTGTTCCCACAGTGCTTCTCATTCGTCGGCGTGTAAGTCGCCGTGCGAGAAACTATGGTGGGCTAAGCCTGGGCGCACACGCCGATGCATCGCGCAAGGCGCGCACCATGGGTTCTGGCTCCATGTCGAATAGGCCAGCCGCGACGAGGTCCTTGACCGCCTCGCGCGACCCATCCACACCGGCGACGTCGATCTGGCGACGCGATTCCGATGGGCAGTTCCGCAATCGCGCAACTGCGGCGTCGAACCATTTGGCGCTTTCGGCTTGGTTTGCGTTCACGCCAAAGCCGATTTGGTGGTAGGTCGCCAGATCGATCATGGCGAGGACATGCCCGCGTTCCGCCGCCATAGTCATTTCGGCGAACGACAGGCCGGCCTCAAAGCCCGGCAAGCCGCGCAACACGGCCGACTCCTGCACAGCTTGAGCGTAGGAGAAACATGCTTTGTCATACATGTCGCCTGCATCGCCCCATTGCGCGGCCATCGCAAACCAAAGTTCCGCAAGTTCCCAGTTTCTCTCGAGGACGAATCCATCCCGGTAATTTGTTGCCAGGAGCGTGGCGGCTTCTGAACTCCCCAG
>JANRJB010000272.1:0-42508 GCA_033764265.1 Rhodospirillaceae bacterium | reverse complement strand
GGGCCTCGGCGTCCCACGCGGCATTGACAGTGAATGTGCGTCCAGTCATGGAGCCTCCCGTCGCGGCCATGATGCCCCAGGCCCGCGCACCCTGCAATTGCGCCCGAAGCTCACCAGCTCCCCATGCCCGCCCCGCTCCTCCATCTGCGCGACGTCCGCCACACCTTCGGCGGTCCGGAACTGTTGAAGGGCGCCGAGCTGCAGGTGCACGCCGGCGCGCGCATCGCCCTGGTCGGGCGCAACGGCTCGGGCAAGTCGACGTTGCTGAAGATCGCCGCCGGGTTGGTGGAGCCGACCGGCGGCGAGCGCATCGTCCAGCGCGGCATCGGCTTGCGCTATCTGCCGCAGGAACCCGACCTGTCGGGCTTCGCCACCACGCTGGCCTACGTCGAGGCGGGCCTAGGCGAGCACGACGACCCGCACCGCGCCCGCTATCTGCTCGAGCGCCTGGGCCTGACCGGCGCCGAGGACCCGGCCCGGCTCTCGGGCGGCGAGACCCGCCGCGCCGCGCTGGCGCGTGTGCTCGCGCCCGCGCCCGACGTGCTGATGCTGGACGAGCCCACCAACCACCTCGACCTGCCGGGTATCGCCTGGCTGGAGCAGGAACTGGCGGGCCTGCGCTCGGCCCTGGTGATCATCAGCCACGACCGCCGCTTCCTCAACGCGCTGTCGCGCACCACCGTGTGGCTGGACCGCGGCCGCTGCCGCACCATCGACAAGGGCTTCTCGGCGTTCGAGGCGACCCGCGATGAACTGCTGGAGCAGGAGGAGCAGGAGCTGCACAAGCTGGATCGCCAGATCGCGCGCGAGGAAGACTGGGTGGTGCACGGCGTCTCGGCGCGGCGCAAGCGCAACCAGCGGCGCATGGCGGCGCTGCAGGCCCTGCGCCAGGAACGGCGCGAGCGCCGCCGCGCCGTCGGCCAGGTGAATCTGTCGATCTCCGAGGCCGAGCAGTCGGGCAAACGGGTCGTCGAGGCCGATCGCATCGCCAAGAGCTACATGCGCCCCGATGGCAGCGAACTCAAGGTCGTGCGCGATTTCTCCGTCCGCATCCTGCGCGGCGAGCGCATCGGCCTGGTCGGGCCCAACGGCGCGGGCAAAACCACGCTGATCAATCTGCTGACGGCCGCGCTGCCGCCCGACCGCGGCGCCATCAAGCTGGGCGTTGGCCTGGAGATGGTGACGCTGGATCAGGGCCGCGAGGACCTCGACCCCAAAAAGCCGCTCAAGGACGCGCTGACCCGCGGCCATGGCGACTATGTGATGGTCGGCGGCGCGCGCCGCCACGTCGTCGGCTACATGAAGGACTTTCTGTTCACGCCCCAGCAGGCCGAAACGCCGGTCGCCGTGCTGTCGGGCGGCGAGCGCGGCCGGTTGATGCTGGCGCGCGCGCTGGCGCTGCCGTCGAACGTGCTGGTGCTGGACGAACCCACCAACGACCTCGACCTCGACACCCTCGACCTGTTGCAGGAGATGATCGCCGATTATCCGGGCACGGTCATCCTGGTCAGCCACGACCGGGATTTCCTCGACCGCACCGTCAACGCGGTGATCGCCTGGGAAGGCGACACGCATGGGCCGGGCGCGTGGGCGGTGTATGCCGGCGGATATAGCGACATGGTCGCCCAGCGCGGCGACGGCGTGACGGCGAAAGAGGCCGATACGGCCAAGCCCGCGAAAGCGAAAAGCGCAGCCGCGCCGGAACCGCGGGCCGCTTCGGGGGCGAAGAAAAAGCTCAGTTTCGCGCAGAGCCACGCGCTGAAAACGCTGCCGGCGGCGATGGAGAAGCTGCACGCCGAGATCGCGCGCCTGCGCGAGGTGATCGCCGACCCCGGCCTGTTCGCCCGCGACCCGGCCAGGTTCGAAGCCACCGCCCAGCGCCTGACCGCCGCCGAGGCCGAGCTGGCCGACGCCGAGCACCAGTGGCTGGAACTGGAACTGCTGCGCGAGGAGATCGGGGCATAGCTGCGCCAAAACAAGCAGCAACGTCCCGGCCACCGGGCCGGGACCTACGGTGCATCAAACGCGGTCGGTGCGTGGCGAGGCGTGGGCCCAGGAATAAATCCGGGGCATTGGTGTGGAGGATCGGTGTTCACGTCACGGCCTCGTACCTGACGTTTAAGTTCGCCGTCGCTTCAGCCACCACATCGCGACGCCGGTGACGAACAGCACCGGCACGCCGAGGCCGGCGACGAACATGATCATGCGGCCCGGCAGTCCGGCGATGGCGCCGGAATGAATCGTGGCGTTGAAATCGGTCTGCAACAGCGAGCGCGCCGAGACTGCGGTGGGAGTCTGGGTGCGCAGCACGCGGCCCGAGACCGGCTCGACGAACACATTCGTCATATTGTCGGTGCGCGGCTCCGCCCCCGGCGGCCACAGCCGCACCATGTACATCGCCCGCGGCGGCGGATTGCGCAGGATGAAGCCGACATACTGGCCGGGCGCCGCGCGGCGGCCGATCTCGGCGGCGGTCTGCCAGCTGATCGGTTCGCGCGGCGCGGCATCGGGCGCTTCGGCCGCGCGCCGCGGCGGGCCCGCGCCGCCGCCTTGGCCGCCACTTTGCCCGGCGGGCGAGGTGAACATCCACACCAGCACCGGCACGGTGATCGCCGCGAGCATGAAGAACACCGCGAGCCAGGCGCCGAACACGTTGTGCAGTTCGCGCAACAGCCGTGGCGGTGCGCCGCCCGAGATGGTGAGCGCGCGGCCCCAGCCGCCCTTGGCCGGCCACCACAGCACCACGCCGGCGACGAAGAACAGCACCAGCAGGATCGACAGCCCACCGACGATATGCCCGCCGACCGGACCCAGGTTCAGGTTGGCGTGCAAATTGCGGATCAGCCCGAACGCGGAAGCGCCCGAGCGTTCGCCCAGCACCGCGAGCGTGTAGGGATCGACGAACACCTGGGTCTCGGCGCCGCCAGCATTCCGCACCACCACCATGAACGATGCGTCGGGCGCGTCGCCGAAGCGCTGGAAGAACAGCGGCGTGGCGCCGGGATGGGCGGCCGCGGCGGCGGCGACGATCGCGTCGAAGCTGTTGAGGTCGCCGGCGGGGGTCACGCGCATCAGCGTCGGGTTGAGCGCGGCGTCGATCTCCTTCTCGAACACGAGCAGCGATCCGGTCACGCCGATCAGCACGACCGCCGCGCCCAGCACGATCCCGACCCAGCGGTGGAACCACAGCCACGCCCCGCGATACCTGGTCACCATGGCGGCCCCCTTCAGCGATGACCCATGCTGCCCGCGCGCGGTCCCGGCTGGCAAGTGAACCGGTGACCCGCTATGACACCGGCCATGAGTGCATGGCCATGACGAAAAGCCCGCGCGCCCAGGCCCAGGTCGACAAAGGTCGCTTACAGGTGAAGCGCACCGCCGACGCGCCGGCCGTCATTCTGGTGGAGCCGCAGCTGGCCGAGAACCTGGGCACCACGGCGCGGGCGATGATGAATTGCGCGCTGCCCGAGCTGCGCCTGGTCGACCCCAAGGTCGACTGGCTGGGCGAAAAAGCCGTGGCGGCGGCCTCGGGCGGCGAACGCATTCTGGAACGCGCCGCGCGCCATGCCACGGTCGAGGCGGCGCTTGCCGACCTCGAATTCGTCTACGCCACCACCGCGCGCCGGCGCGAGATGGTCAAGCCGATCTTCACCGCCAAGGGCGCGGCGGCGGACATGCGCGCGCAGATCGCCGCCGGCCGCAAGGTCGGCGTGCTGTTCGGCCGCGAGGCGCACGGCCTGACCAACGCCGAGGTGGCGCTGTGCGACGCCATCATCGAGGTGCCGCTCAACCCCGAACACAGCTCGCTCAACCTGGCGCAGGCGGTGCTGGTGGTGGGCTACGAGTGGTTCCAGGCCGCGGCCTACGACGGCCCGCAGGCGACCATGGCCTTCAACCGCACCCGGCCCGCGCCGAAAGAGATGCTGTTCGACCTGTTCGACCACCTGGAGCGCGAGCTGATCGCCTGCGGCTTCCTGCGCCACGAGGACAAGCGCCAGCAGATGGTGATCAACATCCGCAATATGTTGCAGCGGGCCGAACTGACCGAGCAGGAGATCCGCACCCTGCACGGCATCATCAAGGAACTGCGCTACGGCCGGCGCCCCGACCGGCCCCAGCGGCAGCCCGGAACGGCGCCCGAGCCAGCGCCTAAGCCGTTGAAAGAACGCATGAAATCCAGCGCCCGCGCGGATTGACTTGGGGCCGCGCGCGCCTATACTCCGCCGCCTTATTCCCGGCCCAGCGGGCCACGGGCTTCGTTTCCGTGCGCCACGGCCGCAACGGCGAAACACCTTCGTGTGGGTTTTCGCCGGGTGCGTGTCCAACCGGGACAACGTTCGCGTCAACGACGCGACCAAAAAGGACGTGCCATGACCAAGCGTGCCGAGAGCAAATACAAGATCGACCGTCGCCTCCAGGTCAATTTGTGGGGGCGCCCGAAAAGCCCGATCAACAAGCGCGAGTACGGCCCCGGCCAGCACGGCCAGCGGCGCAAGAAGCCGTCGGACTACGGCGTGCAGTTGATGGCCAAGCAAAAACTGAAGGGCTACTACGGCAACGTCTCCGAGCGGCAGTTCCGCCGCTATTACGAAGAAGCGATCCGCCGCAAGGGCGACAGTTCGCAGAACCTGATCGCCATTCTGGAAAGCCGGCTGGACGCGCTGGTCTATCGCATGAAGTTCGTGCCGACGGTGTTCGCCGCGCGCCAGTTCGTCAGCCACGGCCACGTCAAGGTCAACGGCAAGCGCGTCACCATTGCGTCGTACCTGGTCAAGGTGGGCGATACCATCGAACTGCGCCAGAAGGCCCGCGACATGGCGGCGGTGAAGGAAGCCATCGAATCCGCCGAGCGCGACGTGCCCGACTACGTCGAGGTCGATCACGGCAAGCACACCGGCAGCCTGAAGCGCGTGCCGCAACTGGCCGACGTGCCCTACCCGGTGCAGATGGAACCCAACCTGGTGGTCGAGTTCTACTCGCGCTAAGTCCGACCTACGCGTCGCGCCGCAAAACCCCGCCGGCCCTGCCCGCGGGGTTTTTGCTGGGCGGACGTGGCTGCGTGCGGCCGCGGTCGGCCCCGCCTGACGAGTTTTGCGCCGTCAAACAGAGCAGCGTCCGCAAACCACGCGGGGGTCAATTCCGGCGCATCGTCGGGATCGCGCCAGGCATTGGCGGAAGCTGCTTTATTCTTTCGCATGCCAATCGCACTCCTCCGCCCAGAGCCTAGCGGACACCACGAACATAGCCCCTTACGCTCTCTGTCAAAACCGGTACTTCAGCCCGGCGCTGATGCGCTTCACGTCCTGGATGATGTCGGGCGCGGTGGGTGCCAGCAGGTTGCCCTGGCCGACGTTGGTGATGACGTCGTATCCCAGGGTGAACCAGCGCCATTCCAGCCCAAGGCCGTAAGTCAGGGTGATCTTGTCGTTGTCGGCGGACAGGCCGGCCGGCGTCGAGCGGACCTTGTAGTCCCACCACGCCCCGCCGACACGGATCATGGCGACGAAACCGCCTTCGGCCTCGACACGCGCGGTGCCGACCAGGTCGACCGCCTTCAACGGGGCTTTCAGACTCACCGCCACCGTGCCGTTGGGCAAGCGGCCGACGGCGCTGCCTTCGCCGGCGTCCTGGTAACCCAGCTCTGCACCAAAGTTGTCGGTGAAGTAGCGACCGTAGGCGACCCGGAATCCTTCGTCGCGCTTGTCGCAGGTGCCGGTCAGGCCCAGCGGGCGCACGCCCTCGTCGAAGCCTTTGCACGAACTTTCCGAACTGATGAACTGGGCGGCGACATAGTTGTTCCCGGTTTCGCCGCCGACCTGCGCGGCCGCACCCGCCCCCAGCCCCGCCACGCCGGCGCACGCGCCGATCATCGCCAACAGCATCCGCATGGACCCCTCCTCTGCGTTGTAAACCCCTCGCCGGATCAGCCTACACCCGGCCCGGTTGCGGCGGCAGACCCGACTCGCATTGGGCTTTTGCTTTTCGGCGCGCGGTTCCACAATGGCAAGCCCGGTTCGGGGGCCTGGCGTACATCGGGAGGGGATCGATCATGACCAGCTGCAGCCACTTCGCGCACACCGCCGCCAATGGATACGTCGATCCGAAGTTTCACGGCTCGTGTTTCATCTGCGCCGCGGCCGAGGACGACGACCGGCCCGTCGACACCCGCCGCCGCACGCTGCTGCGCGTCGCCGCGGCCGCGCCGATCGCCGCCCTCGCGCTCGGCCAGTCGCCGCGCCGGGCCGAAGCGGCCAGTCAGCGCCCGCCCGAGGGCGCGTTCGTGGTGCGCGCGGGCGCGGCGCTCTTGGAGAACGGCGCCGAGCTGACGGTCGAGCACGGCGTCGACATCCTGGTGCGCGGCGGCGTGATCGAGGACATCCGGCAAGGCGAGATCGCGGGATTTCCCGTGGTCGACGCCGGCCGCCACCTGGTGCTGCCCAGCTTCATCTCCGGCCACACCCACTGCTGTTCGGGCACGCCGACGCGCGGCATCTTCGAGGCCGGACGCAGCTACCGCGACCCGCTGCAGCTGGTCGAGAAGCTATCGGACGAGGAGCAGGACGCGCTGACCGCGCTCAACATGGCCGAGCTGTTGCGCGGCGGCTGCACCACCCACGTCGAGATGGCGCTGACCCTGCGCCAGGCTGAAAGCTATGTGCGCATCGCCAAGGCCTGGGGCGTGCGCGGCTTTCCCGGCCACATGATCCCCAACACCACGCGGCTGTTCGACATCTGGTTCCGCACCGACGACAAGGTGCTGATGGACTCCGAGCCCGGCACGCTCGCGGAAATCGCCGACGGCCTGAAGTTCGGCAAGGCGCACATGAACGCCGCCGACGGGCTGATCGTGCCCATGATGACGGCGCACGCCACCGACACCCACACCCCCGCCACCATGCGCGCGCTGAAGGCGGCCTGCGACGACCTCGGCACCGGGTTGCACATCCACTACTCGCAAGGCTCGGGCGAGCCCGAGGCGGTGCAGCGGGCTTGGAAGATGAACCCGACGCAGTGGCTCGACAGCTTCGGGCTGCTCGACCAGCCGCTGTTCGGCGCGCACATGAGCGGGATCGACTGGGCGACGGAAGGCCCGATCCTGAAAGCCAAAGGCGTGGTCTATTCGCACTGTCCGTCGGGCGGCGGCGCGGGCGGCGGCTCGCAGCCGTATCCCGAGGCGCTGGCCGCGGGCGTGCCCACCAACATCGGCATCGACACCCACTCCAACGACTACCTGGAGGACCTCAAGCTCGCCGTGCTCTACGGCAAGAACCGGTATCGGCATTTGCGGCGCACCAGCGCCGTGCCGCTGAAATCGCCGACGGTGATGGACGCGCTCGACAGCGCCACGCGGGTGGCGGCGGACGCGCTGAAGCGCCCGGACCTCGGCCGGCTCAAGGTCGGCTGCCAGGCCGACATCACCACTGTCGACGTCAGTGGCTTGTTGTCGGGGGCCGGCGCGATGCCGCCGGAGCCGATCTACAACCTGCTGTACTGCAACGGCATGATGGTGCGCCACGTCATGACGCGCGGACGCATCCAGGTGTTCGACGGCCAACTGGCCGTGGCCGACGAGGCCAAGGTGCTGGCCGACGGCGGGCGCGTGGTGCGGAAAATCTGGGACCAGCTCGCGAACGACGGCTGGTTCTCGGCGCCGATCCCACGGCGGGGCTAGTCGGCGCGGACTTTACGCCGCGGTGGCGACCTGCTTGTCCTTGAACAGGGTTTCCAGCTCGCCGCTTTCGGCCATCTCGCGCACGATGTCGCAGCCGCCGACGAACTCGCCCTTGACGTAGAGCTGCGGGATGGTCGGCCAGTTCGAGAACTCCTTGATGCCCTGGCGCAGGCCATCGTCGGCCAGCACGTTGACGCCCTTGAACTTGACGCCGTAGTGGCTGAGCACCTGGACCACGGCGGCCGAGAAGCCGCACTGCGGGAACATCGGCGTGCCCTTCATGAACAGCACCACGTCGTTCTCGGAGATGTCCTTCTTGATCTGGTCGTGGGCGGGGTTGGTCATGACGGGTCCTTTGCCTTTCCAAGCGGCGCGGATGACATAGTCGCGCGCACCCTAGCCGACAAGCACACCGCCGACAAACGACCCGATGATCTCAATAAGTAATTATAATATATTGTATTTTAGAATTTAAATAGGGTTCGACCCTATTTTTAATCTTATTACGCTTTGAAAGCGTTGAGGAGAGCGAGAGCGTCGTCCCACAGCCGCGCCACGATGTCGGCGGCTGGGGCAGCCATGGCCAGAGCCGCGCCTTGGCCAGCCCAGGCTTGTAGTCCGGTCAAATCTCCTGCTTTGGCGGCCGCGGCACGCATAGCTGCGGTCAGGCCGCGCTGCACCGGATAGGACGCCGGCGCTGGCGCGTCGGGCGCCATGGCGGCGCGCACGTAAGGCGTGGCAATGGCACGGCCGGCACGGCCGCTGAACGCGCGCGTGAGGCATGTGTCCTCGGGCGCGGTCCGCGCCAGGGCTTCGGCCCAGGCCGGCGCGAGGTGCGCCTCGGGCGCGCGCAAGAAGGCAGTGCCGACCAGAACGGCGCTGGCCCCCAGCGTCAAGGCGGCGGCGACACCGCGCCCGTCGGCGATGCCACCAGCGGCGATCACCGGCACCTTGACGGCGTCGGCCACGGCCGGCACCAGCGCGAACAGACCCACCAATTCGGTCTCGGCACGCGCGGCGACGAAGCTGCCGCGGTGTCCGCCGGCTTCCATGCCCTGGGCAATGACTGCGTCAGCGCCGGCGGAAACGGCTGCTCGGGCTTCGGCCACGGTGGTGGCAGTGGCGAACCATGCGATGCCGCGCGCCTTTAGTCGCGCAACGATGTCAGCCGGGAACACGCCCATGATCGAGGAAACGACAGCCGGCCCTGCGGACAGGAACGCCTCGCACTGCGCCACAAAATCGGGTGGCGCTGCATCGCCGGCCTCGGCCGAGACCTCGGGGCCCCAACGCCCCAGGAACGCGCGCACCGCAGCTTCGCGCGCCGCGTCACGATGCGGCGGTGGATCAGGCACCCAGGTGTTGAGCTGGAACGCGCCGTTGCTGCCGGAGCGGAACTCAGCGCACCAACGCGCGATCTCGCTGGGTGCCATTAGCAGCGCGCCGCACGCGCCCATGCCACCAGCATTGGCCACAGCCATGGACAGCGCCGGCGGACATGAGCCGGCCATCGGTGCAAGCAGGATCGGCTTGTCGAGGCCATAGCGGGTACAGAACGCACGAACGCGGCCGAGAGGAGGATGAGGCAACGGCATGGGATCGCACCTTCCGACCGCCTACTCGACCGTTACGCTTTTGGCCAGGTTGCGCGGCTGGTCGACGTCGGTGCCTTTCAGGACGGCGGTGTGATAGGCGAGCAGCTGCACCGGAATCGCGGCCAGGATCGGCGTGACGAACGGGTCGCACCTGGGCATGGCGATGGCGTGGGTGGCGTATTCGCCGGCGCGGCGGATGCCGGCCTCGTCGGAAATCAGGATCACCTTGCCGCCGCGCGCCACCACTTGCTGGATGTTGGACAGCGATTTCTCGAACAGGCCGTCCGACGGCGCGATCACCACCACCGGCACGTGTTCGTCGATCAGCGCGATCGGCCCGTGTTTCATCTCGCCGGCCGCGTAGGCCTCGGCGTGGATGTATGAGATTTCCTTCAGCTTGAGCGCGCCTTCCAGCGCCAGCGGATAGTTGGAGCCGCGCCCCAGGTAGAGCACGTCGCGGGCTTCCACCAGCGTCTCGGCGATGCGGCGAATGTCGTCGTCGGCGCGCAGCATCTCGGCGGCGCGCGAGGGCACCTCGGCCAGGGCCGTGGACAGCCGCGCCTCCTGGTTGCCGCCGATCACGCCCTTGGCCTTGGCGAGCGCGACCGCGAAGCAGGCCAGCGCCATCAGCTGAGTGGTGAACGCCTTGGTCGAGGCCACGCCGATCTCGGGGCCGGCCAGGGTCGGCAGCACGGCGTGGGACTCGCGCGCGATCGCGCTTTCCGGCATGTTGACCACCGACAGAATGTGCTGGCCGTTGTCCTTGCAGTATTTCAGGGGCGCGAGCGTATCCGCGGTCTCGCCCGACTGCGACACGAACAACCCGAGCCCGCCCGGTGTCAACGGCGGTTCGCGGTAGCGGTATTCGGAGCCGATGTCGGCCTCGACCGGCACGCGCGCCAGCATCTCGATCCAGTACTTGGCGACCAGACAGGCGTAGTACGCCGTGCCGCAGGCCACCGCGGTGATGCGCCCCACCGACTTCAGGTCGAACGGCATCGGCGGCAGCGTGATGGAACGCTCGGCCGGATTGAACAGCGCGCGCAGGGTGTCGCCCAGCACCTGCGGCTGCTCGTAGATCTCCTTCAGCATGAAGTGGCGGTATTCGCCCTTGCCGATCAGCGCGCCCGACAGCGCGGTCTGCTTGATCGGCCGGTCGACCTTGGCCCCGGCTGCGTCGTGAATCTCCGCGCCGGCCTTGCTGAGGATCGCCCAGTCGCCGTCTTCCAGATAAGTGATGCGATTGGTCATGGGCGCGAGCGCCATCGCATCGGAACCGAGGAACATCTCGCCGGTGCCATAGCCCACCGCGAGCGGCGAGCCCTTGCGCGCGCCGAACAACAGGTCCTCGCGGCCGGCGATCAGGATGGCGAGCGCGAACGCGCCGTCGAGCCGCAACAGGGCCTTGTGCACCGCCTGCGCCGGGTCCAGGCCCTGCTTCAGGTTCTCGCTGATCAGGTGGACGACGACTTCGGTGTCGGTGTCGCTGTCGAAGGTGTGGCCCTTGCCGGTCAGTTCGGCGCGCAGCTCCTGGAAGTTCTCGATGATGCCGTTGTGCACCACCGCCACCTGGCCGTTGGCGTGCGGGTGGGCGTTGGCCTCGTTGGGCACGCCGTGGGTCGCCCAGCGGGTGTGGGCGATGCCGACCTCGCCCGCCAGCGGCTCGGCGGCCACTTTCGCCGCCAGCCCGGCGATCTTGCCGGGCGCGCGCCGACGTTCGATCTTGCCGTTCACCAGCGTGGCCACACCGGCGGAGTCGTAGCCGCGGTATTCCAGCCGGCGCAGGCCGTCGACCAGGATCTCGGCTGCGTTGTTGCGTCCGATGACGCCGACGATGCCGCACATATGCGCCTACTTTCCCCGTTTCGCGTCTTTTTCGGCCTGCTTGCGCGCGCGGTACTTGGGCGCGAAGCCGGCGATGGTCTGCTGCTTGCCGCCCGACACCGCCAGCGCGTCGGCCGGCACGTCGTGGCGCACCACCGCGCCGGCGCCGGTGATGGCGCGGTCGCCGATCTTGACCGGCGCCACCAAGACCGAGTTGGAGCCGATCGAGGCGCCCGCGCCGATGTCGGTGAAGCTTGTGTTGTAGCCGTCGTAGGTGGCGGTGATGGTGCCGGCGCCGACGTTGGCGCCCGCGCCCACCCGCGCGTCGCCGATATACGTCAGGTGGTTGACCTTGGCGCCGGCGTCCAGCGCGGCGTTTTTCACCTCGACGAAGTTGCCGACGTGCGCATCGACGCCGATGACCGCGCCCGGGCGCAGCCGCGCAAACGGCCCGACGATCGCGCCCGCGTCGATGCGCGCGCCCTCGATGTGGCAATGGCTGCGGATGGTCACGTTGTCGGCCACGCGCACGCCCGGGCCGAACACCACGAACGGGCCGATCTCGACGTCCTTGCCGATCTGCGTGTCGGCCGAAAAGAACACCGTGGCCGGGTCGGTCAGCGTCGCGCCGTTTTCCATGGCGCGCAGGCGGGCACGGTCCTGGAACAGCTTCTCGGCGGCGGCCAGTTCGACCCGGCTGTTGATGCCGAGCAATTCCGCCTCATCGCCGTCGACCACCGCGCAGCGCAGGTCCTGGCTTCGGGCGTGGCGCACGACGTCGGTCAGGTAATACTCGCCCTTGGCGTTGTTGCGGTCGATGCGGTCGATCAGCGCCCAGGCGTGCCGGCCGTCGATCAGCATGATGCCGGAATTGCAGCGTCGCACCCGCAGTTCGTCGGCGGTGGCGTCCTTCGCTTCGACGATGCGCTCGAGGCCGTCGCGGCCGACGACCAGCCGCCCGTAGCCGCCGGGGTCGGCCGGTTCGAAGCCCAGCACCACGACCGCCGGCGCGTCAGGGGCGGCGCGCGCGG
This sequence comes from Rhodospirillaceae bacterium, assembly GCA_033764265.1. Lineage (GTDB taxonomy): Bacteria > Pseudomonadota > Alphaproteobacteria > Rhodospirillales > Rhodospirillaceae > VGEM01. The sequence goes on along the minus strand of JANRJB010000272.1, from coordinate 30,386 downwards.
CCAGCATCTTGCGGAACGACGCGGCGTTGACGAACGGCGTGTCGCCGTAGGCCACCAGGATGTCGCCGGCGAAGCCCGCCAATGCCGGCTTGGCCTGCAGCACGGCGTGCCCGGTGCCAAGGCGGTCCGACTGGATCGCGGTGGCGTGCGGCGCGACCGCCTTGGCCACCTCCGGCATGTCGGGGCCGATCACCACCACGCAGCGCGCCACGTCCACCTCAGCCAGGGTGGCCAGCAGATGATTGACCAGCGGCCGGCCGCCGACGGCGTGCATCACCTTGGGCCGGGCGGACTTCATGCGCGTGCCGAGCCCGGCGGCAAGAACGACGGCGGCGGTGAAATGGGTCATGCGGCGGGTTTGCGAAGGCGGCGAAGGTCGGGCGGACCATGCCATGCCGGACCGCCCGGATAAAGCCTTGCGTGATCCGGTTCGGGGCGCAAAACCGGAGATTTATGAAGCACTTGCCGCCATACGCCCGGCCCGGTCACACGCGCCCCGAAAACCGCCCGCTTGCTTGACACCCCGCCGGGCGGGCCGTAAGAACCGCGCTTCCTCGCTTCGGTCGGGGTCCCGGGCGGTTAGCTCAGCGGGAGAGCACACGCTTCACACGCGTGGGGTCGCAGGTTCAATCCCTGCACCGCCCACCATTTTCTGTTTGGAATTTTTTTCCACGCCGCGGCGGATTGACTTGGCCGCGCGGCCCCCGTTGGCTGTGACCACCAACGGGAAGGACCTCTCACATGAAGCCGTTTCACGTCATGCTCGCGGCGATGCTCGCCGGCGCGCCCGCCGCGGCCGTGGCCCAGGGCCAGGATTCGACCACCGCCGAGCGCGACATCATGGTGTTGGGCGAGATGCTGTCGGGCACATTCGACAACCGCGAGCAGGTGTACTTCGACCAGCGCGGCGGCGTGCCGAAAGAGCTTCAGCACGGCCGGCTGAACCTGGTGCTGCAGCGCGTCGAGGCGCCGGCCTTCGGGCGGTACGTGGTGTTCATCCGCCAGGCCCGGGACAACAAGCTCGACGCGCCGTCGACACTGATGCTGGGCGTGCTGTCGACCGACAAGGCCGACCCGGTGCGCGTGCGCATGCGCCTGCACCCGCTGGCCGATTCGGCCAAGTTCGCCAACGCCCACCTGAACCCCGGCGTGCTGGCGGACCTGACGCCGAACGCCGCGCCGCACCTTGCGGGCTGCGACCTGTTCTGGCGGCGCGAGGCCGGTCAGTTCCGCGCCGCGACCGAGCCCGGGGCGTGCAAGGTGCCCGCCGACGGGAAAACCCTGATCGGCGAAACCCAGGTATTGCTCACGCACACTTCGGTGTGGATCCTGGACCTGACGCTGAACGAGGCGGGGACCATCGTCGACGGCCCGCCCAACCGCGAGTTCCACAAACTGAACCGCTCGCGCGCCTTCCAGTGCCACGCCGACATGCCGGGCGTGTCGGGCGGGCGCGACGAGAAGTTCGAGCGCTTCGGCCCCTTCCCCACCGTCGACCAGGGCGGGGAAATCGTCTTCATGACCAAGGAAGACAAGCCGCGCGAAATGCACATCACGCTGCGCAACGTCGACTGGCAGCTCAACAACGAGACCGGTGCCTTCACCCGCGACGTGCTGGTGATGTACCTGTACTCCAAGGCCGCCGACGGCAAGCTGGAGTCCTACGGCTATACCTTCACCGAGCCGACTGTGGAGCGCACCGGCCTCAACTTGGGCTGGATCATGGTGCAGTGCTACATGACCTCGAACCGCGACGGAAAGCCGGAGTTTTAAGAGACGGAAACGAGTTCAATCCGTGACCGCCGGTGAGTCTCAAATTGGGGTCTAACTGGCTACGTACCGAGGTAGTTCGAGCGACGTGCCTCATCTGGCAAAGATCGCCTTGAACAGCTCCTCGATCTTGGGCTCATCAATGCCACCGATCTCCGATGTCGTCACGAGCGTGGCGCGTTCGCCTCCTCCTTCTTCGTGCGGCAAAACTCCGTTCGCTCGATACCACGCCTTCTTCTTTTCCCATCGTTGCTTGTACTCGGGATCGTCCAACATCCCGAGGTGCTCGATGATCACCGTTCGTCCAGAGAGCGCGTCCTGTATAGTAAAATCGGGCGAGCGAAACTTCCCGTCGGCTCCATCAAATCGTAGTTCGTATTCATAGCTGATCCCCAACCGCTCCAGGATGTCAGCAACAATGACCTCTGACTTCGACCTTACAAGCTTCCCTTTTGAGCTACGATGAACAAGCGCCCCTTCCAGAAAGCGCCCTCCGTGTTCAAACGGGGCCGCGCTGGAAAAGAGATTGGTGAGCCGTCTAGCAGTTTCAGAATGACTTACGTCGGATAGATTGATTAGCCCCCTGACATCGCCCTGATGAAACAGAACTATCCGCCGCTTCTGTCTTGTAAGGGCGGTGTAGAGAAGTTCCCGGGAAAGCAAGCGGCAAGGATTCGGAACAATGACGAACGTGGTTTCAAACTCGCTCCCTTGGGCCTTGTGAATGGTCAACGCGTAGCCCAGCTCCAGAGGCGCGTCCCCATCTTCACCGAAATCTCCTGTCCCGTAGCTATATTTGAAGCCGGGCTGGGTAGAGAACTCGACTTCGTGCTTCCAAGGTTTCTGGATTTTGCCTCCCTTATACTGTCCAACGACGATTCCGATCTCGCCATTTGCCACGTAAGATTTCTTCTCGGGCCACACGTCGCGGCGACTGCTGTTCGCAACATTGATGACTTTGTCTCCGTACAATATACCTTGCGGCCCTAATGGCTTTGCTGTCTTGCGAAGCCAAGGCAGTTCGGGCACGGCCACTCGTAGGGCCCTCTTTCGGAAGTCCTTTTGGATTCTTCGATTCAGGCTTTCGACACCCGCTTCCGATGCGCGGATCGGCGAGAGTATTTGCCATCTTTCTGCTTGAGGCCCGGCACCCTCTTCTTCGACGTTGCCCCCGTTTAAGCGCGTCGGAATGAAAAACACCCCGCCGTGCTCATATGGTTTGCCGCCGAAGGAGATTTCTAGATTCTCCTCATCCGTTCGGCCCGCGTGTCCTCGTTTCTCCGCAATCCGCTTCACTTCTTGGGTCACACAGTTGATGACCTTTTCCTGCAAGTCTGCGGGCGTCTCCCATTCGACGATCTCTATCCTGCTCGTATGACCAGACTTTAGGCGGTCCCAGACTTCGTCCGCGCCTGGATCAGGTGCATCCCATCCAAACCACCGAGCAACGGCAATATCGTCGAGAGCTGTCGCGCCCCCGGACTGACGACAGAGAACTTTCAACTCGGCAAACCCGGGCGCCGGTACGCCTTTCTTTTCATCCACTGCCTTCTGCAAGTAGCGAATGATATCAACGAAAGGCCGGCCCGCTCCGATTGGCGGCAACTGTTGTGGATCGCCCACCATGATTACGCGCTCAACCGCCTCCGGCGAAAGAGCGTCGAACGTAGCAGCGAGTTGATCCTCAGTAAGCATCGAGCATTCATCGATGATCACGGTTTTGAACGCTTTCTCTCGCGTAGGATCGAAGGTTACGCAATACCGCTGTGTCTCGGCATCGTATCGTTTGTATGCCAGAAGAAACTGCGCCAGGGTGCGCGCCTCTGCCTTCCCCGCGTGTTTCTGCATTTGAACTCGAGCCTTGCCTGTTGGCGCGAGCAGCAATACGCCTCCGACGCGTATGGACGGAATCGTGAGCAGTGCTGACAGTAGAGTAGTTTTTCCCGTACCCGCCGGCCCGATAAGAACGGCAAAGCGGTGCCGATAAACAACCTCCAGTGCCTTTGCTTTCTCTTTCCTAGCGCGTTCCTCCCGCTCTGGATCGGACGCCGTATCGATGCCGGCCAAATGAGAGTCGATCAATGCCCGCCACTTGTGATCTCCACCGTGAGGTTTGCCTTTGACTCTCTTTTGCACTTGCGATGCGATCACGTTGCGCATCGCTTCATACCGTCGCAACTGCCACGCAGGCGCTTCGTCCTTCAACGAACACTGCTTGATCTCCGCGTCGAGGTCGCCCTTGAAAGCCATCAGCCAATCCGTTGAAACCGCACACGGCGGCTGCACATCAGCCTCGGAAATGCGCTGTATCAGCCAGTGTTGCGGCAAGAGCGTGTGGCCGTCCGTAACTGCGGCGCGTTCGAGCGTTTCGATGCAAAGCGCACGGCCTCGACGTATATCCAGTGGTTCCGGGCACGCGGAAGGAGCGGGGATCGGGTGATCGGCCAAGACCTTCTTGTCAGCAAAGAGTCCTCGATCAACAAGGCCGAAGGAGACGGGCTCAGCTGACATCCTATCGTGCTCGTAGAGAACGTACGGGTTCTCAAGAATCTGCCCGTCTTTAAGATCAATGCCAAAGCGCGCGGCTCTCTCCGAATGATACCACCGCCTTGCTTGAGTTTCGGAAAGCTCGAACCGTGCCAGGAGCTGAAGCAGGTCGCGACGCTTCGTCCCTTTCAGTGAATCCCACAGCTTGGCCGTGTTCTTTCCCAATGATTTCGCGAGATCATCTGGAAGTAGCGCAGGCTTCTCGATGACCTTGTCTACGACGGCCCACGGATCGCCGTTTGGGTCGTACTTTGCCATCAGTTCGCCGACCGCATAGGCGACCAGCGTGCCGTTGGGAATGCCGCAAGCGGACAGCGCCGAGCCCAAGCCTGGAAACGCACCGCGAAGTGACCACGCACGATTGAGCTGGGCGTCTATCCACTCGGTCGCGCGATCCCATGAACCCGGGACAACAGACTTGAGACGAGCGAGTAGGCGAGATGCCGCGACGAGAACGGAGACGGCTTGGTCGTGCGTGACATGTTCCGCGCCCATCGAGAACGCGGACCAGTGCTCTTCGGGAATGTGAAGAGTATATGCGGAGGGGTCAAACGCGGGATCGGCCTCAGCCCGCTCCAAGAGGTCCCGATAGGGTAGCAAAAACCCGTCAGTACCGTTGGCCCTTATTGAATGATGAAGATTGCGCTCCCACAGTACGCAGCGCAGAGCGTCCTTTGGAGCATCCTCGGCATAGCTGTACTCGACGTGCTTCTCGGCATCGGTGACGCGACCAAGGCCGATTAGGACCCGTCGTGGGTCTTCACTCAGTGGAGTGCGCTTCGCATAGAAGAACGCTAGCGACTCCTGAGGCTTGATCGCCCCAAAGAACGTATCGAGCATTGTCAGTTGATTGCGCCGCTCTTGAACCCAGCGAGACGTAAAGTTCTCTAGCTCGGGCTCGTAGTTTTCATCGAATCCCAGGTCGTATTGTTGAACTTGAGGGGGAGGACTGCCGTCTGCTCCGCGCAACATCCATCCAAATGGGATCGGCGCGGCTGAATAGGGCCTGTGCTGAAACACAGTTTCACGAAAGTGCTTGTATTGCTTCTGCCAACCGTACGGATGGTTCGCTTTTCTGATGTAGCCGACCGACGACATGAAGCCGGCTCTTTCGTCCGCGCAGACCGGCAGCCATTGGCCGTCTTCATCCCACTGCTCACCCTTATGCTGCGCTTCGGCGGCATCATCTCGGGATTGTCCGATCCTTCGGAGCGCCAAGCAATGCGAATTACCGGCAGGATTCTTACACACCGACCCGGTCCAGCCATTGTCGTGCCACGGCACTCGAATGGAGATGTGCCTGAGTGGTAGCTGTCGCGCCCCCTTAATCATTCGTCCCCCGACTGACTATCTTATTTCTCCGCCCGATAGGTCATCCCAAACACCGTATCTGCCATCCAGCGCTTGAAGCTCTCGTTATCCATGAACTGCTTGAACAGCTCCGTGTCGTCCTTCATCACGGCCGTCATCACGCGCAACAGCGCCTTGTCGTGCTCGATGCGGACGTTCTGCTTTTCCGAGTTTTCTGGGAATTTTTGTCGGCCGAAGGGCTAATTGTGGACAGAGCAAAATCACGTTGCGCGTCGTAGTTCAGCACGATCTTGTCCGCGATGCTGGCCACGCCGTCCCAAGCGGGGCGGTCGAGCTTCCAGCGCCACTCGTAGGCCTCGAAGCCGCGCGGGTCGTCACCCATGCGCAACGGAGTCGTCGGTGGGGATCGGCTCAAGACAACATGGGCCGTGTCGTTCATCTAAAGGCGCTACCTGAACGTGCAGCTGGCGCAGTATTGCACGGACGGCGACTTGCGTTAAGCGCAGACCTTCAATTTTGCTCTGACCCCAATTAGACCAATTAGAGAGTTTGGGTCGGGCGCAACGCCTGGTTCTGCAGCGTAACGATCAGCGTCACAGCGTCCCGATCCGGTCGAGCTCGCGCTTGAGGGCCTTGCGGTCGGCCAGAACCGCGTCTGGCAACGCGATCAGGGCTTTGATGCGCCGTTCCAGCGCCGCGTAGGCCTGGGCAAAGTTCAGCTGCATGCGCGCGGTGTTGCCCTCGATCGGTGCCGGGTCGGGCACGCCCCAGTAAGCCGACACGCCCGCGCCCGGAAACACCGGGCAGGTTTCCGCCGCCGCGTTGCCGCACACGGTGATGACGATGTCGATCGCGGGCGCGTCGGGATTTTTCGGCCCGGCAGCGAATTCGTCCCAGCTTTTGGAGCGGTAGCCGTCGGTCGGCCAGCCGCGCGCGGCGATCTGCTCGAGCGCGAATCGGTTGACGTAGCCGGCCGGCGTGCTGCCAGCGCTGTAGGCCACGAAGCGGCCGCCGCCGAGGTGGCGGAGCATGGCCTCGGACATGATCGAGCGCGCCGAGTTGCCGGTGCAGAGAAATAGAACATTCAGCGGACGGGCGAGCGGCATGAGCGGCGGCGATGGACGGCGCGGGGCGTGAGACAGGCTCGCGCTTGAGATATAGATGGCCGCGGCGATTACAACCCCAAAATCGAGGCGCTGCCATGGCCAAGGTGCTGGTGCTGGTCCCCTACCCCCTGCCCGAGCCGCAGATGGCCCTGCGCCGCGCCCAGGTGGCCGCCGCCGGCGTCGGGCCCGGCCTCGCCTTCGAATTCCGCGGCGCCAAGGCCGCGCCAGCCAACTACATCAGCGCCCACGACACCCTGCTGGCCGACGTCGGCATGTTCGAGGCGGGCATGGATGCCGAGGCCGAGGGTTTCGACGCGGTGTGCGTGGACACCGTCAGCGACGCCGGCGTGGCGGCGCTGCGCTCGGTGCTCGACATTCCCGTGATCGGCCCGGGCCGGGCGGCCATGCTGCACGCGCTGATGTGGGGCGAGCGTTTCGCCATCCTGACGATGTGGCGGGCGTGGACGCCGCTGTACGCGAAAATCCTGCGCGAGACCAGCCTGGAGAAACATTGCGCGGCGATCCGCGATATCGGCGTGGCACCCGACAGCGAGAACCTGCTGACAGGCAAGGAAAGCGAGATCATCCCCAAGCTGATCGACGCCGGCCGCGCGGCGGTGGACCAGGACGGCGCCGACGTGCTGATCCTGGGTTCGACCACCATGCATCAGGCCCATGCGGCGCTGGCGGCCGCGCTGCCGCTGCCGGTGATCAACCCCGGCCCGCTGGCGTTCAAGCTGGCCGAAGCGGCCATCGCGCTCAGGCTGCGCCACAGCCGGACGTGCCATCCGCGCCCGCGCGTGGACAAGCGCGCGCTGTTCCGGGCGATGATGGCGGCGGTGGCGAAGGAATAGGCCAAATCCAAGGCAGGCGCGCATGCGTAAATGAAACATGCCCGCATCGCCCATCATCGTCTGGTTCCGCCAGGACCTGCGCGTCGCCGACAACCCGGCGCTGTCCGCCGCCGCGGCGACTGGCAAGCCCATCGTTCCGCTCTACATCCTGGACGACACCACGCCCGGCCGCTGAGCCCTGGGCGGAGCCAGCCGCTGGTGGCTGCATGGGTCGCTGGCCGTGCTGCGCGACCAACTCGCCCGCCGCGGCGCGAGGCTGGTGCTGAAGCGCGGGCCCGCCGCCGAGGTGCTGGAGTCGGTGATCGCCGCGACCAGCGCCGACGCGGTGTATTGGAACCGCACCTACGAACCCTTTGCGATCCGGCGTGACGCCGCGATCAAGCAGCGCCTGAAAGCGCGCGGGGTGGCGGTGGACAGCTTCAATGCTTCGCTGCTGTTCGAGCCGTGGGAGCTGAAAACCCAAAGCGACACGCCGTTCAAGGTGTTCACGCCGTTCTACAAGGCCGCGCTGGCCGCGCCCGCGCCGCGCAAGCCGCTGCCCGCGCCTGGCGCGCTGAACGGCATCGCGGTGCGCGGCGACGATCTGGACAGCTGGAACTTGCGGCCGACCGCGCCCGACTGGGCGGGCGGGATGCGCGCCGCGTGGACGCCGGGCGAAGCCGGGGCTGACGCGCGGCTGACGGATTTCCTTGCCCACAATGCCACCGGTTACGCCAAGGGCCGCGACATTCCCGGCCAGGCGTTTACCTCGCGCCTGTCGCCGCATCTGCACTTCGGCGACATCGGCCCGCATCGCGTCTGGCATGCCGCCGCGGCGGCCGAGCCCAACGCGGGCACGATCTCGTTCATGCGCGAGCTGATCTGGCGCGAGTTCGCCCATCATCTGCTCTACAACTTTCCCGACCTGCCCGAGACGCCGTTGCGGCGCGAGTTCGCCGCCTTCCCATGGCAAGAGGATTCGACTCTGGTGCGCGCCTGGCAGCGCGGCCGCACCGGCTATCCGATCGTCGATGCCGGCATGCGCGAACTGTGGACCACCGGCTGGATGCACAACCGCGTGCGCATGATCGCCGCCTCGCTGCTGGTCAAGCACCTGTTGCAGCCGTGGCAGACGGGCGCGGCCTGGTTCTGGGACACGCTGGTGGACGCGGATTTGGCCAACAACTCGGCCAGCTGGCAGTGGGTGGCGGGCTGCGGCACCGACGCCGCGCCCTACTTCCGCGTATTCAACCCGGTACTGCAGGGCCTGAAGTTCGATGGTGACGGCGCCTATGTGCGCCGCTGGGTGCCGGAACTGGCCCGATTGCCCGACGAATGGCTGCACAAGCCGTGGGAGGCGCCGATGGACGTGCTGGCCACGGCGGGTGTGAAGCTGGGCGCGCGTTATCCGTGGCCAATCGTCGAACACAAGGCGGGGCGCGACCGCGCGCTGAAAGCGTTCGAGCAGCTTAGGGCTGCGTGAATCGCCAGCTCAAGCGCAGACCGACGCTGAGATCGGGGCTGTTGCGGTCGAGACCGGCCAGGCCATAACCCGTGAGCGCCAGCCGGTCGTTCAATCGCAAGCGCGCGAAGGCGTAGATGTCCGACGTGCCGCCGCCGTCCGGGCGGCTGAGCGTGCGGTGGTCGAGCGCGACGCCGACGCGCCACAGCCGATCGAGGCGATAGTCCGCACCCAGCGACGCCGACCAGGTGTCGCGGCGCGGATCCGCGGCCGACTCCCCGCGCAGCGTATATGCGCCGGACCCGAACACGCTCCATCGACCCAGCAGCCTGACCGTGTCGGCACCCAGCGTCACGTCGGTGTGGCCCGAGCCCAGCCCGGCCGAACGGTCCGCCGTCGGCAGCTTCACTTTCAACGCCGCGCTGGTCAGCCAGCCCGAGGTGAGCGCGTCGGTCATGTCGTAGCGCAGCGCCACCGAGGTATCACCGAAACCCTTGACGGTGCGGCGGGTGAAAATGTCGCCGGTGAACAGCGCGTCCTCGAAGGCGACCGCGTCCTCGAAGATGTCGAGGTCGAGCGCGGGTCCGCTGAATCGCTGGTACGAGGTGGACACACCCAACGTCCACCGCCCGCGCGCGGCCGTCAGGTTCACCGACTGCTGCCAGGATTCGCTCGGCTCATCGAGGCCATAGTCGCCGGCGGAGAAGTCGAGCCCGGTCGACAGCCGCCACTGCAGGGGTTCAGGAACGTCGTCGTCGGGCCCGAGCCAATATTCGAGACTGTCCGGATTGACCGCGACGACCTGACCATTGGCCCGCGCCGGCATCGCGGCGCACAGCAGAAGAAAGAGAACGGCGCCGATCGGCCGCAACCGGCTTGGGATGATCGCCTGCGTCACGGCGCCGTTCTCCGGTCCCACGCGCCGTCGCGGCCGGCGGGACCTGACCGCTACTCGCGCGCCGGGCGTTCGGGGATCGTCACGCCCAGGTCGGCCAGGTAGGCGCGGCGCTCCTCGCGGCTCAGGCCCTCCAGGTCGGCGCGGACCTCCTCCGGGTCCAGGCCCAGGGCTTCGAGCTGTTCGGCGATGTTGGCGCGCACGCCGTCGCGCACCGGGGTTTCGGGCAGTTCGACGCCGAGGTTTTCCAGGTAAGCGCGGCGCTCCTCGCGGCTCAGCCCTTCCAGGTCGGCGCGGACCTCGGCCGGATCGAGGCCGAGGGCTTCGAGCTGGGCGACGATTCCGCCGCCGGGTCCGCGCGCCGACACCGGGGCGGCGGCCAGCGACCCGGCGACAATGGCCGCGGCCAGCGCGGCGGTGAGCTTTTCGGTTTTGGACAAGGTGAACATCAGGGCATCTCCTGGTGAGGGGTTCAGCTTAAGACGTGGGTTTATTACCCACGTCTTAAGGCTACGTGGGTCATTTCCCCGCGTCAAGCGAAATTTGTGGGTTTTTTCCCCGCAGTTTGTTATTCTGGTGGTGCTCGGTTTCACGGAAAGACCATGGCCGCTCCGCCCACACCCTCGCCCGGCTCGATCGGCGAACCGCCGCCGGCGTTGGTGCGCGCCATCACCCGGCTGATGCGCCCGCTGGTTCGGCTTCTGATCGCGCGCGGCATCACGCTGCCGTACCTGACCAACCTGCTGAAGGCGGTGTACGTCGATGTGGCCGAGACCAGCTTCGCGGTGGACGCCGGCGCCGGCAGTACGGGCGGACTTACCGCCAGCCGGCTCAGTGTGCTGACCGGTCTGCAGCGCAAGGACATCAAGCGCATCAAGAGCGAGCCGCCGCCCGACCAGTCGCCGCCCGCGGCGGTGTCGTTGGGCGCGCGGCTGATCGGCATCTGGACCGGCGATCCGCGCTTCCGCGATGACGCCGGCAAACCCCTGGCCCTGCCGCGCGGCGCCGACGACCCGAGCGCGCCGTCGTTCGACACGCTGGTGCGCACCGTCTCCACCGACGTGCGGCCGAAATCAATCCTGGACGAGTGGCTGCGGCTGGGCCTGGTCACCGTGGCCGCCGACGGACTGGTGCGCCTGAATGCCGATGCCTTCGTGCCGCGGCAGGGCTTCGACGAAAAGGTGTACTACCTGGGCCGCAACGTCGCCGATCACATCGCCACCAGCGTCCACAATGTGTTGGGCGAAGGCGGGCCGCTGTTCGAGCGTGCCGTCTACTACGACAAGCTGACGCCCGCGAGCGTCGCGTTCCTGGGCGAGCGCGCCCGCGCGCTGGGCATGGACGCGCTGCTGGCGTTGAACAAGGACGCGCTGGCCCGCGCCGACGGCGACGACGGCAAGCCCGACGCCACCCAGCGCATGGCGCTGGGGCTGTACTACTACGAAGGCGACGACGACGCGCCGGAGCGCCAACCGTGAGGCGCGCGGCACTGTTCGGCGCGCTGGCGTTGATTTGGGCCTGCGCCGCGACCGCCCAGGAGGACGGCGCCGTTTGCCGCTTCGCCCGATCGGATGCGGCGGGCGGCGACCAAGGGCTGGGCGGCACCGGCCTTGGCAGCGACGTGCTGTCGCGGCTAGTCGGGATCGACGACGATCGCGGAATCGGCGGCACCGGCGTGATCGCCCAGGACCGCGGCCTGGGGGGCACAGGCGTGGAGGGTACCGGCCTGATCGGCGTGGTGACCGGCTTCGCCTCGATCTGCCTCAACGGCTACGAAATCGAGGTCGACGACGGCAGCATCGTCACGGTCGAGGGCCTGCCCGCCACCGCCGAAGACATCCGCCTGGGCCAGGTGGTCGAGGTGGAAGCCTTTCCCGTCAACGGCAAGCTGACCGCCGCCACGGTGAAGGTGCGCGTGGCCGTGGCCGGTCCGGTCCAGGCGATGGCGGCCGATCGTTCCAGCCTCACCGTCGCCGGCCAACAGGTGCAGATCGCAGGGTTCGGCGGCAGCGCCGAGGTGCCGGGCCTGGGCATCGGCGCGTGGGTGGCGGTGTCGGGCCTGCGCCGTGACGATGACGTGGTGGTCGGAACGTCGGTCGTCGGCCTGCCCGGTCCGGGCCGCGAGGTGCTGGTCGCCGGCACCGCGCGCGCCGCCGACGGCGGCGGCGTACGCCTGGGCGGACTGGCCTTGACCGCCGCCCAGGTCGCCGCCGGCGATTCAGTCGTCGTGCGCGGCACGCTGGCCGGCGATGCGCTGGCGGCGCGGGCGTCGGCGGTGGAGACCGGCGCGGCCTTCTCTCCGCGTGTGCGCGACGTGGTCGTCCAGGCGTACCTGAACACGCTCGACGCCGCGCAGGCCCGTGTCGGCGGCCTGACGGTCGACCTGTCGCGCGCCGCCATCGAAGCTAACGTGCGCGCCGCGCTAGCCGCCCGCGCCGTGCAAGCCGTCGGCCGGGTGCAGGCCGGCGGCACCGTGGCGGTCGAACGGGTGACAGTCACCCCGGTGCCGATTGACCGCGCCCGGGCGATTCAGCTGCCCGAACGGTCGCAGCAGACCCCGCCGACGGACACGCCAGCCATCGAGCGCGAGCGCGGAGCGGCAACACCTGGCGCCGCCGTCACGCCCGAGCGTGCGCAGCGCGCCATCGAGCAACGCCGCGAGCGCGTGCGCGAGGAACTCCGGCGGCGCGAACGCGACGGCGTGCCGGCCGAACGGCCGACCCGGCCGGTCAGGCCCGAAACCACGCGCCCCGAGCGCCCGATTGATCGCCCGATTGATCGCCCAGTGCGGCCCGATCCCGTCCGCCCGGAGCGCCCGGTGCGGCCGGGGACATGAGCCGCCGCGCAAGACAAAAGGCGCGGGAGTAATCCCGCGCCTTTTGCGCCCGCCTGGTCGGCGCAGGGCAGTGCCTGCGCCGGGCGTCAGTGTCCGCCGCTATTCGGCGGGATCGAGCGACGCGGCCTCCATCGACTTCGACAGGATCATGTACAGCTTGCCCATGTCGGAGGTGGTGAAGGTGGTGGTCAGCACTTCCGCGCGGTCGGTGGCGCGGGCGTGTTTGACCAGCGCCGAATATTCCCTCAGGTAGCGCATCACATAGCCGCGGAACTTGTCGTCGGTCTGGTACTTCTTCTGGATCGCCTCGAACTTCTGCCGGCTGAGCGTCTTGGTGATGTGACGCAGAAACACCGCCTGGTCGCCCTTGTGGTAGCGCTTCCACAGCTCTTCCTCGACCGAGGGCTGGAAGATGCGCGCGATGTCCACCGCCAGGCCGTGCAGTTGCTCGATGACGTAGCCGGTGTGCTCCAGGAATTTCGCGGTGTTGGCCTTCTCGGCCGCCTCGTCGAGCTGCTTGGCGCTGTCGAGCGCCTTGGTCGAGGTGGAGAGCAGCTGATCGACCTGGCGGGCGAACAGCTGGCCGGCCTTGCCGGTCTGCTCGGTGATGCCGTTGGCGGCCTCGACCAGCCCTTCGGCGTTCTTGCGCAGCGTTTTCAGCACCACTTCGACGCGGGCGACGGCTTCGTCGGCCGACTTGCCCAGGTTCTGCAGCTGCTGGCGGAACGCCTCGCCCGAGCCGCGCACGCCCGAGCCGATCTTCTCCGAGGTGTCGGCGAACTCGCCCAGCGACTGGCGCATCTTGTCGGAGGCCACGCTGACCTGCGCGGCGCCGCGGTTGGTGGCGTCCTCGAAGTCGAGCATCAGCTTCTGCAGCGAATCGCGGAAGCCGTTGAGGCGCATCTGCGCGTCGTCGGCGGCCGTCGTCAGGTTCTCCGAGCGCTGACGCAGCCCGTCGCCGACCACCGCCATGGTCTCGGTGGCGTGGTTGGCGGCCTTGTCGATCGACGAGACCTGGGCCAGGAACGCCTCGGACGCCTCTTTCACCTTGTGGGCGGCGGCATCCGACGCCCCGCGCAAACTGTCCTTGCAGGTATCGAGATTGTCGAGCACCGCCTGCATGTCCTTGGTGACCTGCTGCGCGACCGCCGACAAGGCCCCGACCTCGCCGCCGATCTCGCGGCTGACGTCCTTGGTTTTCGCCACCGAGTGCGACACCGTGTCGGTGACTTTCTGGGCGGTGACCTCGAGGGATTCGCGGATCGATTCCAGTTCCTTGGTGACGCGCGCCGACAGCTGCATCAGCTCCGACGAATTCTGGCTGAGGATGTCCGACATCGAGCGGACGTGGGCCAATACCTGTTCGGAGGTCGAGCTCATCTGGCGGGCCTGCTGGCTGAGCGCGGTCTCGCTCAGCTTGACGTGGGTGGCGAGCGTGTTGGCCGCCATTTCCAGCTCGTCGTTCTGCCGGCGCAGGGTGTCGCGGATGTTGTCGGCCTGGGCCGAGGCGCGCTGGGCGGCGTTGGCCAACTGGTCGGCGTGTTCGCGCACGCGCGCGCCCACCGTGTCGATCTTCTGGATGACCTGGTCGGAGGCCTGGCCCATGGCGTCGGCGCGGCCGATGGCGATGTTGGTGGCCTTCTCCAGGTCGGCGGTGGCGCGGTCGAACTTTTCGGTCACCGACTTGGAGCGCAACGCGAATTCGTCGGCCGAGACGGCCAGCCGGTTTTCGACCCGGCTTGCGGCCTCGCTGACGTTGTCGGCCTGCTTTTTCACCATCGCCTCGACCAGACGCAGCTTCGACACCGCGCCGTCCGAGGCGGCGTTGAGTTCCTTGGTCTGGATGGCGAGCGCTTCCTCGACGATCTTCACGCGGCTGAGCACGCGTTCCATCACCTGGTCCAGCGCCGCGGTCTGCTGGCCGAGACGGGTGTTGACCTTGGTCGCCTGGTCCTCGATGCGCCCGCCGGCGGCGGCGAGCTCGTTGCGTTGGCGGTCGAACAGCGTTTCCAGCGTCGATGCCTTGGCCACCAGCGTGTCGGCGATTTCCGACACGGTCGCCTCGCTGCGCCGGGCGGCGTCTTCGACGCGTTCGGCGTTGGCCGCCACCGCGCGGGTCATGTCGTCGGCGTACGACTTGGCGGCTTCGCCGGTCTTGGCCAGCGCCTTCTCCTGGTCGGCCATCTGCTGGGCGATCGCCGCGCTCATGCCGCGCGCCCTCTCGGTGGCCGCCGACAGGGCGTTGATATGGCCCATCAGCCCCTGCCCCATGGCGTTGACCTCGGACAGGGTCTTCTGGCTGGAGCTGCGGATGAACTCCTGCTGGCGGCGCAGCGCGTCCTCGATCTTCAGGTTCACGTCGGAGGCCGCGTCGATCATCTGCTTCAGCTTGTCGACCTGCTCGGACACCGAGGCGGCGGCGCTGCTGACCCCGGCGTCGAGAATGCCGGTGGAGGTGGCCAGTTTCTCGGTGTCGCGCACGAAGGTGCTTTGCAGCTTCTGGATGTGCTTGGCCGCGGCGTCGCTGGCTTCGGTCAGCGCGCGCGCCTGCGACTTGAGGGATTCGGTGATGGCGATGACGCGCGCCTCGGCGTGCTCGGACGGATAGGTCAGCTGCGCCAGATGGCGGCGCAACGCCTCGCCCTCGGCCGACAGCTGGCGGCCGCGGTCGAGATAGGCGACCAGCAGCCACGCAAATGCCAGCGGCAGCACGGCGACGGCCAGGAACCCGCCAAACTGGTCGGGCAGCAGCAGAAACAGTTCGCGCCAGCTGATGGTGGTGGTGATGTAGACCACGAACATCAGCACCCACACCGCCGAGAACACGCCCGCGCCCATCAGCAGCGGGCGCGACGTGCCCCACGACAATAGGCCGGATGGCGCCACCACTGCCGGCGGCGCATCGGGCTCGAGCGGCGCAGCGGCGTCGCGGTCGGGGGCAATCTGCGGCCAGATCGGCGCTTCGGCGGCGAACGGCGGTTTCTTGATGCGCGCGGCGCCGGGTTTCAGCGGCACGCGCGGGACGTCTTTGCCGGTGGGTTCGCGGGCCGGGTCGGCCGCGCCGGTGGCGCGGGCCGAGCGTTCGGTCTCGTCGGACATGACGCTCTCTCTCTTCCCAAAGCGGCCGTGGGGGCGCTGCCTGCACCCCTTCTCCGGCTGATGGGACACCCTAAGCGCGCTTCGTTAACAAAACCTTGGCCGACGCGCGTGCGGCGGGACCGCGCGGGGCTTCGGCCGCGCCGGGCTAAACGCCTGAGTCAAATCGAGAAAATCAGTTGGGACGGACCGCAGCCGGCGGCAGCGGCGTGGTCTCGCCGCGCGGTCCCTCGGTGATTTGGCCGTGCAAGTCGCGCACGCAGGCGCTGGCGGTTTTCACGAAGAAAAACGGAAACACGGCGTGGACCATGCACGCCAGGCCGCAGATCACCATACGTAGACCAAACTGCCCGGCGAATGCCGCGTGTTCGCCGTAGGTCTCGCCCACCGACTGGGGGTGACGGGTGAACAGGTCGGTCAACGGCTTCATGTTTACGCCTCTTCGGACCGGGCGGCGGCACCGCACACGGATGTGTTGATCTTAGTCCGGGGGACGGAAAGATGTTTGCCATGATTTTCGCTTTGTGCGACCGTGTGAGTAACGATTCCTAATAGTCAGGGAAAACACGGAAATGGTTTCCTTCGACGAGAAAGACCGAAAGATTCTTCAAATCCTCCAAGAGGATGCGATGGTCCCGGTGGCCGACATCGCGGCCCAGGTCGGGCTGTCGACCACGCCGTGCTGGCGCCGCATCCAGAAACTCGAGGAAGAAGGCTACATCCGCAAACGCGTGGCGCTGCTCGACCGGCGCAAGCTGAATGTGGGCGTGACGGTGTTCGTGGCGGTCAAGGCCACACGTCATGCGGTCGATTGGCTCGACGAATTCAAGCGCGCGGTCGAAGCGGTTCCGGAAGTGGTCGAAGCCTATCGGCTCAGCGGCGAGATCGACTACCTGCTGCGGGTGGTGGTGCCCGACATCGCCGCCTATGACGGCGTCTACAAAAAGCTGATCGAACGTGTCGAGTTCGCCGACGTCAGTTCGTCCTTCGCGATGGAGGACATGAAGTTCACCACCGCGCTGCCGCTGAAATACACCTGAGGGTCCGCCATGTTGCTCCCGGCGCTCGCGGCCTGAATTTCGATCCGGGCCGGCAGGCCGAGGGCGACAACAATCAGGAGAGGACCTTGATTCGGGCAATTGGGTTTGGGGTGGCGGCTGTGGTCTTGGCCACGCTTCTTCTCCTGGTGTCGGTGTGGGTGGGCGTCTGGAATCCATCGCGCGACGAGATCGAGGCCAAGTACATCGACGAACACGCGCGGATCGTGGTGGTCGATGGCACACCCATGCATGTGCGGGACGAGGGGCGCGGTCCGGCGATCGTTCTCATCCACGGGCACATGGGCAGCCTTCACCAATGGGACGGGTGGTCGGCGCGGCTGAAGGATCGCTATCGAATCATCCGTTTCGATCTGCCGCCGTTCGGACTATCGGGCCCCGATCCGACCGACGATTACGGCTTGTCGCCGCGCACGCAGCAGCTCGTGGACGACCTGATCGACGGACTCGAGCTGGACAGTTTTGTGCTGGGCGGCACCTCGATCGGTGCGAGTTTGGCGGCGCGGTACGCAGCGACGCGTCCCGATCGGGTGCGTGGCCTGATACTGTCGACGCTGCCCGCGGTCTTCCCGACGCAACGCAGGTCTCAGCCGCTTTCGGTGGCGATGGTCTGGGTCGGCGAGAACGTGTTGCGCACCTACTATCCGAAGTTCTACTGGCGGCAAGTGCTGAGGGGGATCTTCGGTGATCCGGCCAAGGTTACTGATGAAATTGTCACCCGCTACACCGAGTTGAACGGGCAGCCGGGACAAGCGGCCCTGATGCGCAAGCAGATGGCCGCCAATCGGCGCCTGGTCGGCGCCAATTCACTGCCGCAGACTCTCGGCCAGCTGCGCATGCCCGTGCTGCTGCAATGGGCGGGCAAGTCGCCAGTGTTGCCAGAGCAGTTGATCGAGCGGATCAAGGGCATGTTCAACGCGCCGCTGACCTTGGTGCAGTATCCGGACCTTGGTCACAAGCTGATGATCGAAGATCCGGAGCGGACTGTGGCCGATGTCGAGCGGTTCCTGGCGGAATTGCAATAGGGCCGAGGCCAGTGGCGGACGCGATGCGCTAATGCGACACGACGAAGCGCGCGACGGCTTCAGCCCATGCAACCGGCTGTTCGTCGACGATATCGATGCCGCCGCCGTTTAGTTCCGCATAGTCGAAATCGGGCCTGAGTGTGCGGGCGCGCTGGGCGTGCTCGTAAATCTGGTCGCCGGTGTTGGTCAGGATCAAGGCGGGGCACTTCACCCGCGCGATCGCCGCGCCGTGATCGTACAGGAACGCCGCGTGGTGCCCGTACCAGAACGGCCCCGGCGCCACCAACGGTTCGCATACATAGCGCGTGACCAGGTTCCAATCGCTGTCGGGCTTGGCGAAGGCCGAACGGCGCTTCCACCACTCGGCGATATGCGAGCCGTCGGGCTTGCCGGTGAAGGGCTTCTCGAAGCCTTCGACCCAGCTCATGAACTTTTTGCGCTCCGCCTCGCTCAAAGGCAGGGGGCCGTTCATCACCAGCGACTTGACCCGATCGGGGAACGCCACCGTGAGTTCGGTGGCGATCAGCGCACCGGTGTGGTGGCCGCAGACATGGGCCACCGCGATGCCAAGCGCGTCCATCACCGCCGGCACGGCGAGCGCGTAATCCTCGATGCGCGGCACGAACGCCGGCGGATCGGACATGCCGAACCCCGGCGTGTCGACACCGATGGCGCGCACGCCGCGCGCGGCCAGCAGCGGGTAGACCCGCTCGAACTGCCGCGCCGACATCGGCGCCTGCGGGCACAGCATCAACGGTGCGCCGGACCCGCCGGTATCGTGGAAATGCACCTGGCCGAACGGCCCGGACGCGTAGGCGCGCACAACGGACATGTCGGGTCGCCCGCTCAATCCAGGCCGCGATCGTATTCGCGTTCGACCGGCTCGATCAGGCGGTCGAGAAACTTCTTGCGCCAAGCGTCGCGCGCGTCGGACACCGCATCGTCGGGCTTGAAGGCCTCGATGTCGTCGGGGCCGAAGGCACCCCTGGCGCGCGCCACCTGCTCATGGGTGTCCAGCCGCTCGCGCAGCACGGAAATTTCCTCGGCCATAACCATGATCATGGTCATCAGCCGGTCGACGTTGGGATCGTCGAAAAAGTGCGGCTGCGCGCCCTTGGCGCGCCGCGAAGCCATGCGCACGCCGGTTTTCGTGTCTTCGGTTTGGGCCATTGGCGTTTCCTCCATGTCGTCTTGGCGATCGGGCTTTATCGCACGATCCGGCCGCTGTGGACTTGATCCATGACAGAGATGGTCACTCAGCGGCTTTCGCCGCCACCGCGAATTCGTCCTCGGCCAGTTCGGCCGCGGCGGCGATCGAGCGCTGCTGCTTGGCCCAGGCCGCCGCATACAGCCCCCCGCGGTCGATCAGCTCCTCGTGGGTGCCGCGCTCGGCGATCTTGCCTTTGTCCAGCACCATGATCTGGTCGGCATCGACGATGGTCGACAAGCGATGCGCGATCACGAGCGTGGTGCGCCCGGTGGCGACCTCGCGCAGGTTGGCCTGGATTTCCTTCTCGGTGTGGGTGTCCAGCGCCGAGGTGGCCTCGTCGAACAACAGGATCGGCGAACCCTTCAGGATGACGCGGGCGATGGCCACGCGCTGCTTCTCGCCGCCCGACAGTTTGAGGCCGCGCTCGCCGACCATCGTTTCAGAGCCGTCGGGCAGGCTTGCGATGAAGTCGTGGATGTGGGCGAGCCGCGCCGCACGGTCGATTTCGTCCTGGGCGGCGCCGATCTTGGCGTAGGCCAGGTTGTAACGGATGGTATCGTTGAACAGCACGGTGTCTTGCGGAACGATGCCGATGGCGCGGCGCACGCTGTCCTGCGCGACATCGCGGATGTCCTGCCCGTCGATGACGATGCGGCCTTGGCCGACGTCGTAGTAGCGGTAGAGCAGCCGGCCGATGGTCGACTTGCCCGACCCGGTGGCGCCGACCAGCGCGACCATCTGGCCGGGCGCGACCGTGAACGACACGTCGTCCAGGATGCGCCGGCGCGGGTCGTAGCCGAACGTCACGTTCTCGAAGCGCACCTCGCCGCCGGTCACCGCCAGCGCCGGCGCGCCCGGCTTGTCGACCACCTCGGGCGCCACATCGAGCAGTTCGAACATCTTCTCCAGGTCGACCAGCGCCTGTTTGATGTTGCGGTAGACGAACCCGAAGAAGTTGAGGGGCTGGGCCAATTGCAGCATGTAGACATTGACGGCGGTGAAGTCGCCAACGGTCATGGTGCCGGCCAGCTTGGCCTGCGCGGCCATCACCATCAGGACCACGACTCCGACCGAGATGATCAGCGCCTGGCCGACGTTCATCAGCGCCAGTGACGATTGAGTACGCACCGCGGCGCGCTCGTAGTTGCCCATCACCCGGTCGTATTCGGCCACTTCCAGCGCCTCGTTTCCGAAAGCCTTGACGGTTTCGTAGTTGAGCAGGCTGTCGATGGCGCGGGTGTTGGCCTTGTTGTCGAGCGCGTTGCTCTCGCGGCGGAACTTCATGCGCCACTCGGTGGTGGCGATGGTGAAGCCGACATAGACGACCACGGTGGCGACGGTGACCAGGGCGAACCAGCCGCTGAACACCTTCCACAGGATGATGCCGACCAGCACCACCTCCAGCAGCGTCGGCAGCACGTTGAACAATGAGATTCCGACCAGGCTTTCGATCGCCACCATGCCGCGCTCGATCGAGCGCGACAGCGCGCCGGTGCGCCGGTCCAGGTGGAACTTGAGCGACAGCCGGTGCAGATGGGCCAGCACCGCGCCGGCCGAGCGCCGCACCGCCCTGACGCTCACCTTGGCGAACACCGCGTCGCGCAGCTGCGCGAAGGCCAGGCCCAGAAAGCGTGCCGCGCCGTAGGCGACGATGGCGAGCACCGGAAGCAACGCGGCGTCCTGCGGGGCAAGCGCATCGACGGCCTGTTGCAGGTACAGCGGTGTGATCACCGTGGCCCACTTGGCCAGCACGATGCACACCATCGCCACGACCACGCGCAGGCGGATGTTGCCGCTTTCCGGCACGTCGGCGGACGGCCACAGGAACGGCAGCAGCGTGCGAATGACCTGCCAATCGCTGCGCTTGCGCGCGGCTTCGGCGTGTTCGGCGGAATATCCGGCTTGGCGCATGTCGGCCTCGGCCGCGGATGGTGGTCGGCGTTCAGCGACCTTGCATAGCCCCTGACCCGGTCGCGGTCCAGGGCGCGCCATGGCCCGCGCGCGGACAAAAAAACGGCCGGACACCCGGATCGATCACCGGGGTCCGGCCGTGTCCGCGACGGGGGATGCCGCGCGTCAGGCCGTGACGACGATGCGAGGCGGCGCCGGTGCGACCGCCCGCGGCGCCGCAGGCGCATTGGCGGGCGAACCCGGTGTCGGCGCGCCCGGTGTCGGCGCGCCCGGTGTCGGCGCACCCGGCGCCGGCTCGGGCGCAACGTCCTGCGCGCGCTCGTAGTATGACCGCTGCGGCGGGGCGTCGCTGCCGCCGTCCGCCTGGGCTTCGGCCTGCGGCACCTTGTCGTAGAACTTGCGTTCGCCGCTGCCGTCTTCCGAGATGCGCCCGCGCTCGAGTTCGGCGGCACGCTCGGCGTACTTCTGCGGCGGTTCCGGCGCCTGGGCGGTGAATTGGCCGACCACCGGCTCGGCGCCTCGGCCGTAGTACTTCGGCGCGACTTCGGCTTCGCCGCTGGAGTAGCCCTGGTCGGCGAGCGCCTTGTTGCTGAACTTCTTGGCCTCGAACTCCGCGTCGGTCCGTGGCGGGCCGAAGGTGACGTCGACCGGCACCTGCTCAGCGCCGTCCGGCGCGATGCGCGGTTGCGCGGTGTCGGCGCGGACCGCCACCACCGGCGTCGGATCGATGCCGTCGCCGTAAAGCCCGGCGTAACTGCCGCCATCGACGCGAGCCCGCGAGGCGCGCCGCGATTCGATCAGATCGATGCGGCCGTCGCCGTTGCCGTCGAAACGCAGCACCGTATCGCGCGTGCCGACCACTTCGGCCGGCGTCTTGCCGACGTCGAAGGTGCGAACTTCGAGGCGCGCGCGCGACGGGCCGGTCAACTCGGCCTGGCGGCGCGATTCGCGTTCGGCGTCCGTGCCGCCGCGATCGGAGTGGGCGGCCGATTCCTCGGCCGGATTGGGGCCACGGCGCGCGTCGGCATCAACCGATACCTGGGCCAATTGGATGGGGTTTTGCTGACGCTCTTGAGGTTGAACCTGGGGCCGCAAGGCGAGCAGGTTCAGTTGCGCGTCTTGCGCAACCTTGGATGCGACCAAGTCTGTCATTTCGAACGCCCTTTCTAAGCGACGAAACTTCATGCACTTCTGTGCACATACCTTTTATAGGCCTTTTCGTCCCGAAGCGCAAGCCAACCGGGCGTTGAGGGCAGCCGGAAAATTAATCCTAACTCATTGAAATAGAATATTTAAACGAATCCAAATTGGTCAAGACTCCGAACCATTCGTGCGCCCGAGGTCGGGCCCGCCCCGGTTCAGCCCTTGCGCCGCCGCCTGCCGCCAGCCGTGGCGACGGTCTTGCCGGCCGCTGCGGGTTGGCGGCTGCGACCGTGGTATTCGGGGTTCGGCATCATATCGAGCGCGGTCGCGACCCGGTTGGACATGTTGTAGAAGCCCGCGGTATCGGCGATATCGAAGATCTCCTCGGGCGAAAATCCGGCCCGCGTCAGCGCGGCGCGATCGGCGGAGTCCATCGTCGACGGCGCGACCGTCAGCTTGTGGGCGAAGTCGAGCATGGCGCGCTGACGTTTGGGCAGCGGCGCGACGCGGTAGTTGAACGCCAGCATCTCGCCCAATTCAGGATCGCCCGACAGTTCGCGCACCGCCTGACCATGGGCGACCAGGCAGTAGTAGCAGTGGTTGGCCGAAGACACGACCACCGCGATCATCTCGCGCTCGAGCTTCGACAGTTTGCTCTCGCCCAGCATCAGTTCGTTGTAGAAGCTGACGAAGTTTCGCAGCTTGGCCGGCCGGAAGGCGTACGACCGCAGCACGTTCGGCAGCATGCCGAGTTTCTCGCGGCAGACGCCGAAGTACTTCTTCATGCCGTCGTCGAGCGTGCGTTCCAGCGCGGCGTCGGTGGGCGCAGGCAAAGCCATGGCGTGGCGGGGCTGGGGCATCGTAAGGTTCCTCTGATCCGACCGTGATCGTCGGGTCGTATGTTATGGTCGATTGCAGATGCGCCGCACCATGGAAATCTTCATCACCCTCGCCGTTCTCGCCGCCGTGCTGGTCGGATGCAGCCAGGGCGGGCTCATGGACCGCATGCTGTCGCCCGGCAAGCTCGACCCGATCGACTTCGCCACGCTGACACCGCCCGGCAGCCCGAACACCTACCTGGTTGCGCCACCGGGCGCGACCAGGGCGGCCCCCAACGAACCGGCGCCCGAGTTCGACCTGCCGGCCGGCCAGCTCAAGGCGCGCCTGCTGGCGGCCGTGGACAACGAACCCCGCTTGGAAAAAGTATGGGAAAGCGCCGACGGGCTCGCCCTGCAATTCGTTCAACG
This sequence comes from Rhodospirillaceae bacterium, assembly GCA_033764265.1. Lineage (GTDB taxonomy): Bacteria > Pseudomonadota > Alphaproteobacteria > Rhodospirillales > Rhodospirillaceae > VGEM01. Next base: position 6,936 of record JANRJB010000272.1, on the reverse strand, counting down.
CAGCGCGCTGATGCGCTGGCCCGACATCGTGTCGGTGAAACTGATCGACCTGGGTGGCGGGCGGTCGACGCTGGCGATCTACAGCCGCTCGGTTTACGGCTATTCGGACCTGGGTGTGAACAAGGCCCGGGTGCAGCGCTGGCTGGCCGCGCTGAAGGGCTGACGACGCCGATTCCATCGGCGTTTTCGCATTGCAGACCCGCGCCAAGATGACGCCCGCGTCATTTGCGCGATGGCCGGGGCTCCACTACATTGCCGCACGTTGTCCTGAACAGGATTGTCACCCATGTCCACGCGATCCGAACGCATCGCCGCCCTGAATGCCGCGCTGAAACAACGCATCCTGGTGCTGGACGGGGCCATGGGCACCATGATCCAGCGCTACAGGCCGGCGTTGACGGAGGCCGATTTCCGCGGCGAGCGGTTCACGGCCCACCCGAAGGACCTCAAGGGCAACAACGACCTGCTCAACATCACCCGGCCCGACGTGATCGGGGCGATCGAGCGCGCGTATCTGGACGCCGGCGCCGACATCATCGAGACCAACACGTTCTCGGCCACGCGCGTCGCCCAGGCCGATTACGCGCTGGAAGACGTGGCCGCGGAAATCAACCTGGCCGGCGCGAAGATCGCGCGCGCGGCGGCCGATGAATTCACCGCCAGGACGCCGGATCGGCCGCGCTGGGTGGCCGGTGCGCTGGGCCCCACCAACCGTACCGCGTCGATGTCGCCCGACGTCAACGACCCCGGCTTCCGCAACGTCACCTTCGATCAGCTCAAAACCGCCTACCGCGAGGAAGCCGACGCGCTGCTCGACGGCGGTGTCGACATTCTGCTGGTTGAGACCATCTTCGACACCCTCAACGCCAAAGCCGCGGTGCTGGCCATCGAGGAAGCGTTCGAGGCCCGCGGCGAAACCCTGCCGGTGATGATCTCGGGCACCATCACCGACCAGTCGGGCCGCACGCTTTCGGGCCAGACGCCCGAGGCGTTCTGGCATTCGCTGCGGCACGTCAAGCCGCTGTCGGTCGGCTTCAACTGCGCGCTGGGGGCGGCGCAGATGCGCCCCTACATCGCCGAGGTGTCGCGCGTGGCCGATACGCTGATCAGCGCCTACCCCAACGCCGGTCTGCCCAACGCCTTCGGCGAGTACGACGAAACGCCCGACCAGACCGCCGCGCATATCGGCGCCTGGGCCAAGGACGGGCTGGTCAATATTGTCGGCGGCTGCTGCGGCACCACCCCCGACCACATCCGCGCCATCGCCCAATCGGTCAGGGGCCTCAAGCCGCGAAGCGTGCCGGCGGTGGCGCCGAAAATGCGTCTGTCGGGCCTGGAGCCCTTCGCCCTGGCCTCGTGACGGCGGGTGTCGTAAACACGCGCCGCCATGACCGTCAACGCCTCAACAGCAGCCGAGCCGCAGCCGGCGACCGCCGTGTTCGTCAATATCGGCGAGCGCACCAACGTCACCGGCTCGGCCAAATTCAAGAAGCTGATCCTGGCCGGCGACTACGAGGCCGCGCTCGACGTCGCGCGCCAGCAGGTCGAGAACGGCGCGCAGATCATCGACGTCAACATGGACGAGGCGATGCTGGATTCGGAAGCGGCCATGGTCCGCTTTCTGAACCTGATCGCCGCCGAGCCCGACATCGCCCGCGTGCCGGTGATGATCGACAGTTCCAAGTGGAGCGTGATCGAGGCCGGGCTGAAGTGCGTGCAGGGCAAGCCGATCGTCAATTCCATCAGCTTGAAGGAAGGCGAAGGCCCGTTCATCGAACAGGCGACCAAGATCAAGCGCTACGGCGCGGCCGCCGTGGTCATGGCCTTCGACGAGAAGGGCCAGGCCGACACCGCCGCGCGCAAGGTGGAGATCTGCACCCGCTCGTACCGCATCCTGGTCGACAAGGTCGGCTTTCCGCCCGAGGACATCATCTTCGATCCCAATATCTTCGCGGTCGCCACCGGCATCGAGGAACACAATACCTACGCGCTCGACTTCATCGCGGCCGTAAGGCAGATCAAGGCCACCCTGCCGCACTGCCACGTGTCGGGTGGCGTTTCGAATATCTCGTTCTCGTTCCGCGGCAACGAGCCGGTGCGCCAGGCGATGCATTCGGTGTTCCTGTACCACGCCATCAAGGCCGGCATGGACATGGGCATCGTCAACGCCGGACAGCTGGCGGTGTACGAGGACATCCCGGCCGAATTGCGCGAACGCGTCGAGGACGTGATCCTCAACCGCCGGCCCGACGCCACCGACCGGCTGTTGGAAATCGCCGAGAAGTATCGCGAGGGCGGCAGCGAGGAGAAAGGCCCGGACCTGGCCTGGCGCGCCGCCCCCGTGCAGGAACGCCTGACCCATGCGCTGGTGGCGGGAAATGCCGACTTCATCGAGGAGGACACGGAACTGGCCCGCGCCGAGATCGCCGCGCGCGGCGGAAAGCCGCTGGAGGTCATCGAGGGCCCGCTGATGACCGGCATGAACGTGGTCGGCGACCTGTTCGGCGCCGGCAAGATGTTCCTGCCCCAGGTGGTGAAAAGCGCCCGGGTGATGAAGAAGGCAGTCGCCTACCTGATCCCGTTCATCGAGGAAGAAAAGCGGAAGAACCCGGCCGCGGAATCGCGCGCCAAGGGCAAGATCGTCATGGCCACGGTCAAGGGCGATGTGCACGACATCGGCAAGAACATCGTCGGCGTGGTGCTCCAGTGCAACAACTACGACGTGGTCGACCTGGGCGTGATGGTGCCGACCGCCAAGATCCTCGATGCCGCGCGCAAGGAAAACGCCGACATCATCGGGCTGTCGGGCCTGATCACCCCGAGCCTGGACGAGATGGTGTACGCCGCCAAGGAAATGGAGCGCGAAGGTTTCAAGATTCCGCTCCTGATCGGCGGCGCGACCACATCGAAGGTGCACACAGCGGTCAAGATCGCGCCCGGCTATGCCGAGCCGGTGATCTACGTGCCGGACGCCTCGCGCGCGGTCGGCGTGGCGTCGAATTTGCTGTCGGCGCAGCTGAAGGACGGTTACGTCGCCGAGGTCCGTGCCGAATACGCGACGGTGCGCGAAACCCACGCCCGCGGCCAGCAGCAGAAAGCGCGCCAGCCGCTGTCGGCGGCCCGCGCCAATAAGGTCAAGATCGACTGGCAGACGTTTACGCCCGATCGACCGCGCGTGCTGGGCGTGACCGTGTTCGACGACTACGACCTTGCCGAACTGACCCGCTACATCGACTGGACGCCGTTTTTCCAGACCTGGGAATTGGCCGGCCGGTATCCCGACATCCTGAAGGACCCGGTCGTCGGCGCAGCCGCGCTGCAGCTATACAACGACGCGCAGGCCATGCTGCAGCGGCTGATCGGCGAGAAATGGCTGACCGCCAAGGGCGTGGTCGGCCTGTGGCCGGCCAACAGCGTCGACGACGACGATATCGAAATCTACGCCGACGACACGCGCTCCAAAGTGTTGGCCACGCTGCACTGCATGCGCCAGCAGATGGTACGCGACGGCGCCCGGCCCAACCTGGCGTTGGCGGACTTCGTCGCTCCGAAGTCGAGCGGCAAGCCCGATTACATCGGCGCCTTCGCCGTCACCGCCGGCCACGGCGTCGATGCGAAGGCCGCCGAGTTCGAAAAGGCGCACGATGACTACCGCGCCATTCTGCTCAAGGCATTGGCCGATCGCTTGGCCGAGGCCTTCGCCGAACGCATGCACGAGCGCGTGCGCCGCCAGCTGTGGGGCTACGCCGCCGACGAGAACCTGACCAACGCGCAGCTGATCGCCGAGTCCTACCGCGGCATACGGCCGGCTCCGGGCTATCCGGCCTGCCCCGACCACACCGAGAAGGCGACGCTGTGGCGGTTGCTGGACGTGAAAAAGAACGCCGGTATCGAGCTGACGGACTCGTTCGCCATGTGGCCGGCTGCGGCGGTGAGCGGCTTGTACCTGGCCCACCCGCAATCGGCCTATTTCGGCGTCGGCAAGATCGAGAAGGATCAGGCCGAAAGCCTGGCCAAGCGCAAGAACATGTCCGTGGCCGAGATGGAGCGTTGGCTCGCGCCCAATCTCAACTACGATCCGGGTTGAGCCGCCGCGCGGTCTTAACTGCCGGGCGGCCAGAACAGTGCCAGAAACCCGCCGGCCGCGAGAGCGGCGCCGCAGGCGGCGGCCCCGATTGCCAGCACCAGACGGCCCCACGGCCCCAGGTCCGGCGCCAGGCGGCGGACCGCCAGACCGCGCAGCAACAGCCCGGCGCCACCGCCGATCGCGATGCCGGCGGCCAGCATCGGCCAGCCGACCAGATCGGTGGTCACCGCGAACATCGCCACCGCCAGCGCCAGCATCGCGCCGACCGCACCGGCGGTCGCGCCGAGCAGGCTTTGGCGGGCGATCAGCGCCAACCCGCGACGCACCCGCCATCGTCGCACCGCCGCGCGGGCCGCGCGCGTCTGCCCGGCGAGCACAGCGGCCGCGGTCTGCTTGACCGCCGCCAGCGCGTCCACGATGCGCGCTGGGTCCACCGGCACGACTGCGATGGTGGCGAAGCCGACGCTGGTGGCCAGCCGCTCCACCGCCACCAGATGCGCGGTCAAGTCGTCGTAGGCGATGTAGAACTGGCGCGGCCCGTGATGCGCGCGCGCCAGCCACCAGTGCTGCGCCCCGGGGCTTTCGTCCTCCCAGATCAGGATCGGCGGTTCGTCCGCGGCGGGCGCGGCGGACGTCGGCGGCGATGGCGCGGCGGGGCGATCGGTCACGGCGAGAGCGCAAGCCCCCCTGCTGGCGGCGCTGCGACGGCGCGGGCCGGCCCTACTTAAAACGGGCGGCCGGCAAAGTGAAGCGGAACGCCGTGCCGCGGCCGACGGTGGAGTCCACCGTCAGCGTGCCGCCATGGCGGCTGATGATATCGCGGCACAAGTAGAGACCCAGCCCGGTCCCGCGTTCGCCGCGCGTGCCCACCTGCGACACTTTCCGCCCGAAGTTGAACAGGTCGGCGGCGAACGCCGGCGTCATGCCGACGCCGCTGTCGCGCACCGTGATCTCGACAGCGAACACGCCATCGGCGTCGGTTGTGCCGGCGATCGGCTCGGCCGAGACCTCGACCGTGCCCTCGGCCGGCGTGAACTTGATGCCGTTCGAGATCAGGTTGCGCAGCACGATGCGGATCATGTTTTCGTCCGCGTCGATCATCAGGCCCGACACGCGGTTCACGACCGCAACGCGCTTTTCCGCCGCCATCGGCCGCAGCGGGAACAGACTGGCATCGACCACCTGGCACAGATCGATGGTCCCCACGCGCAGCGTCACGTCGCGCATCTGCACCGACGCCCAGGCCAGCAGGTTATCGAGCAGGTCGTGCACGCTGGTCGCCGAATCGTAGACTAGGTTAGCGTATTCGGCGATTTTCTCGGGCGGCAGCGTGCGCGCCTTGGCGGCCAGCAACCCGGCGAAACCCAGCACGCTGTTGAACGGTCCCTTCAGGTCGTGGGCGATGATCGAGAAAAGCTTGTCTTTCTGCAGGTTGAGCTGTTCCAGTTCGGCGGTCTTCTGTTTCAGCGCCAACTCGGCGAAGTGACGGTCGGTGACCTCGATCACCGTGACCAGGAACGCGGGCGCGCCGTCCCAATCGATCCGACGGCCGATGGCGTCGATCCAGATGGTGCGCCGCTCGATGGTGGTCAGCGACAGGCGCGTCAGGCCGCCGACCATGCCCGAGACGATGGCATGGGCGTCGGTCGGCCCGTCGCCGCCGGCCGGCGTGCGCGGCGCCAGCTTGCCGAAATCGGACAAGGCGACCACTTCTTCCGGCGCGCTCAATCCCAGCATCGCGGCGAACGCCTGGTTGGCGAACACGATCTGCGCGCCGCGCATCACCAGGATCCCCTGGATCGAGCCCTCGACCATGTCGCGGAACTTGGTCTCGCTGCGGCTCAGCGCCTCGGCCTGGGACTCGAGCGCGCGCTTGGCCGCTTCCAGCAACAGTTCGCGCTGGCGGGCCTCGGTCACGTCCTGGACGGTGGCGACGAAGCGCACAAGCCGGCCGTTGCGGTCGAAGATCGGCTGGCCGATCTCGCGGATGTGCTTGGAGGTCGCGAACCGCGTCTCGAGTTCGTATTCGATCTCGTAGGGGCTGCCGTCGGCCAAGCCGCGTTCGATCATCGCGCGGTAAGTCTCGCGGTCTTTCGCCGCCACCGCATGCACGATGTTTCGCGGATCGGAGAAACGCCCGACGAACACCACCGCCGTCATTTCGTGGATGCGGGCGAGTTCGTCGGAGCAGTAGGTCAGCGAGTTGTCGTCGGCCGACCAGACCCAATGGCCGAGATGCGCCATCTCGGCGGCCAGATCGAGCATCTCGTTCTGGTCCTGGATCGAGCGGATCGCGGCAAACGCGTCGGTGACGTCGGTGGCCACGCCGATCATCGCCACCATCGCCCCGGCTTCGTTCAGTTCCGGTTGGCCGCGCGAGATGATGTGCCGCGTCTCGCCCGACGGCGTGACAATGCGCATGTCGAACTCGAACGGCTGCTTTTGCGCCACCTTGATGTCGAGTTCGCGACGGATCGACGCCTGTTCGTCGGGGTGGACGCGTTCCAGGAACGTATCGAGCGACGGGACGAACGTTTCGGCATCGAGACCGAAGATGCGGAAAACCTGGTCCGAACACGTCACCGCGCCCGAGGCGATGTCCCAGTACCAGTGGCCCATGTTGCCGACGGATTCGGCCAGGCTCAGGAGCCGCATTTCCTCGGAGCGCCGTTCCGAGGCCGGCGGCGACGACAACGGGGCGCGGGGATTATCGGGGCGCGCGGCACCGCGTGCGCCGCCGACTGAACGCAGGCGCGGCTTGGTCATGGATTCGATCCGCGCTGTGGCAAACGCAGCATGGGATAACGCACCAGGGTCAATGGCCGCATGACTCCGTTCGACGGGTCCCA
>JANRJB010000249.1:0-14136 GCA_033764265.1 Rhodospirillaceae bacterium | reverse complement strand
TGACATTCGCATCCCCCTTTGCAGCGAAACCGAGAAGCGAATGTCAAATCCAAAGCTCCACTCGAATCATGTATTTCTAGTGGTCCTTTGATTCCAACATTCGCAGGATCGCGCCCTGAACCGGAATGCGAATGTTGGAATCGGACCACTAGGACTCAGCCATGACCAGCGGCGCCGTTCCACCTTCGTCAAATCCAACGCCATCCACGTTTCATGAACTGTGCGCGGCGTTGGCAGCCGCGGCCGATTGGAGCGCGGCCGGTGCGCCGATCACCGCCGCATGCCAAGTGCTGACGCGACGGGTCGATACCGGGGCGGCCGATTCGGCGGTCGCCGAACTGCTGCATGCCCTAGACGATACCGCGCTGCGCCTGTTCCGGGCGCAGCCCACCGGCGGTCGATTGACCTTCAGCATTGCCGCCCTGGCATTGCCGCCGGCTTTCGCCATGCGCGGCTACCATCCGCGCGAACGGGACGCCTGGCACCATCTGCATCGGGCGCTGCTGGATGCGGCCCGGGCCCGCCCGCCATCGATGGCCGAGCTGCTACGCCTGATGATGGTCGAAGGAATCGCGGCGGGTCCGGGTCCGGCTTTGGCGGGACTGGTGACGCGGGTCGGCGATGACGGCCTGACCGGGCGGTTGCAAAGCATTGGGATGAAGCCGGCCGACCTGGGCGCGACCTTGGCGGCAATGGCGTGGTTCGAGACCGCCGCTGGCGGCGCGGGTTCGGACGCCCTGGCGGTGGCGATCGACGACGTACTGACGAGAGCGGCCGCGGGAGGCGCGGTTGCCTACGCCTCCTTGGGCTTGTCTTTGATCAAGCTGCTGGCGTTCGATCGCGCCCGCCCCATGGCGTGGTTGGAGTTCCTGTGCCGCGCGCTGTTGTTGCCGCAAATTAGGGCTGCCGCGCGCGATCCGGCGTTGGCCGATCACGCGCTGATCATGGAGCGGCTGATCTACACGACGATCCTGAAGAAAGAGGAGAACGCGGATATTTTCGCGCGTACCTACGACGCGATCGGCACGGCGCTGGCCGCTGCTGGACGCGCCTATGGCGCGGCGCTGTTCGGTGACCGGCGTGCCATGCGCGTCCCGGCGCTGCCGGCCGGCGGGCCGCCGCGCGTGGCGTTCTTCATCATGGGCGATTTCTCGACCGGACACGCCGAAGCGCTTTACATGGTGCTGCGCGGACTAAGCCAACTGTCGCCGCGGCCGATCGCACCGTTGATTTATGTCCTGGACGGACCCGGCCCGAACCTCAACGTGTTGCTGGCGTCGGTTGCCGGCCTCGATGTCACCGTGCGTTGGCCGGACGGCCGGGCGGGCGCCGCGACATTCGGCCTGACGACCGCTGATGCGCAGTGGCTGCGCACGCGGGTGGTCGACGATGGTGTGGCGGCGCTGGCCTTCGTGTCGGTGACCCTGGGGATGTGTTTTGCCGCAGGCATGCCGGTGGCGCCGGTGCAAGTTTGGTGGTCGATGAAGTACCACTCGCTCTACGTACCTGAATTGGAAGGATATTTGACCAACGCCCTGTTCGGTCACCGTCCGCCGGGATTGGGCCCGCACTGGCGCGTCGGCGACACGTCGATGCCGTTCGGATGCGATCCGTCGTTGAGCGCGCAGGCCCAAAAGCTGCGCGCCGAGATCGACCCTGGGGGTCAGGCCGTGGTGCTGGGTTGCCTGGTCAGGGCCGAGAAACTGGCCAACCCGGCCTACGCGAAGATGCTGGGCCGTGTGATGCGCGCCCATCCACATACCCTGTTCGTATGGACCGGCCGGTTCGCCCCGCCCGACGTGGTGGCATTGCTCGAAGCCGAGGGCATCGCCCCGCGGTGCAGATTCGTCGGATGGGTCGATATCAAACTGTATGCCCAGGTTCTCGATATCAAACTCGATTCGTTTCCGTTTCCGTCGGGAATCACCAGCGCCGAAACGATGGCCGCCGGCAAGCCGGTGGTGACCCTGCTGACCGAGGAAGCGCTGGAAAACTCGTTGGCGACATCGTTCGTGCCCTTGATGCAGGGCCGCATCGGCACGCCGGAGGACCACGCCGCGATGCGCGCGCGTTTCTCGGACCCCGACGACACCCCTGCGCCGTTCGTGGAGACCATCGACGACTACGAGCGATTGGCGGGTCGGCTGATCGCGGACGCGAGCATGCGGGCCCGCGTCGGCGCCGCGTGTCAGTGGTTCGTCGGGCGGTTTTTCCGCGACGACGCCCGCACGGCGCGCACCACGGCGGAGCAAATCCTGGCGATCGTCGCCGATACCCGCGCGCGCGGGCCGGCGCCTACTGCGCGGTGATGCGGAACAGCGACGGCGGCACCATGAGCCCCGTGATCGAACCGGTCGCGACGCCCAGAGACGCGAGCAGGCTTTGCGGCGGCGGATGGATCAGCACATGACCCGCGAACGCCGGTGACTGCTTGAGCTGGATAGCGTTGATGACGCCTTTCTCGATGCCTTCGAAGTCGTCGAGCGCGATCACCGTGCCGGCGTGCGCCAGCTTGGCCATCAGCTCGAGATCGGCGGGCGCGAGCCGCCCATCCAGGTGAAACAGGTCGACCGTGCGCCGATCGTCGAGCGCGCGCTGAAGCGCCGCGGAGCTGCCGGTGCGCGGACCCGGCACGATCTCGACGCCGTAGGGGCTGGTGTCCATCACGAAGTCGTTGGAGAAGTCGCAGGTATAGACCCGGCCGCCTGCAACTCGCGCGTCGCCCATCCCGAGCGCAATCGCCGCGGTCGACCGGCCGATGTAGGTGCCGACCTCGAACGCGGTCACGCGAGCGAACTTGCGCGCCAGCAGGTAAAGTCCAACCGCGGTCCCGAACGAGACCGAGCCCGCCTGGACCGCCATGCGCGCGAGGTCCCGGTCCAACCTGGCGCCCAGTTCGGCCAGCCGTCGTAGCCGGTCGGGCAGATCCCACGAGAACTCCATCGCCCACCGGCGCCAGACGATCTCGGCCAGGTCGTGAGCCGACAGGTCGATGTTTGTCATGTGTCCCTTCCCCGCGCGACTTTCGCACCGTGATGCGACACCCGCCGGTGACGCGCAGGCTGACTGTAGGAAGCCCGCTCCCCGCGGTGAAGGGTGCTTTCGACAACTAACGCTTTGGTTTCGCGTCGCCAGCACTTCGCGCAGGACAAGTAATCCGGCGGATGGTTTAATTCCGCGACGGAAGTGCGTGAAGCCTTTTGCGCCGCGTCGCGACCCTTGTGTCTCGTTCATGAACCGGCCGTTGAAATTCGCGCCCGTGCCCGATCGGCTGCTTGAGCGTCGGTTCCTGATGCCGGCGTTCGCGGCTTTGTTTTTCGCCTTCGCGGCATTGGGCGGGGTGGTGCTGTACGCCGCCGCGCGCCAGGACCGCTTGGCCGCCGATCAGACCGCGGCGATCGTCGCGGCGCTGGTCAAGCAGCAGCGCGCCGACATCGAACGCCTGGCGCTCGACTACACCTGGTGGGACGGGGCGATCGCGAACCTGTTGGTGAACCTGAACCCGACCTGGGCCAACGACAATTTTGGCTGGTATCTGCGCGATACGTTCAACGTGGCCTTCTCGCTGGTGCTGGATGAGGACGACCGGTTTGTTTACGCCGCCTGGAACGGCGAGCGCCGGGAGTCCAATCCGCTCGAGGGTCATCTGGCCGAGCTCAGCGCCGGGTTCGCCGACGTGCGCAGGATCGATCCGGCGGCGCCGCGCGGGGCCTCGGGCATCTTCGTTGTCGACGGCGCGATCTACCTGGTCGGGTTCGGCGCGATCACGCCCGAGCGCACGTCGGGCGGCGGCGCGATCGGCCGCCGCGGCGTCGCGGCGATCGGCCGCCGGCTGGACCAGGCGCTGATGGAGACGCTGGGCGCGGAGTTCCGCATCGCCGACCTGTCGATCTCCGCCGCCGGCGCCGAGGCCGGCGCCGCCACGGCGCGCGGCCTGGACACCCAGATGCTGCCCGACCTGTTGGGCCGGCCGGCCGCCGTGCTGTCGTGGTCGTCGCCCCGGCCCAGCCGCGAATGGCTGGCGCTGACGGTGCCGGGGCTGGTGCTGCTGTTCCTGGTCGTGGCCGTGCTGGCGTTGCGCGTCTACGCGGTGTGGCGGGAAACCCTGACCAGCCTGCTGACCCGCGAGATGCAGCTGCGCGTGGCGATCGACGCCGCCGACACCGCCAATCGCGCCAAATCGTCGTTCCTGGCCAACATGAGCCACGAGCTGCGCACGCCGCTGAACGCCATTATCGGCTTCTCGTCGATCATGACCGAGCAGATGATGGGGCCGATCGGATCGCAGCGGTACCGGGAATACGCAAAGGACATCCAGGCCACGTCGCGCTTTCTGCTGTCGATCATCAACGAATTGCTGGACCTGGCGCGGATCGAGGCCGAGCGCACCGAACTGGCGGACGACACGCTGCCGGCGGCGGACGCCGCCGCCGAGGCCTTGCGGCTGGCCCGCGGCGAGTTCGCCCAGGCCCGGTTCGTCGAGGACCTGACCGCGGCGCGCGGCGTGATCGTGCGCGCCGACCGCACCAAGCTGATCCAGATTCTGACCAACTTGTTGACCAACGCGGCCAAGGCCTCGCCCCCCGGCGGCGAGGTGCGGATCGCGGCGGCGATGTCCGACGACGGCGGCGTGCGCTTCGACATCGTCGACAGCGGACCCGGCGTCGACGAGGACACCGTGCAGACGCTGTTCACACCGTTCTCGCGCGGCAGCCGGTCGTACGGCTACCGCTACGGTTACGGCATCGGACTGGCGGTCAGCCGCAAGCTGGCCGACATGCACGACGCCAAGCTGACGCTGGCCAGCCAAAGCGGCCGCGGCACGGTGGCGACGCTGGCCCTGCCGCCGGCCCGCGTGCTGACCGCGGGCGCACCCGCCGCGGCGCGGGGATAAGGACAGAGGTTTTCCGCCGGTTTGGGATGCGTGGATATGTCAGTTTTGACATGTCCGGCCCGTTCGCCGTATAATGCGGGGGGTACCGAGATGGCGATAAGGCGCGTGGCGTTATTCGCGCACGCCCGGCTTAAGCCGCTCGGCTGGATCGGCAGTTCAAAACGCGACTTGTTGGCGTTTCCGGCCGATGTTGCGCGAGAGTTGGGCCATGCCTTGTACCTCGCCCAAAAGGAGCAGAAGCATGCCGCGGCGAAGCCCCTCAAGGGTTTCGGCGGATCGGGCGTCTTGGAAATCGTCGAGGATTACGCGGGTAATGCCTATCGTGCCGTGTACACCGTGCGATTTGAACACGTCATTTACGTACTGCACGTGTTTCAGAAGAAATCCAAGTCCGGGATTGCGACGCCGCGCGCTGACATTGAGCGTGTCAAGTTGCGTTTGACGGCTGCCGAACAGGAGTACCAGCGATGGCTCGCCGACAACGGATAGTTTACGACTCTGAAAACGCCTTTGCCGCCATGGGCCTTGCCGATGCCGCGGACCTCAGGCTCAGGGCCGACCTGATGGACGCCATCGGGCACGCCATCGCCAGCCGGAATCTGACTCAAAGGGTCGCCGCGTCCCTGATGGGAATGGACCAGCCGCGCGTATCTGCGCTGTTGAATGGCCGCATCACCAAGTTCTCGACCGAACGGCTGCTGCGGGCCTTGGCCGACCTCGGACTTGATGTCGAGGTCCGGCTCAAGGCGCGCCGCAAGGGACGAGGGCGCATCAGACTGGCGGCCTAGAGCATTCAGCGCGCGCCTGAATTCGCGTTGAACGATCTAGTCGAGCGCGGCGATGGCGTGCACTTCCAGCATGGCGCCGGGCAGCGCGAGCCCGCTGACGTGCACGCCGGTGGCCGCGGGCATGGCCGCCCCGGCGGCGCGATATATCTCGCGGCGGACCCAGGCCGCCTTGGTCAGTTCCGGCGAGTTGGTGGTGTAGTTGGTCTCGCTGACCACGTGGCGCAGGTCGGCGCCGGCCTTGGCCAGGACCTTCTGCAGCCGCGTGTAGATGCAGCGGATCTGCGCCGCCATGTCGCCCGCGCCGACCAGGTTGAACTGGTCGTCGGCGGCCACCAGCCCCGACAGGAACACCAGCTTACCGGACCTGACCGCGTAGCTGAGGCCGAAGCGTTGTTCCAGCTCGGGAAAGACCGAGATCACCTGTTCGGCGCGCGCCATGGCGTGTTCCTTCAATGATTGGACGTCCGCGGGGATGTTAGCGCATCGCGCCAGAAAGCAAGCGTGCGGTCCGCGATGCGGCCCCTGCCCTCGTGCGCGGCGATGTCGGCCAGGCAGGCGAACAGCGCCGCCGCCTCGGCCGCCAGCCCGGCATGGCCCAGGAACAACAGGATGCGCGTGAGCCGCAGGTGGTTGTGGTTGGCAACCTCAAGCCAGTTCGCGCTGCGAGCGGCGAAATCGGCGCCGCGCGCGACGCCCGCCGGCGTGCGGACCAGTCCCAGGAAGGCCAGCATCAGGTCGAGCGAGCGCAGCACGCGTGCGCGCAGATCGGCGTCGGCGCGCAGGGCGGCGATGTCGGCGGCGGACAACAGCGGCGCGTCGGGGTTGAAGCGGCTGGGTTCCGGCAGCGGGAACAGCCACTGAATGTAGTCGTGGACCATCTCCAGCCGGCGATGATCCCACGTCCAGATGTCGGCGATGCGCCGGCCGGCAGGGTCGGTGCCGGCGCCGCGCATGAAGGCGATGACGGCGCTGTCGGTCATCTCGGAAGCCTAGCGGCCGCCGTGGATCGTGGCCATCGCGGAACAGGGGTGCCGTGCGCGCCGGGCAGTTCAGGGGAGGGGGATCCTCAGGGGAGAGGAAAACCACCTGGCGCGCACGACCAGATACGCCCGAGCCCGGGCGGACTAAAGGACGCGAGTGAGTGTCAGGCCTTGATCGGAATCCGCTTGGCCTGGCTTTGGGTTTCCTTGCTCTTGGGAATGCTGACCGTGAGCACGCCGTTCTTGAAGGCGGCCTCGGCCTTGTCGGCCAGCAATCCCGGCGGCAGCGCGACCGATCGTTCGAACGCGCCGTACGACCGTTCGCTGTAGCCAGTGGTTTTGTCGGTCGTCTCCTCGCGCTTCTCGCCCTTGACCGTGAGCGTGTCATTCTCCAGCGTCAGGTCGACATCGCTTTCGGACAGGCCCGGCAGTTCGAACGACACGTCCACGGCCTTGTCGGAGTCCTTCACGTCGACCGCTGGCCAGCCGGCGAGCGTGGCGGCGAGCGGGCCGCGCCAATTGGCCGACAGTGCAGTGGGCGGGCCGAACCCGCGCCAGACCTCGTCGAACATGCGGTTGATTTCGTCCTGCAGGCCGAGCATCGGCGTCAGCGACGCCGGCGCGGGCCGGTTGCGCGACCAGGGCACCAGGTTTCTTAAGTTCATGTGCATCCTCCTCGTTCTGGGTGGGCGGGGCGGCGCGAACGCCCGCGCGCCCCGCCCATGACCGGTTGTTGACTTCGGCTTCCCCGGAACCTTCGACGGCGCCCGGCGTTAGGCCGCCTTGGCGTTGCCGTCGACCAGCGTCGGCTTGGACGACGCGCCGTTGATGGCGATGCGGCGCGGCTTGAGCGCCTCGGGGATTTCGCGCTTGAGGTCGACGTGCAGCAAGCCGTTTTCCATGCGCGCGCCGACGACATGGATATGGTCGGCCAGTTCGAACCGGCGCTCGAACGAGCGGCCGGCGATGCCGCGATGCAGGTAGGTCACGTCGCCCGCGTCTTGCGACGTGCGGCCCTTGACCGTCAGCGTCGCGTTCTCGACCTGGATGTCGATGTCCTCGGCGGCGAAGCCGGCGACCGCGAGCGTGACGCGATAGGCGTCCTCGGCCGACTTGACGATGTTATAGGGCGGATAGGTGGCCTGGCCCTCGTCGAAGCGCGTGACGGTGTCGAGCACGCGGGCGAGGTTGTCGAAGCCGACGGTGGCGCGGAACAGGGGAGACAGATCGAGCGTACGCATGGATATCCTCCAAAGAGCAATATCGAGCGGCGCAGTTGGCGGGCGGCCATCGCCGGGCGGACGTGTAGCCCGCAAGCCGATGACGCGCCCAGGTGGGCCGCGCCGGAACGCCCCGACGGACCCTGACAGGCATCCGTCTGTGATGGCATTTAGGATGGCCGCGGCGGCCGTCAAGGGGGCGAGTGCGGCGCGGCTGCCAAAATTTTTCCCTGAAAAGGCAAGCCCTTAAACTCAGCCTGCCAGCGGCACCGTTCGCCCCGCCACGTCCATCGGCCCGACGGTGTTGGTCAAGAGCGCCTTGCGGCGCACATAGCGCAGGATGCCCTCGGGCCCGAACCGGCTGGGGCCCATGCCCGAATAGCCGAACGAGTCGTGGGCCACGTCCTGCACCATGGCGGTGAGCGAGCCGTCGTTGATGCTGACCGCGCCGCCGTTGAGCCGGCGCGCGACCGGCAATGCGTCTTGCGGCGTGCCGGCGTAGACCGAGGCCGACAGGCCGTAGATGGTGTCGTTGGCCAGCGCGACGGCCTCGTCCACGGTGTCGAACGGCATGATCGGGATGACCGGCCCGAAGGTCTCCTCGGTCATCAGCTTCATCTTGTGGGTGACGTCGACCACCACCGGGGGCGCGAGCCACTTGCCGCCCTTCTGCACGATCTGCCCGCCGCACAGGATCTTCGCGCCTTTGGCGACGGCGTCCTTCAGATGATCGGCGACGATGTCGGCCTGGCGCTCGAAGATAAACGGCCCGACGAAGCCGCCTTCGGCGTCGTCGAGGTCGAGCGTGACCGCCTGGGCCTTGGCGACGATCGCCGCGACGAAGGCGTCGTAGATCGGCCGGGCGACGTAGACCCGTTCGAGCGACTGGCAGGCCTGGCCGGTGGCGGCCACCGACGCGCGCAGGATGCCCGAGGTGGCGGCCTCGAGGTTGGCCGAGGCCAGCACCACGGCGGGATCCTTGCCGCCCAGTTCCAGGTAGGCCGGGATGAAGCGCCGGGCGGCCGCCTCGGCCACCTTGCGACCGGTGCGCACGCTGCCGGTGAAGGTGATCAGGTCGACGCGGTCGATCAGCGCCGCGCCGGTGTCGCCGGGTCCGCGCACCAGGGCCAAGACCGCATCCAGCGCCGGCACGTCGCGGATGGCGGCGCGGATCGGCTCGACCCAGCGCGGCGTGACCTCGCTGGGCTTGATGATCACCGCGTTGCCCGCGGCCAGCGACGGCACGGTGTCGATGAACGACAACAACAGCGGGAAGTTCCACGGCGTGATGTTGCCCATCAAGCCGTAGGGCACGAACTGCCCGGCGCCCACAATGTGCGGCACCATGGTCGGCTTCTCGGGAAGGTCGCCCAGCATGGCGCGGGCATCGGCGGTGATGCGCGCCACCAAGGGGCCGATCGCGCCGGTTTCCAGCCGGGCGATGCGCACGCGGCCGGTGTCGGTCTTCAGGGCCTCGAAAAGTTTTTCCTTGTGCCGGTCGACCGCGGCGGCGAAGTCGGACAGCGCGGCAAGACGCCCCTCGACCCCCAGCGCCGCCCAGGCCGGCTGGCCGGCGCGCAGACGCCGGCAGGTCTCGTCCAGGTCGGCGATGGTCGCCTGCTCGCACTGATAATCGAAAACGCCGGTGCGCGGATTGCGCGCCGAGAACACGGGCAACGCCATGCCTTGAACCCCAACGGAAGCTCCCGCGCCGAGAGCATCACGAAACGATTCCGCCCGCAAGCGGAAGCGGCGGTCGGGGCAGGGCCGCGAATTCTAGAACGCGTAGATCAGGCGGCCGACCACGGAATGATCCTTGCCGTCGCTGCGATCGAGCGTGCCTTCGTAGTCGAGCGACAACGACAGGCTGGAGCCGGTCTGCACGTTGAGACCCGCGCCGAGCAAGATCCAATCCTTGTTGCCGGTGCCGCCGACGGCGGTGCGCACCTGACCGACCGAGCTGGTGGTCGCGACGCGGTGGTCGAATTCGTCCACCTCGTTTTCGTAGGCGACGCGAATGTGCGGGAACACCGACGCGCCGCCGGCCTCGAACTTGCCGGCCGCCTGCACGCCGATCGAGCCGATCACGCCGCTGTCGTTCTGTTCGGCCACCGCCAGGTTGAACATGGCCGCGCCAGCCTCGGTGTAGCCGTCGACGTCGGCGTCGACGTAGCGCACGCCGGCGAACGGACCGGCGGCGAGCGTGTCGGACGCCACGACATTGGCGCCCACGTCGAGCGCGGCGTAGAAGCTGTTGCCGCCGGGATCGGCGGTGGCCAGGCTGCGCTGCGCGAAGGTGGTGTTGCGCTCCAGGTCGTAGTTCTCCCAGCTGCCGGCGCCCGACAGGTCGGCCCAGATGCCGCCGGCGCGATAGCCCAGGTAGGCGGCGAAGCCGTACGCATCGGCCTCGGTCTCGCCGCGGTCGCCGGCCAGTTCCGCCTCGGCGGTCGTGTAGGTGATCTGGCCGCCGACGACGAAGCGGTCGTTGACCACCGCGTCGTATCCCACGGCGTACGAGAGCAGGTCGTAATCGAACGCCACCACGCCCGGCCCGGCGTCGCGGTCGCCGGTGGCGTAGCGCACCGCGCCGTAGACGCCGCTGGGCAGGGTGGAGCGCTCGCGCGTGTTGGTCAGCCGCAGCACGTTGAGGCGGTCATTCACGCCCTGGCGCACGGTGTCGAGGATTTGTGGGCCCAGATAACCGCTGACCGCGGCGACCTTGGCGCCGTTGCTGTCCTGGTCGATGGTGGCGGCGGCGAAGTTGGCCAGCACGACGTGCGCCGTGGCGCTGGGGTGGATCGGATCCCAGAACAGCGCGCCCTGCGCCGCGGCGGCGGTGGCGCACGCGCCGGTCGGCCCGGCGGTGGTCAGGCACGGCGTGGCGGTGTTGGTGATGCCGTAGAGCGACGGATTGGCCAGCACGTCGGTGAACAGGCCGAAGGTGTCCATGACGATGATGCGCGCGCCGGTCGAGGCTTCCAGCGCCGTCATCTGCCCGGCCATGGCCTGGTTATAAGTCTGGGTCAGCGCGCCGAGGTTGAAGCCCTGGCCGGTGGCCGCGCCGCCCGGCGTGCGCCCCAGGTCGGGCAGGTTGGGCACCAGGAAGTTGCGTGCGCCGCGCGTGGCCATGCGGCCGACCGAGGTGGCGATGTTGCCGACGATCGACGGCACCAGCACGGCCGGCGGGGTGGTGGTGGCGCGGTTGAGCACGTCGTTGGCGCCGGCCCAGATCACCACCAGTGTGCCGGCGTTGACCGGCGCGGCCGCCGACAGGGTGTTGACCTGCGTGGCCACACCGACCGGGCCGCCGGTGCCGCTTTCGGCGCCGCCGACGGCGAAGTTGGTGGCGAAGGAATAAGTGAAGCCCAGCTTGGCCGGCAGTTGTTCCACCCACACCGGACCATTCGAGAACCGGCCCTGGAAGTAAGGCGGGCTGGCCGGCTGCGTGCCGCCCGTGATCGCGAACAGCCGCCCGCCGTCGGACAGCGAATCGCCGAACACGATCATGTTGTTGAGATGGGCGGCGTGCGCCGATCCGGCGGCGACAACCGCCAGGGCGATTCCGCCGAGCAAACTGCGCTTATCCATGTGTCCCTCCCTGCCCCGATGCGCCGTCCGCCGATTGAACCGGCGCGGGCGTTCCCCGGGGGCTGGCGAGCCCCAGATTAGGGGCAAAAAACCCTTTGCAGCAATAGATTTAGCGCCATTATCCCGGGCTGTGGGCCGGCCGCCAGGCGCTTGCCGGGGGGGTCGCCCTGGGCGTTTACTGTTGGGCCGGCAGCCGGGGGGACATCGCCATGGTCATCACATTCATCGCGGCCCTGTTGACCGCGGGACTGGCCGCGCCGCCGGCCGCGGCCCGCACGCTCGACCTGGACGACCCCGACGACGCCATCCAGGTCTATCGCAAGATCATCTGCGGCTCGACCGAGGACGGCCGCGTGCGCTTCGGCACTTGGTGGGGCCGCGCCTACGGCCGCGTGCCGTGGGAGAAAGACCGCCACCTGTTCAACGTGGTCGGCACCAACGTGCGCCGGTGCCAGGGGTACAAGGACGACGTGCGCGGCGAAGGCTTCCGCTCGGTCAGCCGCGAAGTGATGTTCTACCTGGACCCGGCCACGAATGAGGTGCTGGCCGCGTGGGCCAACCCCTACACCGGCGAAACCGTCACCGTGGTCCATGTCGCCAACGACACGGTCAACATGCGCGAGCCGGTGCACGCCCGCGACCGGAACGGCAAGGGCCTAACGGTCGAGCTGGAGCCGGCGGGCAAGGACCTGCTGGTCAGCCGGTCCGAGGTGCCGCTGTATTACGAGAACCCGCTTTTGGGGCCGTACCAGCAGGAAATGGGCGGCATGTACCAGGCGATGGAGATTTTCACGCGCTTCTATCCGCGCAGCCTGCTCGATTCGAACGTCAAGTCGCCCGAGGGTTCACACCTGGCGTGGAACCGGGTGTCGCAGTGGCTGCCGTGGATGAACATGGAGGGCCGGCCCGGGCAGATGATCTTCGTCACCGCCGGGCACGGCGTGAAGGGGTTCGACGAACTTGACCCGATCCTCAAGGACCAGATCACGCGCAACTTCCCGATCTACCAGGAACCGCCGCCGATCGACGATGCGCGGCCCAACGAGACCAGCTGGACCTACTTCAAGAAATTCAAGGACGGCACGGTCAAGCAAAGCGTGAAGTGAGACGGCCGAAGTCCGTACCGCCGGCGCGGAGTATTCACGCTGTTGTCATCGCCGGCGATGAGCCGCGCGCGCGTGGGCTGCGTATCGATACCGTGACCGCACCAAACGCAATGACCCTTCAAAGAAGTGTCCATTGACGCGGTGCGGCCGCCGACCGGCGGTATTCCCCGCCGTCGCCCCCCTCGTTCAATCCAAGAGGATCATCATGTTGAAACACGTCCGCACGGGCGCGGTCGCCGCCGTGGCGCTGCTGGCCGCCACCACCGCCCAGGCCAAGAACATCGTCGAGACCGCGGTCGCCGCCGGCTCGTTCAAGACCCTGGTCGCCGCCGTGCAGGCCGCCGGCCTGGCCGAGACGCTGTCGGGCCCCGGCCCGTTCACCGTGTTCGCGCCGACCGACGAAGCCTTCGCCAAGCTGCCCGCCGGCACGGTGGAAAGCCTGCTGAAGCCCGAGAACAAGGCCAAGCTGGCCGGTATCCTCACCTACCACGTCGTGCCGGGCAAAGTGATGGCCGCCGACATCGCCGGCAAGACCACCGAGGCCAAGACGGTGCAGGGCCAGGCCCTGAAGATCAACGCCACCGCGGGCGTGATGGTCGATAACGCTAAGGTCGTCACCGCCGATGTGGTGGCCGACAACGGCGTCATCCACGTGATCGACACCGTCGTGATGCCGAAGTAAGTCGCCCAAGCACGCGGGCGCGACCGACGACGGGGTGGGGCCAACCTGGCTCCGCCCCGTTTTCGTTTGCGCCGTTGGGGCGTATGCTGGCTGCGCGCGATTCCAGCGACGGAGGCCCCGATGGTGCGCCGCGAGTTCCTGACCGCCACCGCCGCCGGCGTATTGGCCGGACTGTCGATGATCGAAGCCGCCGAGGCGGCCGAGCAGACCGCGATCGCCGCGCTGGACCGCGCTGTTGGATTACCGTGGATGTGCGACGTGGCCGCGGCGGGTGCGCGCGTCCGCGCCAGCGACCCGGCCGAGACCGGCGCCGGCGGTCCGCGCAAACGCATGCTCATGGGCGACGACCCGCGCCTGCCGAAGATGCCCGCCGCGCCGACGCTGATGGACTTCTTCCGCCTGCGCTTCGCGCCGGCCAGCCACTTGCTGCAAAGCGCCAACCTGGCCCTGAAGAACGGCCACGACGAGAAGATCGTGCTGGCCTGCCTGCTGCACGACATCGGCATCGCCGGCGTGCTGCGCACCGACCACGGCTATTGGGGCGCGCAGCTGGTGGCACCCTATGTCGACGAGGAAGTAAGCTGGGCGATCCGCGCCCACCAGGCGCTGCGCTTCTACGCCGATGAGAGCGTGGGCTATGCCTACCCCAAGTCCTACGTCGCGCTGTTCGGCGCCGACTACGTGCCCGAGCCCTACATCCAGCAGGCCTACCAGCAGGCCCGCGCCCACCGCTGGTACATGAGCGCGCGGCTGATCACCGTGAACGACCTGTACGCCTTCGATCCCACCGTGCGGGTGGCGCTCGACCAGTTCACCGACGTGATCGGCCGGCACTTCAAGCAGCCGAAAGAGGGCCTGGGCTTCGACGCGAGCCCGGT
>JANRJB010000246.1:0-8165 GCA_033764265.1 Rhodospirillaceae bacterium | reverse complement strand
GCGCCGATGATGCGGCGTTCGGCGTAAGTCAGGTAAGCCACGCCGATCAACAGCGGCACGACGAACAGCAGGATCTTGCCCAGGATCCACAGGAACGGCAGCAGATATCCGGTCCAGAACTCAGCCATGGGTGCCGGTCCTGACCGCGGGTTCCGCCAGCTCCGCCACGCACTGCGCCATGGTGCGCGAAGCCCGGCTGATCGGGTCGGTCATGTAATAATTCTTCACCGGATAGTCGAAACCGGTGGCCGCGACCGGGCCTTCGACGCCGAAGCGCGACCACGCCGCCGGCGTGATCTGATCGGTCGCGGCCAGCATCGGCGCGGCTTTGAACATGGCCGCGCGCAAGGCCTCGATGTCGTCGAACGGCAGGGTGCGGCCCAGCGCCGCCGACAGCGCGCGCACGATCTTCCAATCCTCGCGCGCCTCGCCCGGCGGGAACGCCGCGCGCAGCGCCACCTGCGGCCGGCCCTCGGTGTTGACGTAGGTGCCGTTTTTCTCGGCGTAGGCCGCGCCCGGCAGAATGACATCGGCGCGGTGCGCGCCGCGATCGCCATGGTGGCCCTGGTAGATGACGAACGCGCGGCCCAGCCTGGCGGTGTCGATTTCATCGGCGCCAAGCAGATAGACCACGTCGATCTCGCCCCTACCCGCCGCTTCGAGGATGCCGCGCGTGGTCTTGCCGCCGGCCTGGGGTACGAAACCCAGGTCGAGACCGCCGACGCGGGCGGCCGCCGTGTGCAGCACGTTGAAGCCGTTCCAGCCGTCCTTCACCGCGCCGGAGTCTTCCGCCAGCTTGCGCGCGGCGGCCAGAATGGCCGCGCCGTCGGGGCGGGTCAGCGCCGCCATGCCCAGGATCAGCATGGGCTTCTTGCAGTCCGGGGGCGGCTTGCAACCCGGCAGCAGGTCGGGCGTCGTGCCGACATGATGGTACGGGTAGGTCAGGTCGAGCTTGTCGCCGACCAGGCCGATCTGGAACCCGCCCTTGAGGTAGCGCTTGCGGATGCGCGCGTTCAGCACCGGCGCCTCGCGGCGCGGATCGGCGCCCACGATCAACAGCGCGTCGGCTTGCTCGATGCCGGCGATGGTGGTGTTGAACAGGTAAGAGGCGCGCGCGGACGGGTCCAGCGCCGCGCCGTCCTGGCGGCAGTCGAAATGCGGCGAGCCGAGCGCGAGCATCAGTTGCTTGAGCGCGAACATCGACTCGCAGTCGGCCAGATCGCCGGCCAGCGCGGCGATCCGGTCGCCCGCCAGGCCGGTGACGCGACGCGCGATCGCGGTCATCGCCTCTTGCCACGTGGCCGGGGCCAGCTTGCCGTTGGCGCCGCGCACATAAGGCCGGTCGAGCCGCTGGTAGCGCAGGCCGTCGCAGGCATGCCGGCTTTTGTCGCCCAGCCATTCCTCGTTGATCGCCTCGTTGACGCGCGGCAGCACGCGCAGCACCTCGCGCCCGCGCACGTCGATGCGAATGTTGGATCCGACCGCGTCCATCACGTCGATGGACTCGGTCTTGCGCAGTTCCCACGGCCGGGCGTTGAAGGCATAGGGCTTGCTGGTCAGCGCGCCGACCGGGCACAGGTCGACCACGTTGCCCGACAGTTCAGACGTCAGCGCCTGTTCCAGATAGGTGGTGATCTCCATGTCCTCGCCGCGCCCGGTCGCGCCCAGCTCGGGCACGCCGGCGACCTCGGTGGCGAAGCGCACGCAGCGGGTGCAGTGGATGCAGCGGGTCATGATGGTGGCGACCAGCGGACCCATGTTCTTGTCTTTCACCGCGCGCTTGTTCTCGGTGAAGCGGCTGCGGTCGGTGCCGTAGGCCATCGCCTGGTCCTGCAGGTCGCACTCGCCGCCCTGGTCGCAGATCGGGCAGTCGAGCGGATGATTGATCAGCAGGAATTCCATCACGCCTTGGCGCGCCTTGTTGGCCTTGTCGGAGCGGGTGTGAACCACCATGCCCTCGGCCACCGGCATGGCGCAGCTGGCCACCGGCTTGGGCGACTTTTCCACGTCGACCAGGCACATGCGGCAATTACCGGCGATCGACAGCCGCTCGTGATAGCAGAAGCGCGGGATTTCCACGCCGACCAGCTCCGCCGCCTGGATGATGGTGGTGTTGGGCGGAACCTCGACCTGCCGGCCGTCGATGGTGAGTTTGGGCATGGCTGTTCTCGAAATCCCTCAGGCGGCCTTGGCGCTGGCGCGCGACGTGGCGTCGCGATAGGCGGCGATGCGGCGCTCCAGCTCGGGGCGGAAGTGGCGGATCAGGCCCTGGATCGGCCAGGCCGCCGCGTCGCCCAGCGCGCAGATGGTGTGGCCCTCGACCTGATACGTGACACGTTCGAGCGTGTCGATCTCGGCCGGTGTCGCCTCGCCCTTGACCATGCGCTTCATCACGCGCGCCATCCAGCCAGTGCCTTCGCGGCACGGCGTGCACTGGCCGCAGCTTTCGTGTTTGTAGAACGCCGACAGCCGCGCGATCGCGGCGACGATGTCGGTCGACTTGTCCATCACCATCACGGCGGCGGTGCCCAGGCCCGACTTGACGTCGCGCAAGCTGTCGAAGTCCATCAGCACCGTGTCGCAGATCGATTTCGGCAGCACCGGCACCGACGAGCCGCCGGGGATGACGGCGAGCAGGTTGTCCCAGCCGCCGCGCACGCCGCCGGCGTGCTTCTCGATCAGGGTCTTGAGCGGAATGCCCATCGCCTCTTCCACATTGCACGGCGTGTTGACGTGGCCGGAGATGCAGAAAACTTTCGTTCCGGTGTTGTTGGGCCGGCCGATACCGGCGAACCACGCCGCGCCGCGGCGCAGGATGGTCGGCGCGACCGCGATGCTTTCGACGTTGTTGACCGTGGTCGGACAGCCGTACAGCCCGACGCCGGCCGGAAACGGCGGCTTCAGGCGCGGCTGGCCCTTGCGGCCCTCCAGGCTTTCGATCAGCGCGGTTTCCTCGCCGCAGATGTAGGCGCCGGCGCCGCGGTGCAGGTACAGGTCGAACTTCCAGCCCGAGCCGCAGGCGTTATCGCCGATCAGGCCGGCGGCGTAGGCTTCGTCGATGGCCACCTGCAGGTTCGAGGCCTCGTTGTAGAACTCGCCGCGGATGTAGATGTAGCAGGCGTGCGCGCGCATCGCGAAGCTGGCGATCAGGCAGCCTTCGATCAGCTTGTGCGGATCGAACCGCAGCATGTCGCGGTCCTTGCAGGTGCCGGGCTCGCCCTCGTCGGCATTGACGACCAGGTAGTGCGGCCGGTCGCTCTCGGTCTTGGGCATGAACGACCCCTTCAGCCCGGTCGGGAAGCCGGCCCCGCCGCGGCCGCGCAGCCCCGAACGCTTCATCTCGTCGATGATCCAGTCGGGCCCCATCGCCAGGATTTCCTTGGTGCCGTCCCAGTCGCCGCGCGCGCGCGCGCCGGCCAGCCGCCAGTCGTGCTGGCCGTACAGGTTGGTGAAGATGCGGTCCTTATCGGCGAGCATGGCGGTCATCTCAGGTTTTCGCCGCCGCCGCCTTGGCGGCGGCATCGGCTTTGGCTTTGTCGAACGCGGCCTTGGCCGCGGCCAGATCCTGCTTGGGGATCGGCTTGGTCGGGTCTTCGGTCAGGCTGGCGCGCGCGGTCAGCGGCGCGGCGTTGAGCCGGCCGTTCTGCGGGCCGTGCCTGGGCGTTTCGCCGCGCTTCAGCGCGTCGATGATGCGCGCCATGCTGTCGGCATTGAGATCCTCGAAGTAATCGTCGCCGATCTGCGCCACCGGCGCGTTCACGCACGCGCCCGCGCATTCCACCTCGCTCAGGCTGAAGGCGCCGTCGGGTGTGGCTTCGCCCAGGCCGATGCCGAGCTTCGCCCGGCACGCCTTGACCACGTCGTCCGAGCCGCGCAGCCAGCACGACAGGTTGGTGCACACCTGGATGTGCGTGCGCCCGACCGGATGCAGGTTGAACATGGTGTAGAAGGTGGCCACCTCGAGCACGCGGATCACCGCCATGTCGAGCAGCTTGGCGACCGCCTCGATCGCCGGGCGCGTCACCCAACCTTCCTGGCGCTGCGCCAGGTCCAGGAGCGGGATCACCGCGCTGGCCTGACGGCCCTGCGGATACTTGGCGATGATCGTGCGGGCACGCGCCAGGTTCTCCGCGCTGAACGCGAAACCGGCGGGCTGGTCCTTGGCCAGGGCGCGCACGCTCATCGGTCGACCTCGCCGAACACAATGTCGATCGAGCCCAGCACCGCGGGCACGTCGGCCAGCATGTGGCCTTTCAACATCATGTCCATGCCGTGCATGTGAATGAAGCCCGGTGCCCGAATGCGGCAGCGGTAGGGCCGGTTGGAGCCATCCGACACCAGGTACACCGCGAATTCGCCCTTGGGCGCCTCGACCGCGGCGTAGACCTCGCCGGCCGGCACTTTGTAGCCCTCGGTGTAGAGCTTGAAATGATGGATCAGCGCTTCCATCGAGGTTTTCATTTCGGCGCGCGGCGGCGGATTGATCTTGCGGTCGTCGATGCGCACCGGCCCCTGCGGCATCGACTGAAGGGCCTGCTTGATGATTTTGACCGACTGGCGCATCTCCTCGACGCGCACCAGGTAGCGGTCGTAGCAGTCGCCATTCTTGCCGATCGGGATGTCGAAGTCGTAGGCCTCGTAGCCGTCATACGGCTGGGCCTTGCGCAGGTCCCACGGCACGCCCGAGGCGCGCAGATTGGGGCCGGTGAAACCCCAGGCGACCGCCAGGTCGGCGCCGACGATGCCGATGTCGACCGTGCGCTGTTTGAAGATGCGGTTCTCGGTCAGCAGGCCTTCCATGTCGTCGACGATCTTGGGGAAGCGCTCGGCCCAGTCCATGATGCGCGCGGCCAGGCCGGCCGGCATGTCGAGCGCCACGCCGCCTGGGCGCACGTAGGCCGCGTGCATGCGCGCGCCGCAGACCGCGTCGTAAAACTCCATCAGCTTTTCGCGTTCCTCGAAGGTCCACAGGAACGGCGTCATGGCGCCCACGTCCATGGCGTAGGACGCAATGTTCATGATGTGATTGAGGATGCGGGTCAGCTCGCAGAACAGCACGCGGATCGCCTGGGCGCGCGGCGGCGGCGCGATACCGAGCAGCCGCTCGACCGCGAGCGCGTAGGCCTGCTCCTGGTTCATCGGCGAGACGTAATCGAGCCGGTCGAAATACGGCACGGCCTGCAGGTAGCTCTTGTACTCGATCAGCTTCTCGGTGCCGCGGTGCAAAAGGCCGATGTGCGGGTCGACGCGGTCGATCACCTCGCCGTCCATTTCGAGCACCAGGCGCAGCACGCCGTGCGCGGCCGGGTGCTGCGGCCCGAAATTGACGGTGTAGTTCTCGATTTCGACGTCGGCGGCGGTCATGTCACGGCTTGGCCTGAACTGGCGGCGCGGCGGCCTTCTCGTCGCCCGGCAGGGACTGCTGCAGACCCTCCCACGGCGACAGAAAGTCGAAGTTGCGGAAGTCCTGCGTCAGCTTCACGGGCTCGTAGATCACGCGCTTCTGCCCTTCGTCGTAGCGCACCTCGACGTAGCCGGTGAGCGGAAAGTCCTTGCGCTGCGGGTGGCCGTCGAAACCGTAGTCGGTGAGGATGCGGCGCAGGTCCGGGTGGTCGGAGAAGAACACGCCGTACATGTCCCACACTTCGCGCTCGAGCCAGTTGGCGCACGGAAACACGCCGGCGACCGACGGCACCGGGGTTTCCTCGTCGGTGGCCACTTTCACCCGCACCCGGGTGTTCTGCTTCATGCCGAGCAGGTGGTAGACGATCTCGAAACGGTCCTCGCGGTCGGGATAGTCGACCCCGCACAGGTCGACCAGCTGGGTGAACTGGCAGTTGGAATCGTCGCGCAGCAGCAGGAGCAGCTTGACGATCGACGCGCGTTGGGCGCGGATCGACAGCTCGCCGCCCGCCACCTCGAAACCGATCACGTCGTTGGGCATCGCGCCCGCCACGAACGCGCCGATCTCGCGCAGGCTTTCGATCTGTTCGTTCGTGGTCGG
Source organism: Rhodospirillaceae bacterium (assembly GCA_033764265.1). Taxonomy (GTDB): domain Bacteria; phylum Pseudomonadota; class Alphaproteobacteria; order Rhodospirillales; family Rhodospirillaceae; genus VGEM01. The sequence continues at coordinate 2,161 of JANRJB010000246.1, read as the reverse complement.
CATAACGGTGCTGGGGCGGGATGTTGCGCGGGGCCGGTCAGCGGTCGATCGTGCCGACGCGGCGGATTTTCTTGTGCAGCTGGAGGATGCCGTAGAGCAGCGCTTCGGCGGTCGGCGGGCAGCCCGGCACATAGATGTCGACCGGCACGATGCGGTCGCAGCCGCGCACCACCGAGTACGAGTAGTGGTAATACCCGCCGCCGTTGGCGCAGCTGCCCATCGAGATCACCCAGCGCGGCTCGGGCATCTGGTCGTAAACCTTGCGCAGCGCCGGAGCCATTTTGTTGGTCAGCGTGCCGGCCACGATCATCACGTCGGACTGGCGCGGGCTGGGACGGAAGACCATGCCGAAGCGGTCGAGGTCGTAGCGCGCCATGGCGGAGTGCATCATCTCCACCGCGCAACAGGCCAGACCGAACGACATCGGCCACATCGAGCCGGTGCGGCCCCAGTTGGCCAGCTTGTCGAGCGAGGTCAGCAGGAAGCCGCGGTCCTGCAGCTCGCCGGCGACGCGCGACATGAATTCGCCGTCGGCCGGCAGCGCCGGGCGGACGCGGTCGGTGGCGACCTGTGCCGGGACGGTCATGGCGTCATTCCCATTCCAACGCGCCCTTTTTCCACTCGTAGACAAAGCCCACGGTGAGCACGCCCAGGAAAATCATCATCGACCAGAACCCGAACAGGCCGATCTGGCCCAGGCTGACCGCCCACGGGAACAGGAAGGCGACTTCCAGGTCGAAGATGATGAACAGGATCGAGACCAGGTAGAAGCGAACGTCGAACTTGCCGCGGGAGTCGTCGAAGGCTTCGAAGCCGCACTCGTAGACCGAGGTTTTCTCGGGATCGGGCCGCGACGGACCGGCGATCAGCGAGGCAACGATGATGATCAGGGCCAGGGCGAACGCCAGGCCGATGAAGATGAGGATCGGCAGGTAATCCTGAAGCAGATTGTCCATCGCCTCGATCCCCGTTCGCGCGCTGGCGCCGGGCCCCGCGCTTACCCTTCTTCGTCAATCAAAACAATGAGTTATACGGTTTGTTTGACGCGGCGCGCGCCGCAAGACGAGACGCGCCGAAGGGGTAATTTCGGGCGTGATCTAAACGTCGGGTCCGGGTCAAGTCAAGCGATCAAAGCCATTGACAGGTTTGACGGAATCGCCACGCTGGCGGGGTCGTTCGCGACGCGGGAAAAGCGCAAAAAAAGGGCCGCAACGTTGCCGTTGCGGCCGAGTTTGGTGGTGTGTTCGAAAAGCGCAAATCTCGCAACGCTGACGGGTCTCTCCCATGCGCTGGTCGGTACACCCCGCCGGGTCCGCGGTTCGACGGGCCTCGGCGGTCCACCCAGGAACCGCCCCGTACTATGCAAACCGCATGCCAGTTTTGCTGAAGCGCTATTTTTCAAGCACTTAGTCGACCGGCGATTGTGGCACGACCCCAAAGTGTAAAAAATCCTGACACCCGCGATCGCGCCTGACGCGGCGCCGGGACAACAAATTCAATTGATTCAGAAGGTTGGCGTCAGAATGCGGGTGTCAGGATTCTTGACACCCTTGGGGACGCGGCCTCGGCCGCGGCGCCGATGGTGGGCGGTGACGGGATCGAACCGCCGACCTTCTCGGTGTAAACGAGACGCTCTGCCAGCTGAGCTAACCGCCCGGCCGGCGACCCTAACCCAGCCCCCGCCCCGGAATCCACCGCGGCACGCGCACGCGGCGCGGCGGCGCGGATCAGCGGTTGACGGCGTCCTTGAGGCCCTTGCCGGCGGTGAACTTGGGCCGCTTCGAGGCCGGAATCTGGATCACTTCGCCGGTGCGCGGGTTGCGCCCCTCGCTGGCCGCCCGCGCCGCCACCGAGAACGTGCCGAACCCCACCAGGCGCACTTCGTCGCCCTTCTTCAAGGCCGTGGTGATCAGGTCGAGCGTGGTCTCGACGGCGCGGCCGGCGTCGGCCTTGGACAAGGCGGTGGCGTCGGCCAGGGCGGCGATCAGGTCGTTCTTGTTCATGCGCTGTGATCCCTTCGTGGACAACCGGGTAAGTTGACGAACACAGGATGCTCAACGCGCGGCATCGCCGATCGGCTGCCGCCCCGCTTCAGTGAGTGACGAGGCCCTCTTCCTCGGCCTCGCCGTCGGATTCGCGCACGCGCTCGGCGCGCGCGCGC
>JANRJB010000239.1:0-16982 GCA_033764265.1 Rhodospirillaceae bacterium | reverse complement strand
CTTGGCGGTGCCCGCGGTCGGCGCGATGAAGTTCAGGAACAGGTTGATGGTGGTGGTCTTTCCGGCGCCGTTGGCGCCCAGCAGGCAATAGATGTCGCCCGGCCTGATCGTCAGGTTGAGATTCTTCAGGGCGTCGTTGTTGCCGTAGGTCTTTTTCAGGTCGATGGCTTCCAGCACGCGTCGTCTCCTTGGTCAGTTCGGCCTTAGTCTTGCCGATCCGCAAACCCGACCCAAGCCCCAACCCGCAGTCTGACCGCACCGGGCCCACGGCCGCTGTGGACCGGGTCCTCGGCGCGGGTCGCGGGCGCCGGTCCGTGCCGACTCGGCGGGCGGGGTTCCGCCGTCAAGCCGCTTGCCCCCAAGCGGGGCGCCCCGATATCAAAGGCGGGCTACTGCCCGCGCGCCTCGGCGCCCGGGCGCGAACCGGAGCCGCCGCCATCGCCGCGCTTGAGAATACCGGTCCGATCCTATCCCGCCCGTCGGGGACGGACCGACCGCTCTACCCGCCGGTCGAGCCCTTTGCCCAGGGCTGGCTCGACGTCGGCAGCGGGCACGCGCTGTACTGGGAGCAAAGCGGCAATCCCGACGGCGTGCCGGTGGTGTTCCTGCACGGCGGACCGGGGGCGGGCACCGCGCCGGCCTATCGCCGCTTCTTCGATCCCGCTCATTACCGAATCGTGCTGTTCGACCAGCGCGGCGCCGGCCGGTCGCGCCCCGCCGCGTCGATCGAATGCAACACCACCCACCACCTGATCGCCGATCTCGAGTTATTGCGCCGCACCTTGCGGATCGAACGCTGGCTGGTGTTCGGCGGCTCGTGGGGATCGACCCTGGCGCTCGCCTACGGCCAGGAATTCCCGGAGCGCTGTATCGCCTTCGTGTTGCGCGGGGTGTTCCTGTTCGGCGACGACGAGGTCGACTGGTTCCTGCACGGCATCGCCCGCGTCTTCCCCGAGGCGCATCGCGCGTTCGTCGAATTCCTGCCGCCGGCGGAACGGGCCACGCTGTTGGCCTCGTACCACCGCCGCCTGACCGACCCCGTGCCCCAGGTCCACAAGCCGGCGGCGGCGGCCTGGTGCGCCTACGAGAACGCCTGCTCGCGATTGATTCCGTCGGGATCGTCGGCCGCCACCGGCGGCGGTAAGCGCGACTCGGTCGCCGCGGGCCGCGGCGAGGCCGAGTTTCATGTCACCGGCTCGCTCGCCATGGCGCGCATCGAAAGCCATTACATGATGAACCGCGGGTTCTTCGCGCCGAACCAGCTGCTGAACGGCGTGCGCGTCCTGGCCGATCACCCGGCGGTGATCGTGCAAGGCCGTTACGACATGGTCTGTCCGATCGCCACCGCCGATCGGCTGGCGCGCGCCTGGCCCGGCGCCCAGTACCGGGTCGTGCCCGACGCCGGTCACTCCTCGATGGAGCCCGGCATCCGCTCGGCGTTGGTCAGAGCCACCGACGATTTCAAGACTTACGGTTGAGAGATCGCGCCCACGATCCTGTCAGAAATGACAGGGTCCGTATGCCGACCTGTCAGACCTGACAGGGCGTTTTGGCCCCGACCTGTCAGTTCCAACAGGTCTCCCTGCGTCGCGCCCGTGAGAGAACACTTGCCGTGTCGTTCCAGATGCGACGGGCGGCACGACTGCTGATGAGTTCCATTAAACCCACCTTCACCCCGCCCGCTGGGCGGGGTGTTTTTTTGGTTTGACGCGCCGGTCGAACCTTAGGCGGCCCGCCTGGTTTTCGCCGGCATGTCGCCCGCGACCCAATCCTTGGGCTTGCGCGCGCCGTGGCAGAACCAGGTGCCGGCGGGACCGCCCGCGCCCATGTGCTCGGCGAACATCGCGGTCTCGGGAATGCCGAGCCCGCGCATGATGCCCTTGAAGTCGGCGTCGGCGAAACCCATCCAGAACGGCTCGCCGTTGAAGCGTACCTGCCAGTCGTTCATCGCCTGGTCGGCCAGCTTCAGGTAGCCGGGCTGGGTGGTGACATCCAGGTGGAACATGACGCCGCCAGGCTTGAGCACGCGCCACGCCTCGCCGATCCACTTGGGCAGTCCGCGTTGCGTGGTCTCGTGGCCGAGGATGTGGCTGACCACCAGGTCGAAGGATTGATCGGGGAACTCGAGCGCGGTGGCGTCCATCTGCGCGAAGTGCACGGCCGCGCCCTCGCTCTCGGCATAGGCATGCGCCCAGCGCAGCAGCCCCGGCGCCACGTCGATGGCGTGCACTTCGGCGCCGGGATGCGCCTTGGCGTACGATGGCGTATTGCGCCCGGTGCCGCAGCCCACTTCCAGGATGCGCGTGGGCTTGAAGTCGGGGTAGCGCGCGGCGATTTGCTCCAGCACCCAGTCGCCGCCCGACTTGCCGGCCTGGGCTTTGCGGCCCTTGCCGAAGCTGTACATCAGCCCGCCGCCGTTGTACCGCGCGCCGGCGGTGATGTCGCGGTCGTGGGTCTCGAAGCAGAACCCGCCGGGCTGACGGTGGATCTCGGTCTGGCCGATGTTCTTCGGAATCTTGAGCTTGGGATTCAGCTTCAGCGACCCCAGCCGGTTGGGATTGGTGCTGTAGAAATCGAACGCGGCCTGCAGGCGCGGCAGATCGTGGTCGAGCACGCCGTCGACGATCTCCCACATCATGCCTTGCGAGATGTAGGTCAGCGCCGCCCAGGCCTTGTAGCAGTCGGTGCGCTCGAGTTCGGCGATGGCGGCCTTGCGGTCGTCCTTGTTGGTGTCGCTCGGCGCCCGGCCCAGCCGGCGGGCCAGCGCCGGCGCGATCGTTTGCTCGAAGGTGCGCCGCACGGTTGCGCCCATGTCCAGATTGACGCGCTTTTTCAGCGCGATCAGGAAGCGCGCCCGGGCGGTGTCGTCGTGGGTCAGGTGCAGATTGACGTCGAGCGCGGCTGAATTGCGGTTGGCGTCGCTCAGTTGACGGCCGGGCATGGGCAACCCCTGTGAAAGTGGTGACGATATGGAATTATTCTAACCCAGGCGCCGGCAGCCCACATGACCTAAATCAAAGGTTTTCACGGCTTGAGCATGGGTTCGGCCGTGGCCTAGATTGGGCATATGCCGTTCCGATCCGTCCTTGTGTCCGCCGCCGTGTTGTTGGCCCTGGCCGGCGCGCCCACCCCCGGCCAAGCCCATCCGCACGTGTGGGTGACCGGGGCGGCCACCGTGCACCTGGATGGGGCCAGGATCGGCCGCATCGGCATGCGCTGGCAGTTCGACGCCTTTTTCTCCCAGGTCCTGATGGGCGATTTCGACAAAAACCAGGACGGCGCGTTCGATGCGGCGGAAACCGCGGCCATGGAGAACCAGGTGTTCACCAGCCTCCGCGACTACGGCTATTTCACCCACTTGCGGGTCGACGGCGGCGACGTGCTGTTCGACCGGGTGGAGAATTTCGTCGCGACCGTCGACAACGGCGAGCTGATCTACGCCTTCGACCTGGTGCCCGGCAGCCCGATCGACGCCGCCGCCGCGCCGGTCCAGCTCAGCGTCTACGACCCGACCGTGTATGTCGACATCATCCTGGGCGGCGATACGCCGGTGAAGCTCGAGGGCGCCGACGCGGCCAAATGCGGGTTCTCGTTCGGCGATGGCGACGCCATCACGGCCCAGGACGGCGGTTATATCCTGCCGCAGATCGTCACCTTGACGTGCGGCGCCTGACGCCACCGCCGTCAGATCACGCCATAGGTCTGTAGCGCGCCGCCGAACAACAGGCCGCCCATCACCATCACCGCCAGCGAGCCGGCCACCGCCAGCGCGCGGCCGGCGAAGGCCTGCCATGGCGACGCGGGCGCATCGCCGCCCGCCACCGCGCGGCGCAGTACAATGGTGCCGATGCCAAGCGCCGAAATGGTGATCGCCACGCCCAGCGCGATCATCAGGGCCGCGGCCACGCCCAACAGGAACACGCCGTTGGCCAGCGAAAACAGCAGCACCAGGATGGAACCCGAACACGGCCGCACACCCGAGACCACGCCGACCGCCAGGATCTCGCCGTAGCGTCCGAACATGGCGCGCGCCGTCCGCGCCAGCCAGGTCGACCGGGCTCGAGTGCCGTCGTCGTGATGATGGGCATGGTCATGATGACCATGATGATGGTCATGATCATGATCATGATGGTCGTGATCATGATGGGCGTGGTGATGATGGTTGTGATGCTGATGGTCTGGGGCGGCCGATTTCGGGGCGGGGTCGTCGAAGGTGCTGGCGGCCGGGCCATGGTCGTGGCCGAAGGCTTCGCGCCCGCGCAGCGCGCACCAGGTCATGTAGGCGCCGATGCAGAAGATGATGCCGTAGCTGCCGATCTCCAGCACGTTCACGTCGCTCATCACGTCCATCTGCCGCCGGCCGATGATCACCGCCAGCACCGTCACAGCAAGGATCGCCACCACCGCCTGGGTGACGGCGATGATGCCGCCCATCAGAATACCGGTGGCGAGCGGCGCGCGACGGGCGGTGAAATATGACGCCACCACCAGCTTGCCGTGGCCGGGTCCGGCGGCGTGCAGCACGCCATACAGAAAACTCGCGCCCAACAGCACGAAAGCCGCGGTCAGCCCGCCCGCGGCCGTGGACTCGCGCATCTTGCCGCCCATGAAGCGGTTCAGCTCGCGTTGCCAGTCGCCGACCTGGCGGAACACCGCCTGCACCGGCTTGGGTAGGGCAATCAGCGGCGGCTCGGCCGCGGTCCGCGCGGGGTCGGGCGCGGCCTGCTCGCCCGCCGCCTCATCGCCGGCCGGTTGTTCACGGGGCGCGGCGCGCCCGCCGAAGGGGTTCTGCTGGGCCGCGGCGGCGGTGCTCCAACCGATGCCGACCGCCACCGCCAGGGCCATCATGACCGACGCCCACTGACGACCCCGCTGCTGACTCATGACCATCTGTCCCAATCTGGTGTTTGCCACCGATCGCCGCACTCCGGTGCAGGTTATCCGCCGGCAACGATTAATAACCACGATCTTGTTGTTCTCCAAGGTGTTACAATGAGTTACACGCTGTCGATAGTATCGCCATGAAACCGGCGATATAACATCACCGTATCACGTTCACACGGATCGCATTGAGCCACGGCCCGCGCTGGGCTAACACCGCGCGGCGTGCTGCGTCGGCACTTCGCCTCCCGGTGTACGTCCATGGACAGCGGCCCAGACGCCCGAGATTCGCATGAAGAACATTAAGTATCTGGTCTTATTTGTCTTTATCGCCGCGATTGGCGTTGGGGCGTGGCTCGTGCTGGGCCCGGGTGGTCAGTCTGCGCCGCGTGAAGCGCCAACCGCCCAAGCCGGGGCGGCCCCTTCGGGCAGCGCGCCATCGGCACCACCCGGCGGCCCGGCCGGCACGCGTGCCGGCGGCGGTCGTCCTGCCGGCATGGGTGGTGGTATGGGCGGTGGGCGCCCGATCCCGGTCAATGTCGCCCGCGTCAAGCGCGAGATGTTCGGCGATCGGCTGGAAGCGATCGGCACCGCCACCGCCAACGAGTCGATCACCGTCACGGTGCGCGTGCAGGGAATTATCCGCGCGGTCAATTTCGACGACGGCGCGTTTGTCGAAAAGGGCACCGAGATCGCCGCCATCGACGCCGGCGAGCAGGATGCCCGGCTCAACGTCGAGCTGGCCAACCTCGACGAGCAGCGCAAGGAACTGGACCGCCTGCGCGACCTGTTCCGCAACAGCAACGTCTCGCGGTCGCGCCTTGACGCCGCGATCGCAGCGGTGGCAAAGGCCGAAGCCAATGTCGCGGCCGCCCGCGCCCGCGTCGCCGACTACCGCATCACCGCGCCCTTCGCCGGTGTGCTGGGCACGCGCCGCGTAAGCGTCGGCGCGCTGGTCAGTCCGGGCACGGTCATCACCACGCTGGACGACATTTCCACCATCAAGCTCGACTTCGCGGTGCCGGAGAACTTCATCGCCTCGCTGCGCCCCGGCCTCTTGATCGAGGCGCTGACGGCGGCCTACGGGCGCGAAACCTTCAAGGGCGAGGTGATCGCGGTCGACAGCCGCATCGACCCGGCCACGCGTTCGGTCGCCATCCGTGCCGCCATTCCCAACGCCGACGGCCGGCTCAAACCCGGCATGCTGATGGTGGTCGACCTGATCAAGGATCGGCAGATGTCATTGATGGTGCCGGAGGAATCGCTGATTCCCGAGGGCACCCGCCATTTCGTCTACGTCATTTCGCCCGACGCCGTCGCTAGCCGTGTCGCCGTCGAGATCGGCCGGCGCCGCGTCGGCTCGGTCGAAATCCTGGAAGGCCTGAGTGAGGGCGACCTGATCGCCATCGAAGGCATCATGGACCTGCGGCCGAACGCCAAGGTCGATATCCTCAACAAGGACAAGATCAGCCAGTCACCGCCGTCGGCCGAAGCGCGTAGCGCCCAGCCCGGATAACGCCGCCAAGACGCCGTCGCCCGGTCGCGCCGGAAGGGGACCCCTCATGCTGCTCTCGGATTTCTCGATCAGGCGCCCGGTGGTGGCGATTGTCGCCAGCCTGCTCCTGGTGGTGTTCGGCGTATTCGCCATCACGCAGCTGTCGATCCGCGAAACCCCAGACATCGAACGCCCGATCGTCTCGGTGCGGGTGGTCTATCCCGGCGCCGCCGCCGACATTCTCGAAACCAAGGTGATCCAGGTCATCGAGGACCAGATCAGCGGTATCGAGGGCATCAAGGCGATCAACTCCAACGCCCGCGACGCCATGGGCTGGGTGTCGATCGAATTCGAGCTGGGCCGCGACATCGACGCGGCCGCCAACGACGTGCGCGAGCAGGTCAGTCGCGCCACCTCGCGCCTGCCCACCGATGCCGAGCCGCCGGTGGTGCAGAAGGCCGACCAGGACGCCGAACCGATCATGTGGATGAACGTGTCATCGTCCACGCGCCCGGCGCTGGAGGTGTCGGACTACGTCGACCGCTACGTGCGCGACCGCATTTCCTCGATCGAGGGCGTGGCGTTCACCTGGTTCGGCGGCGAGCGCAAGCGGGCCTTGCGCGTGTGGCTCGACCGACGCGCCATGGCCGCGCGCGGCATCACCGTCACCGACATCGAGAACGCCCTGCGTCGCGAGAACGTCGAACTGGGCGCGGGCCTGCTCGAGTCCGCCGAGCGCGACTTTACCTTGCGCACCGCGCGCAACTATCAGACGCCCGAGGATTTCGCCGCGCTGGTGATCGCGCGCGGGGCCAACAACTACCTGGTCCGCCTGGGCGAGGTGGCCAGGGTCGAGATCGGCGCCGAGAACGAGAACACCGTGTTCCGCTCCAACGGCGATCCCGCCGTCGGCATCGGCGTGGTCAAGCGGCCGGGCGCGTCCACGCTGTCGGTGGCCCGCGCCATCCGCGCCGAAGTCGACACCATCCGCGAGACCCTGCCCGACGACATGACGTTCATCATCTCCAGCGACTCCTCGGTTTACATCGAGGCCGCGTTGCGCGAGGTGGGCATCGCCATGGGGCTGGCCGGCCTGCTGGTGCTGTTGGTGATCTACCTGTTCCTGGGCACCGTGCGCGCCGCCCTGATCCCGGCGGTGACCGTGCCGATCAGCATCACCGCCACGTTCATCCTGCTGTGGCCGCTGGGTTTCTCGATCAACATCCTGACCTTGCTGGCCCTGGTGCTGGCCATCGGCCTGGTGGTGGACGACGCCATCATCGTGCTTGAGAACATCCACCGGCGCATGAAGCGCGGCGAGCCCGCGCTGCTGGCGTCGTACCGCGGCACGCGCCAGGTCGGCGTGGCGGTGGTGGCCACCACCCTGGTGCTGATCGCGGCGTTCATCCCCATCACCCTGCAGCAGGGCACCGTGGGCCGGCTGTTCGGCGAGTTCGCGGTCACCATGGCCGCGGCGGTGGCGTTCTCGATGTTCGTGGCCCTCACCCTGACCCCGGTGATGTGCTCGAAGATCCTGACCAACGAGCTGGACGACACCCTGGTCGCCCGCAATGCCATGAAGGCATTCGAATCGCTGAAGGCGTTCTATCGCCGCACGCTGATCCTGGGGCTCGACCGTCCCTACGCCGTGCTGGCATTGTTCTTCGCCATCATCGCCGGCGGCGTGTGGATGTATCAGGTGATTCCGCAGGAATTCACCCCGCGCGAGGACCGCGGTACCGTCAACGTGATGATCCGCGCGCCCGAAGGGTCGAGCCTGGAATTCACCGACCGCCAGGCCACCGCGGCCACCGAACTCCTCAAGCCCTATGTCGGCGACGCCGGGGTCTTGCGCATCCTGCAGATGCTGCCGATGGGCGAGGGCGCGGCCGGCGCGGCCACCAACACCGGCAACCTGATCATGCGCCTGAAGCCGTGGGGCGAGCGCGAGAACAGCGCCCAGGACATCCTGAACGAAATCGCGCCCAAGCTTCGCCAGGTTCCAGGCGCGCAGATGATCCCCAGCCTGGGCGCCCCGTTCGGCCAGATGGGTTGGGGCACCGGCGTCAACCTGTCGATCGGCGGGCCGACCTACGAGGAACTGCGCGCGTGGCGCGACATCATGATCGAGGAACTGCGCAAGAACCCGCGCCTGTTCGGCGTGCGCACCAACTTCAACGAAACCAAGGCGCAGATGCGCCTGCGCATCGACCGCAACCGCGCCGCCGACCTGGGCGTGTCGGTCGGCGCCATCGCCCAGACGCTCGCCGTGATGCTGGGGTCGCGCAAGGTCACCACCTTCGTCGAGCGCGGCGAGGAGTACAACGTCATCCTTCAGGGCCAGATCGAAGACCGGCGCACGCCGACCGACGTGACCAACATCTATGTGCGGTCCGACACCACGCGCGAGCTGATCCCCCTGTCCAGCCTGGTGTCGATCGAGGAGTTCGCGGGCGCGGACATGCTGCAACGGCTCGATCGCATGCGCTCGATCTCGATTTTCGCCAATCCGGCGTCCGACTATTCGCTGGGCGACGTGGTGCGCGACGTGAACGCGGTGGCCGCGGAAAAACTGCCGCCGGCGGCGCGCGTGTCCTGGCGCGGCGAGGCCGAGGAACTGCAGGAAACCGGCGCGCTGATGTTCCTGGCCTTCGGCCTGTCGCTGATCGTGGTGTTCCTGGTGCTGGCCGCCCAGTTCGAAAGCTTCATCCACCCCTTCATCATCCTGATGACCGTGCCCTTGGGCGTGGTCGGGGCGCTGGCCGGGCTGTTGATCGACGGCGACACCTTCAACCTGTATTCGCAGGTCGGCATCATCGTGCTGGTGGGCCTGGCGGCCAAGAACGGCATCCTGATCGTGGAGTTCGCCAATCAGCTGCGCGACGCCGGCATGGAGTTCCGCGAAGCGCTGATCGAGGGCGCCTGCATCCGCCTGCGCCCGATCATCATGACCATGCTGGCCACGGTCACCGGCGCGCTGCCGCTGGTGTTCGCCTCGGGCGCCGGGGCCGAGGGTCGCCACGCCATCGGCCTGGTCATTGTCGCCGGCGTATCGTTCGCCAGCGTGGTGACGCTTCTGGTGGTGCCGGTGTTCTACCTGCTTCTGGCCCGGCACACCGGCTCGCCGGGCCGGGTGGCGGCCAAGCTGGCGGAGTACGAGCGGGCTTTCCCGACCCGCCGCTACGGCGACGACCAGCCGGGCGAGCAGCCGGCCGAGTAGCCCAGCGCGGCAACGTTTCGGTAACAGCCGCCGGCCATGATGGCCGGCGGTTTTGTTTCAGGACGCCGTGATCGCCGACCCGATGAGCAAGGCACCCCGACCCGTGCTCTCCACCAAGGCCCAGACCTTGGCGGCGTTGCGCGCGTTATCCGACCATGGCCGATTGACCGCCGCCCAGGTCCTGCCGCTGGCCTGGTTCACGGTCGGCGCATGGGCCCGCGACCGCGCGACCCTCGCGGCAGACATTGTGGCGCGGTTCGGCGACGGCCCGTTGGCGGTGCGCTCCAGCGCCGTCGACGAGGATCGCGCCGGGGCGTCGCAAGCCGGCAAGTATGCCACCAAGCTCGGCGTGACGGGCCGCGCCGCCCTCGACAGCGCGATCGACGCCGTGATCGCCTCGTACGGGCCGGGCGCTTCGCCGGACAACGAGGTCCTGATCCAGCCGATGCTGCGCGGTGTGCGCCTGTCGGGCGTGGCCATGAGCCGCGATCCCGCCACCGGCGCGACGTACCGCGTCATCGACTACGCCGAAGGCGGCGATACCACTGTCGTCACCGCCGGGCAGGGGCAAGTGCGCACCTTCGTGTGCGCGACGCCTCGCCCTGCCGACACCCGATGCATCGTTCCGCCCGACATGGCGCGCGTCATCGCCTTGATTGAAAACCTCGAGGCGCTGTTTCCGGGCCGCGCGCTCGACGTGGAATTCGCCATCGTCGGCGAACAGGTGTTTCTGCTCCAGGTGCGCGCCCTCGCGGTTCCCTCGCGCGACGCATCGGCCGATCTGGCACCGGTCATTGGCCGGATCGCGGCCAAGATCCGGGCCGGCCAGGCGCCGCATCCGTTCCTGCACGGCCGTTCCACCGTGTTCGGCGTCATGCCCGACTGGAACCCGGCGGAGATCATCGGCATCCGCCCGCGGCCGCTGGCGCTGTCCCTGTACCGCGAGCTAGTCACCGACGCGATCTGGGCCTACCAACGCGACAACTACGGCTACCGCAATCTGCGCAGCTTTCCGCTGCTGATCCATTTCGCCGGCCAGCCCTATGTGGACGTGCGCGTCTCGTTCAATTCCTTCGTGCCGAAAGACGTCGACCCCGACCTCGCCGACCGGCTGGTCGACCATTACATCGACCGATTGGTCGCCGCGCCCGCCCTGCATGACAAGGTCGAGTTCGAGATCGTGCTGTCCTGCGCCAGTTTTGACCTGCCGCAGCGGCTGACGGCGCTGCGCGAACGGGGGTTCTCGGCCGCCGACTGCGACCAGCTGGATGGGTGCCTGCGCGCGCTCACCAATCGTATCATCGACGCAAGAAAAGGCTTCTGGCGGGCCGATGCCGCCAAGCTCGACATGCTGACCTGCCGGCGGCCGCAGATCGCGGGATCCAACCTGGACGCGGCCAGCCGCATCTACTGGCTGCTGGAGGACGTCAAGCGCTACGGCACGCTACCGTTCGCCGGCCTGGCGCGGGCGGGCTTCATCGCCGTGCAGCTGCTGAAATCGCTGGTCGCGGTGGGCGTGTTCAGCGCCGACGACTACGATCGCGTCATGGCCGGGGTTGAGACCGTCGGCAGCCGGTTCGTGCGCGACTTCACCACCCTGGACCGGCCGGCATTCCTTGCCCGCTACGGGCATCTGCGGCCCGGCACGTATGATCTGCTGTCGCCGCGCTACGACGAGGCACCCGATGCTTATCTGGGCGCGGAGTTTCAACCGGGCGTGCCCGAAGGTCCGCCGCCGTTCGCGCCCGACGCCGGCCAGCGGCGCGGCATCGCCCGGCTGATGGCCGAGCGCGGCCTCGACGGCGACGTGGACGGTCTGCTCGGGTTCATCAAATCGGCCATCGAACTGCGCGAGTTCGCGAAGTTCGAATTCACCCGCAGCCTGTCCGATGCCTTGGCGTTGCTGAAGGATTGGGGCGCCGGCGCCGGTTTCGCGCCCGAGGATCTCAGCTTTGCCGGCATCGGCGCGGTGCGCGAGGTGCTGGCCGGCAGCGACGACCCGGCCGACGTGCTCGCCCGCTCGATCGCCGAGGGTCGCGCGCGCTTCGCCGAGACCACGCTGGTCCGCCTGCCGCCCCTGATCACCGCACCCGAACAGGCCTGGGCCTTTCACTTGCCCGAGGCCGCGCCCAATTTCGTCACCCGCAATCGGACGGTCGGTCCGGTGGCCGTGCCCGTCCGGTCGGGCGCCGGCGCAGCCTTGCGCGGCGCCATCGTGTGCATTCCCAGCGCCGATCCGGGCTATGACTGGCTGTTCTCGTGGGGCATCGCCGGGCTGGTCACCGCCTACGGCGGCGCCAACAGCCATATGGCCATCCGCGCCGGCGAACTGGGGCTGCCGGCGGCGATCGGCGTCGGCGACACGCTGTTCGCGCGGCTGGCGCGGGCCCGGCGGATTCTCATCGACGCCGGCGCGCAACGTCTGGAAATACTGAATTGAAGAAGGCTCACCGCTCGAAGCACCACCCCGGCTCGTATGCTATGATGTTCGGAAAGACACGTTGCGGTTCGGGGGGCGCGTGAAGGAGAAAGAACTGCGATTCGCGCTGGTGTGTTACGGCGGCGTGTCGCTCGCCGTCTACATGCACGGCATCACCAAGGAAATTCTCAAGCTGACGCGGGCCTCGCGCGACTATCACGTCTACGCCAACCGCGAGAACGTCCATGTCTCCTACGACGACGTTGCCGCGCCGCGCCGCGATCCCGCCGACACCGAACGCGCCTATTTCGAGCTCCTGCGCCAGATTGGCCGCAAGCTCGACCTGCGCGTGGTGGTCGACGTCATCGCCGGCGCCTCGGCCGGCGGCATCAATGGGGTGATCCTGGCGCGCGCGCTGGCGCACGATCTCGACATCGACCCGCTGCGCGATTTCTGGCTGAAGCATGCCGACGTGACCGAGCTGATGCCCGACCGCGTCAAGGCGCGGCCGTGGCAGAAGTGGTTCTTCCGCCCGTTTGTCTGGTACGTGCTGTGGAAGTTCCGCGAGGACTTCGGCGGCAACGAGGAACTGCGCCGCAACACCTCGATGTTCCTGCGTTCGCGCTGGTTCAAGCCGCCGTTCGACGGCTATAGCCTCAGCAAGGTGCTTTACGATGGTTTCGCCGGCATGGGCGATCCGGCGGAATTCGGCAGCTCGCTGGTGCCGGCCGGCCTGTCGCTCGACCTGTTCGTGACGATGACCGATTTCTACGGCTACATCACCGAAACGCCGATCCACGATCCGCCGCTGGTGCGCGACCGCGAACACCGCCAGACGCTGCAGTTCAGCTACCGCCACTGGCCGAAAGGCCACGAAACCACCGTCTTCGACCGTGAAAACATCCCGGCGCTGGTGTTCGCCAGCCGCGCCACCTCGTCGTTTCCGGGCGCCTTCAATCCAATGCAGTTCAAGGAAATCGACCGCCTGCTCGCCGACAAGCGGCTGTCATGGCGGACGCGGGCGGATTTCCTGTACCAGAACTTCCGACCGTACCTGTTGGCCGACCTCAACCCGGCCGACGCCGCGTTCATCGATGGCAGCGTTCTCAACAACAAGCCGTTCAGCAAGGCGATCGCGGCCATCGGCGGCCGGCCGGCGTATCGCCACGTCGACCGGCGTCTGCTGTACATCGACCCCCATCCGCAGGGCGCGGAGAACAAGAACTGGGGCCGCGTGCCCGGCTTCTTTGAAACCATCAAGGGCGCGCTGTCCGACATTCCGCGCAACGAACCGATCCACGACGACCTGGCCTGGGTCAACGGCTACAATCGCGATGTCAGGCGCATGCAAACGGTGATCGAAAGCGCCCGGCTGCATATCCACGCCATCGCCGAGTCCATCGCCGGCCCGGCGCTGGACGGGGCGATCGATGCCGCCGCGCTGGCCCGCTTCCGCAACGACGCCAATAACCGCGCGCGCACCGCCACCGGGTTCGCCTACGAAGGCTACCTGCGACTGAAGCTGACGGCCGTGCTCGAGGATGTCTCGCGCCTGATCGTGACGATCTGCGGCCACGGACCGGAGTCCAAGGAAGCGGTCCGCATCACCCGTCTGATTCAGCATTGGGCCCATCTCACCGGGCTGGTGCCGGCCTTCGACGAACTTCTCAAGCAGTCCGACTCCACGGCCGCGCCGCCGCCGTGGGTGCTGTTTCTGCTGCGCTTCGACCTGCGCTACCGACAGCGCCGGGTGCGCTTCGTGATCCGGGCGATCAACCAGTTCTACACCCGGCTGAAGGACGACGACCTCGACGGCCTGACCTCGTCCCAGCTCGACCGCGTCAAGGCCGGGCTGTACGACGCGCTCGGCCTCCTGCAGCCGATCTCCGCGCGCGGCGGCGCCGCCGGCAGCGCGGGCCGCGGCAGCCTGCGGCCCGGCACGGTCGAGGCCATCAAGGCCATGGTCCGCACCCTCAGTCGCGCCGACCTCGCCCCCGACGACGCGGTGCGCGAATGCGGCGCGGCGCTCGAACGGGCGCTGGCGGCCCTCGGCGACGACATGGCGCTGGTCACGTACAATGACCGCACCGACGCGCCCCTGATCGCCCTGATCGATGGCGGCGACGGGCCGCCGCTGCCGCGCCCGGTGCGCCGCGCGCTATTGGAGCATTACATCGGCTTCGCGGTCTGGGACGTGCTGACCTTCTCGGTCACCAACTGGCGCGATCTCGACGAATTCGACGAAATCCGCGTCGACCGCCTCAGCCCCGACGACGCCCAAATGCTACGCCCGGGCGGCGCGTCGGCGACGCTGAAGGGCGTGCAGTTCTATCATTTCGGCGCGTTCTTCAGCCTGCAGTACCGGCAGAACGATTACCTGTGGGGCCGGCTGCACGCCGCCGAGCGGCTGATCGACATCGTGCTCGACGCCGCGCGAATCGAAGGCGCGGCCGAAGGCATCGACGCCAAGGCCATCAAGAAGCAGGCGCTGGCTGCGATCCTCTCCGAGGAGGAAAAGCACCTGCCGGCATGTCGCGACCTGATCGCCGAACTGCGGCGCGACCTCGAGCGGGTGTGATTTCGCCCGATTTGCGCTTGTATGTTCCGCCACGCGGGCCCTAACCTTGCCGCCAACGTCGGCAACGCGAGGGCGCATGCGCCGCTTTCTTCTCATCGGTCTGGTCGCTGTCGCGGCCGTCGCCGGACTGTTCGCGCTGACGAACCGCGAATCCGGTGGCCCGACGCCGCAGCAGGCGTCCGCGCCCGGCGCGCCTGCGAAAAAAACCCTGCGTGTCGGCGTCGTCACCCTGCCGGCCGACCGCGGCTATCCATGGAATACCACGGGTATTCCCAACATCTTCACCTACCGGGCGATCTTCGACGGTCTCACCTATGTCACCGAGGACGGTGAGGTGCAGCCGTTCCTGGCCACGTCGTGGGAACCGGTGGACGAAGTCACGTGGCGGTTCAGATTGCGCGAGGGCGTGACCTTTCACAACGGCGCAGCGTTCACGGCCGACGCCGTGGTGTTCGCCGTCAATCACATGGTCGCGCCCGAAAATCTGGTGGACTTGACCGCGCGCGAGCTGGCCGACCTGGCCTCGGCCGAAGCGGAAGGTCCGCACAGCGTGATCATTCGCACCAAGAAGCCCTCGCCGTTGTTGCCGGCGGCGCTGGAGCTGATGGTGATCATCGAGCCCGGCGCGTTCGCCCAGCTCGGCCGCGCTGGCTTCGCCGCCGCGCCGATCGGCACCGGGCCGTTCAAGTTGACCGGCTGGAGCGCCAACGCCGCCGAACTGGAGGCGTTCACGGACTCCTGGCGCGCACCCAAAGTCGACGCCCTGCAACTGATCGAGGTGCCCGACAAGTCCGCCCGCGTCCAGGCGTTGATGTCGGGGCGCATCGACGTGGCGGTGTCGCTGGGTTACGAGGACGTCAAGGCGATCGAGGCCGCCGGAGGCCAGGCGTTCGTCGGCAAGGACGCCAGCGTGCTGGGCGTAACCTTCGTGCTGACCAAGCTGCCGCCCGGCCACCCACTGCTCGACAAGCGCGTGCGCCAGGCGCTCAACTACGCGGTCGACAAAGACGCCTATATCCAGGCGCTGTTCGGCGGCCTGACCGCGCCGGCCAGCCAGCCATCGGCGCCATCGTCGTTCGGTTACAACCCCGACCTCAAGCCCTATCCGTACGACCCTGCAAAAGCAAAAGCACTGCTCGCCGAAGCGGGCTACGCCGACGGATTCTCGTTCCTGATGGAAGTGCCCGCCGGCGGCGGCGCATCGCTGGAGGAGGTCTACCAGAAGGCCGCGGCCGACCTCGCCCAGATCGGCGTGAAGATGACCCTGCAGGCGATCTCGGTGCCGCAGCTCAACCGCGGCGTCTTGCAGGGCGAATGGACCGGCCAGGCCTTCGGCATGAACTACTCCGCGCAGCGCACCACCGATTCTCTGCGCGCCATGCGGCTGCATTCCTGCATGCATCCGCAGGCTTGGTACTGCAACCCGGATCTTCAGCCCAAGATCGTCGAGGCCATGACCACCGGCGATCTCGACACGCGCCGCCGATTGTCGCAGGAGATCATGGCCGCCTACCACGACGAAGCGCCGGCGATCTGGTTGCACCGTATCGTCACCTTCGAAGGGCTCAGCGCCAAGGTGCGCAATTTCCGCTCCGACGTGACGGTGATCCGTTACGATCTGATCGAACTGGCCGACTGACCGAACAGCCGTGTCAAAAGCGCCCGGCCCTGTCTACACGCTCATCGCCGAGCTTGCCGCCGGCTGGACCGCGCGGGATGCCGCGGCGGTGTCCGCGCTGTTCGACGCCGCCGACCCCGAAGTCACCTACCTGGCCGCCGACGCGCTCGACCCCGCGACCGGCGCGGCCGCGATCGCCCGCGCCATTGCCGAGCGCTGCGCCGGCGCGGCGCGGATCGCCTGGCGAGCCCATGGCGTGCACGCCCGCGAACTTGGTGACGGCCTGGCGATGGCCTTCATGCTGGTGGACAAGGCCGCCGCCGAGCGCGGCGCGCCGCTGGCCGCCCAGCAGGTGCGCGCCACACTGATCTGCGGCCGCCGCGCCGGCCGCTGGCTGATCCTGCACTATGCCGAGGCGCCGCTGGCGCCCCTGCTCGAACTCCAGGCGTTCTACGAACAGGTCGCGGCGCAGGGGCTCGACGCCATTCCGCCACGTCCGTGGGGGCCCCCGGCATGAGCGCCGCGCCGGCAGCTCTGGCCGCCGAGCTCGCGGTGCTGGTCCGCACTTACGTCGGCTATTCGGAAGGCATGAACTTCGCCGCCAAGCGCGCCCTGTGGGATGCCGACGAGCCCGCGCCCCTGCTGATGCCGGAAGAAGCCCACGCGCCGCTGATCGGCTGGGCTGCGATCGACGCCTATTGGTCCAAGTCGCGCGTCGTGATGGAATCTCTGAAGTCCCGCACAGCCAATCATCGCGTGCGGCTGTTGGCC
>JANRJB010000307.1:0-4756 GCA_033764265.1 Rhodospirillaceae bacterium | reverse complement strand
CCCGCGCCCCTGCTGATGCCGGAAGAAGCCCACGCGCCGCTGATCGGCTGGGCTGCGATCGACGCCTATTGGTCCAAGTCGCGCGTCGTGATGGAATCTCTGAAGTCCCGCACAGCCAATCATCGCGTGCGGCTGTTGGCCGACGACATCGCGCTGGTCACCTACGACATGCGCTGGGTGGCGACCTTGGCCGGACCCAAAGAGGTGCCGCGCAAGCCCATCGCCGCCGATGTGCGCGTCACCGCGCTGTTGCGGAAAAAGCCCGACGGCTGGCGGTTCTTTCACCTGATGGAGGGGCCGATCGATCTGGCCGGGATGACCCGCCTGGCGATGCAGGCGCGGGCGCGGGCGCTGTTTCCCGACGCGACCTGATCGAGCTTACTGCATCGGCCGCATTGTCCACTCTGCGGCCCCAGGCTCGTCGGACTGCGCGCCTTCGATGCGGGCGGTCAGTGCGCCGTCCGCGCCCTTGCGATAGATGATGCGCTTGGGAAAGTCGTGGGCCAGATTCTCGAACACCGCCTCGCCGGTCCCGCTGCGCACCAGGGCAAACGACACCGAGCGCACACCGTTCACGAACGGCATCAACGTCACCGCTCCGTCTTTCTCTTCGATCAGCGTGAACTCGAAGGCCGTGAAAGCGCCGTCCTTAACGGTCTGACTGGAGCCCTGAATGACGCCCGCCCACGGCACGGTGTAGCATTCCTGCAGCCGCACGGCGGCTTCGGGCGGACTGCGCCAGCAGCCGCTCATGAAGCTCAGATCGCTCACGCCCGCGGCGGCCGCAGGGCCGACCAGCGCCAGTCCAAGCACGACCGCGTGGATCATCATGCCGACCCCGTCTTGCGGCGCGCGGCCTGCTTGCGGGCCTGCAACATGTAGGCGCGCAGCACGGCATTCATCCGGGTCTGATAGCCCTTGCCGGCGGCCTTGAAGAAGTCGAGCACGTCGCGGTCGACGCGCACGCTCAAGGGGACTTTGGGCTCGGGCTCGACCAACTGCGCCGACCGCCAGAAGTCCCGATTCAACGCGACCGTATCGGGGTCGCTCGCAATGGCCGCTTCGATCTCCCCGTCGGTCAATGCCCGGACTCTCGCCCAATCAGTCCGTCCCCGGCGGCGTTCGCCGCTTGACCTCCGCACGATAATCCCGCTCTTCATTCTTGCGCGCCCTCCGTGCCGAAATGATGCGTTGCCGATTTTCCCGTTGCGTGTACACGACCGCAATGGTCAATCCGGGCTCGATTTCACCGATTGCCACAAATCGCTCTTCACCAAATCGATCGGAACGGAAGACATGGACGAAACCATCAAACACCTTCAGCGCGTCATCAAAGTCGATTTGATGCTTGGTGATATTCGCGCGGTTCTTGGTCTCATCCCATTCGAAACCTTGCGCAGCCAAAGCGTCTCTCCTGCCGCATATCACGCGGTCAATTCGGGATCGGCGCTCAGTCGGCGACAGTGCATCGCCGACCTTTGGGCTGAAGTCGAAAAAGTTCGCGTGAACGAACCTATTCGAACTTGAAACCCTTATGGCTTGTACGAAAGCTTATGGTCTGTATATACAATTGTCAATACCGGAGTTTTCGCGGCTATGGATCCGCCACCTCGGCCAGGTGATACATGAAGTTGTCGTTCCACGGCGCCCAGGCGGTGACGCGCGGCGACAGGCCGTCGAGCGCGACCGACGGGTACATGAACAGGCTGGAGGCCACGTCGCGGTAGTGGCGCACGATGTGCCGGGTGAGCCGGGTACGCTCGGCGGCGTCGAAGGTGGCGCGGGCCTGCTCGATCACCGGCTGGATGTCGCGGTCGCAGAACCAGGGCGCGGTCCAGGAGCAGGAATGCCGGTTGAAGGCGCGCATCATGTCGAGCGACGGCGCCGTGGCGAAGTCGGTGGACAGCGCCGTGCCCTTCCAGCCGCCGATCGTCATGTACTTGATGATTTGCGCCAGCGTCACCGCGCGCGCTTCCATCTTGATGCCGACTGCCGCCAGGTCCGCAGCAACTTGCTGCGCGACCGCGGCGTCGGCGGCGGTCTGGCCCGTGGGGCCTTCCTTCACGAAGCTGAAGCCGTCGGGGTAGCCGGCCTCGGCCAGCAGCGCGCGCGCCTTGTCGGGGTCGTAGGGGTAGGGTTTGAGGTCCGGGTCGTAGCCGATCGCGCCCTTGGCGGCTGGGCCGCTGGCGGGCTCGGCCAGTCCGCCCAACAGGCCGTCGATGATGGCTTCGCGGTTGACGGCATAGTTGACGGCCTGGCGCACGCGCTTGTCCCGAAACGGCGAACCTTCGGAGATGGAATCGAAGCTGATCACCATCACGCGGGTGGGATTGCGCCGATGAAAGCGCAGGCCCGCGGCCTCCAGCGCCGGGATGTGGTCGGGGTTGACGTTGGTGGCGACGTCGACCCGGCCGGTTTCCAGCGCCTGCAGGCGCGATACCGCCTCGGGCAGGGCCAGCACCTCGAACGCATCGACCTTGGGCGCGCGCCACGAGCCGCGGAACGCCGACATCCGCACCCGTTCCGGGCCCCAGTTGTCGACCTTGAACGGGCCGGTGCCGACCGGCGCTTCGGCGAACCCGTCCAATCCCAGCGTCGTGAACTGCCGCGGCGCGACGATGTTGATACCGGCCAGGAAGCGCGGCAGGAAAATCTCCGGCACATGGGTGGTGATCTCGACCGTCAAGGGGTCGATCACCCGCGCGCCCGAGATGAACTCGATGTCGCGTGCCACCGACTGCGCCAGCGCCGCGTCGCTGATCAGGAAGTCGAGCGTGACCTTGACGGCTTCGGCATCGAATGGCTCGCCATTGGAAAACGTCACGCCGGGTCGCAACTTGAAATGCCAGGTGGTCTGATTCAGCGGCTGCCACGACAACGCCAGCCACGGATGCAACTCGCCCGCCTCGTCGATCTGGGTCAGCGTGTCGTAGAGCGCGGTGAAAAAAATGTAGGGCGTGGTGGCGGTGGTTTTATAGGGATTGCCGCGCGCCTCGGGCAGCTGGGTCGTGCCCAACCGCAGGGTCTTGGCCTCGGCCGTCACCGAAACGCATGCGGAAATCGCCGCGGCCGCCAATCCCATCAGGAACAAACGCTGCCGCTTCATTCGTCGATCACCGTCAGCGTCTGAAATGGAATGATGCCGTTCATCTGATCGTAGCCGCGCAACTTGGGGCTGACGCCGTCCAGGCCCAGCTGTTCGAACAGCACGATCGCCGCCGCGTTGTCGTGATAAGCGCGCAAGACGCGATGGATCAGCTCGCGGCGCTTGGCGGGCTCGAACTCGGCCTTCGCGGCGGCGATCACCGGCTGAATGGCTTCGTCGCAGTACCACGGATGCGTCCACGTGCAAGAATGCAGCCGGAACGGCCGCAGCGTCTCGCCGGTCGGCAGGGTTTCGTACTCGAAGCCGAACGCCTCGCCCAGCCATTCGCCCTGCAGTACGCCGCGCACGAACTGCGACCACGGCACCGGGCGCACCGTCATCTTCACGCCGATCCGCGACAGATTCTCGGCCAACTGTTCGAACGACGCGCGAATATGGCTGCCGCCGGTGCCGCTCGACATCACGGTGGTGAAGGAAAATCCATCGGGAAATCCTGCTTCGGCCAGCAGCGCCTTGGCCTGGGCGGGGTCGTACGGGTAGGGCGCGATGGTGGGGTCGTGCTCCGGGTTGCCGCGCGGCGTCACCTGGCCGGTGGGCGACACCAGACCGGCCCACAGGGCGCCGGCGATGGCCTCGCGGTCGACAGCCAGGTTGAGGGCGCGGCGTACGCGCGCGTCCGCCAGCGGACCGCCGACGTTGGCGCGCAGGGCGATCACCTCCACCGACGACGCCGGGCGGGCATGGATCGTCATGCCTTCGGCCTGCAGGGTCTCCACGTCCTCGGGCCCGACTTCCGAGGCCAAGTGGATCTGCCCTGACAACAGCGCCGCGATGCGGGTGGCGGTTTCGGGCAGCTCGCGGATTTCCAGCCGTTCGGTCGCGGGCGCGCGCCACGAGCCTGAAAAGGCGTCAAAGTCGATGCGCGCTTCGGCCCAGCGTCTGACCTTGAACGACCCGCTGCCGACGGGCGCGCGGGCAAAACCGTCACGGCCGAGATCCGCCCAGGCCTTCGGCGGTACGATCGCGAAGGTGCCCATGTGGCGCGGAAACATCGGGTCGGGCACGCGGGTAGTGATTTCCAGCGTGTGATCGTCTAGCGCCCGCACACCGGCGATATTATCGGTCTCGCGCGCCACCGAATCCTGCACCGCCGCGGGGCTTTGCAGGTAGACGATGGTGGCGATTACCGTTGCCGCGTCGAACGGCTCGCCGTTGGAAAACGTCACGCCCCGGCGCAGATCGACGATCCATGTGGTGGGCGTTGTGTTGCGCCACGCGGTCGCCAGGGCCGGCTGCGGCGCCACATCGGGGCCGAGCTGGGTGAGGGTGTCGAACACCGCACGCCACGTGTACCACGAGGTGCGCGCGGTCGAGGTGAACGGGTTGCCGCCGCCCGGCGGCAGCGAGGCCAGGCCCAGCTTGACCGTGGCCGCTGCCGCGATGCCGCCGGTCGGCGCGGCTGCGCTCACCAGCACCATCGCCAGAGTGAATCGTCCCACCAGGCTCAGTTTCATCGCGGCATCCTCATTAGGCACATCGACCTTATCGAGCCGCCGGCTTTTCATGCAAGGCGCTGACAAGGCGCGCCGGCAACCATTATAGTGCCGCGCATGTCTGTTCGCTTTGTCCGAATCGTGGCGGTCGTGGCCG
>JANRJB010000306.1:0-4842 GCA_033764265.1 Rhodospirillaceae bacterium | reverse complement strand
GTCGCGGCGCTCCGCTAGTGGTCCGATTCCAACATTCGCATCCCGGTTCAGGGCGCAATCCTGCGAATGTTGGACTCAAAGGACCACTAGAAATATATGATTCGAGTGGAGCTTTGGATTTGACATTCGCTTCTCGGTTTCACTGCAAAGGGGGATGCGAATGTCAAATCCGCTCCACTAGCGTGTGCGGCATGGTGGGTCATCGCGCGCGCCGCCTCGTGTTCGCGGCAATCTGTATCGTGACCATGGGGCTTTCGGGTTCGGTCGCGGGCCAGGAAACGGCGCCGCGCGGGCTCGGTCGGGCCGACGATGTCAATGCCTGCGAGAACTGCCACGACGAACCCAAGGTGGTCAGCGTGCTGCACACCGCCCATGGCCTGGCCGGCGACGCGCGCACCGGGATCGCCGCGCAAGGCTGCCAGTCGTGCCACGGCGACAGCGCGGCGCACATGGCCCGCCCCGGACCCGACGGCGTACGCCCGCCGCCCGAGTTCGTGTTCTCGGGCGCCAACGCTTCGCCCACCGACAGTCTCAACGCCGTGTGCAGCGGCTGTCACCAGGGCGGGTCGACGCAGCATTGGGCCGGCAGCCTGCACGACACCTCGCAGCTGGCGTGCAGCTCGTGCCATGCGTCCCATCCCGCCCGCGATCCGGTGCTGATCGCCGAAACCCAGGCGCCGGTATGTTTCTCGTGCCACGCCGAACAGCGCGCGGCGATGCTGCGTCTGTCGCATCACCCTGTGGGCGAGGGGCGTATGGCGTGCTCGGACTGCCACCAGCCGCACGGCTCCGACGCGCCGACCATGCTGCGCCAGATGACGGTGAACGACACCTGCCTCAACTGCCACGACGAAAAGCGCGGCCCGTTCCTGTGGGAACACGCGCCGGTGCAGGAACAGTGCACGGTCTGCCACACGCCGCACGGCTCGGTGCAGGTGAGCTTGCTGCGCCAGCGGGTGCCGTACCTGTGCCAGACCTGCCATGACTCGACCCTTCACAACAGCCAGCCGTTCAGCGGCGCAAGCCTG
Organism: Rhodospirillaceae bacterium; assembly: GCA_033764265.1. Taxonomy (GTDB): domain Bacteria; phylum Pseudomonadota; class Alphaproteobacteria; order Rhodospirillales; family Rhodospirillaceae; genus VGEM01. The sequence goes on along the minus strand of JANRJB010000306.1, from coordinate 3,814 downwards.
CCGGGCGGCACCGCGCCGGCGCGGCAGATGGTGCTGAAAGCCTGCCTGAACTGCCACGGACAGATTCACGGCTCAAATCACCCCTCCGGCATCCGGTTCGCGCGGTAGGGGCGGGCATGCGCAGGTCGATCATCCTTGCAACCTGGTGCGTTGCCGTCTCTGCGCCGGGCTTGGCCCAGGACAATGACTTCGCCCTCGGCGCGATCGCGCTGCCGCAGGAACCGGTGCGCCTGACCACCAGCCACTTCACCGTCGGACTGGGTTATCAAAGCCGCGATTCGTTTCATGTCGCGCGCTACGGCGGGGTGACGGAAGAAGGTCCGTTCACGGTTCTCGACGGCCTGTTCGCCGGCGGCGCGGCGTGGGACTCGGACGACACCCTGCGCTGGGATGCACGGGTGTCGCTCGTCGGCGGCGCCACGCGGTCGGTGGCTGTGAATTTCGGAGAGCAGGGCCGCTGGCGGGTCTCGGCGTTCTACTCCGCCTTCACGCGCGCCTTCACGGAATCCGCGCGCACGCCGTACGTCGGCGCTGGCACCGCGCGCCTGAACCTGCCGACCGACTGGTTCGGCGCGGCGCTGTCGTCGCGCTTCAGCACGCTCGAAAGCAGCCTGAAGGCGCTCGAACTCAAGACCGAGTGGCAGCAGGCCGGCGCCGATTTTCTGCTCCGGCCGCTCGACGGCTACGAGCTGCGACTGCACGTCGACCACCGCGACCGCGATGGACTGCGCGCGGATTTCGTCACGTTCGGCCACGAGAGCAACTTCCCGGTCGGCGTCTTCTATCCGCGGCCGGTCGATTATGCCTCGGACCGCGCGCGCGCGAGTTTTTCCTACGCCGACCGTCGCTGGCAGTGGTCGCTGGCCTACGAATTCGCGGCCTTCTCCAGCGCCGATCCGGACGTGGTGGTGCAGAACCCCTATTCGCGGTCGCTGGGACCGGGTTGGCCGGCCGGCGCGCAGGCCGGTTATCCGCTCGCCTTCGGCCAGATCGCGATGCCGCCCGACTCGACGGCCCATCAATTCACCGCGACGATGGGCTACGCGCTGACATCTTTGACGCGAATGACGGCACGCGTGGCCTATACCATCCAGCGCCAGGACGACCCGTTCCTGGATTACACGTTCAATCCCCGCCTGACCGTGGTCGATCCGCTGCCGCGAACCTCGCTCGATGGCAAAGTCCACAAGACGTTCGCCAGCGTGTCGCTAACCGCGCGCGAATGGACCGATGTCGACCTGACGGCCAGCTATAGCTTTGACCACCGCGACAACCGCACGCCGATCGCCCTATACAACTACATCCCCAATGACGCGCAGGATCAGGCGCGCCCGTTGATCCCCGGCGTCAGCCGGTACATCCGCTTTGACCTGCCGCACAGCTTCAAGATTCACAAAGCCCGCGCCGAGGTCGGCTACCGGCTCGCCCCGCGCACCCGGTTGTCGGTGGTCTACACCGGCGACTTCACGTGGCGCGATTATCAGCAGGTCGAGAATTCGCGCGAACACGCCGTGCGGGCCAAGGTGCTGAGCACGTTCGATGCGGGCTCGGCATGGCTGGCGGCCAGCATCGCCAACCGTACCGGCTCGGACTACGACGACGCGGCGGCCTGGGACGCGAGCCACACCGAGTCGTATCTCGCCGCCTCACCGGCCAACCAGTCGATCGAGTATCCGCTGTTGCGGCGCTACGATTTGGCCGACCGGCGGCGCACGGAAGTGAAGGGCGGGGCGACGGTGGACATCACCGCCGGCTGGACGCTCGATCTGTCGGGCGGCGCCGCCCGCGACGACTACCGGCGGTCGCTGTTCGGCCTGCAGCGGTCGCGCTGGCTGATGGCGGATGCGACCCTGTCCTACGCCGCCTCCGACGCCGCGACCGCGTCGGCCTTCTACGGTTTCGAACGCATCGGCGCCGACCAGAAGGGTTACTTCATTTTCGGCCTGAACGAATCCAACCCCGACCAGGAATGGACGGCGCGCAGCCGGGAGCGCATCCACACCCTTGGCGCGCGCCTCGACTGGGCGGCCATCGAGAACACGCTCGACGTCAGCGGATCGGGCTACATCACCCGCGGCACGACCGCGATCGACGTGCTGGCCCGGCCGTTCACGCCGCTGGCGTCCGTCGCGCCGCTGCCCGACGCGGTCGACACCACGCATCACCTGGACCTCGATGTGGCGTACGCGTTCCGGCCGCAGACGCGCTTGAAAGTAGGATATGCCGTGGAGCGCCGCCGCGCGCGCGACTGGCAGTACGACGGCGTTGGATTTTCATCGATCAGCCAGATCCTTGGGTCCGGCATCGTGACGCCGCGCTATACCGTCCACATCGTGACGATGACCGCCGAGTACCGGTTCTGACATCAATCGCGGCTGTGGAACACGAAGGGCGAGATGCTTTTCATGTTCTCGTCCAGGATCAGGTTGCGGCTGAGCGGCGGAAAGGCCCGATGGCTGCATCCGGTGCGCTCGCACAGCCGGCAATTCAGGCCGATCGGTACGACAAGGCGCGGATCGTCGAGCTTGTAGCCGTCGGCGTACACCAGCCGCGCCGCGTGGCTGATCTCGCAGCCGAGCCCGATGGCGAACTGGGTCTGCTGGCCGTGGTGGCCGGTGTAGACGCCGTCGACGGTGCGGGAGATCGAGAAGTATGTGGTGCCCTGGGGCATCTGCACGATCTGGGTGGCGATCTTTCCAGGGCTGCGGAATGCGTCGTGCACGTTCCAGCGCGGACATGCCCCGCCGAAGCGCGCGAAATGAAAGCCACCGGCGCTGAGCCGCTTGGAGATGTTGCCGGCGTGGTCAAGCCTGATGAAGAAGAACGGCACGCCCTGGGCGCCTGGCTTCTGCAGGGTCGTCAGGCGATGGCAGACCTGCTCGTAGCTGGCGCCGAAGCGTTCGGCCAACAGCTCGATGTCGTAGCGGGTTTTCTCGGCGGCGGCCAGGAAAGGATCGTAAGGCAGCAGCACCGCGCCGGCGAAATAACTGGTCAGCGAGATGCGCACCAGCCGCCGCGTCTCGCCCTTGCCGATGCCCGCCTTGTCGATCAGAGCCTCGATCAAGGTCGCGTGCTCCAACAGCCCGATCTGAAACGCCATCTGAAAATCGCGCGCGGGCGCCGGCAGTGTCTCCAGCAGGAAAAGGCGCAGGCTGTGGCGGTCGAAGCGGCGGATCAGATTAGTCATGTGGTCGAGCGGCATGACCCGGACGGTGATGCCGTGCCGAGCCTTCAGATGTCGCACCAGTGCCGCCGACAACGATTCCTCGGGCGCGGCCAGGTCGTTGCGCAGCTGTTCGGCGGCCTGTTCCAGCTCCGGGAAATGGTTTTTGTGCGCCACGAAGAAATCGCGCACCTCCTCCACCGGAAACGGCACCGAAGCTGCCGGCGTGATGGCGCTGACGTCCTCCAGCCGTTCAGACAGGCTCGCGGCCTGCTCCAAGGTTTGCCGATACGCGCGATAGAGCGTGATCAGCGCCTGGGCCAGCGCCGGGTTGTCGGCATGCACGTCCTTCAGGTCCTGGGCGCTGGTGTCCAGGTGCTGCAGCAAGGGATCGCTCATCACCTCGCGCAGGTCCGACAGCGTGCGGCCTTCCTCGTCGCCCACAAGGGTCTTCAGGTTGACGTCGTAGGTTTCGGCCAGGTTCAGCAACAGCTGCGCGCTAACCGGTCGTTGGTTGCGCTCAATCAGGTTCAGGTAGCTGGGCGAAATCCCCAGCCCCTCGGCCATCTGCACCTGGGTCAGGCCGAGATCGCGGCGCAGCCGTCGCAGCCGTGGCCCGGCGAAAATCTTGCGGCCTGCCTCGTTGGCCAT
>JANRJB010000305.1:0-9111 GCA_033764265.1 Rhodospirillaceae bacterium | reverse complement strand
CACGCATGGCCAAGATCAAAGTGAAAACGCCGGTGGTCGACCTCGACGGCGACGAGATGACCCGCATCATCTGGCAGTTCATCAAGGACAAGCTGATCCTGCCCTACCTGGATATCGACATTAAGTATTTCGACCTGGGCATCGAGCACCGCGACAAGACCGAGGACAGGGTCACGGTCGAGGCGGCCAACGCCATCAAGCAATACGGCGTGGGCGTGAAGTGCGCCACCATCACCCCGGACGAGGCGCGGGTGAAGGAATTCAACCTGAAGAAAATGTGGAAGTCGCCCAACGGCACCATCCGCAACATCCTCGACGGCACCGTGTTCCGCGAGCCGATCATCTGCAAGAACGTGCCGCGCCTGGTGCCGGGCTGGACCCAGCCGATCGTGATCGGCCGCCACGCCTTCGGCGACCAGTACCGCGCCACCGACTTCAAGGTGCCGGGCGCCGGCAAGCTGACCATGAAGTTCACCCCCGCCGACGGCGGCCCGCCAATCGAGCACGAGGTGTTCAATTTCCCCGGCGCCGGCTGCGCCATGGGCATGTACAACCTGGTGGACTCGATCGAGGGCTTCGCCAAGTCGTGCTTCAACTACGGCCTTGACCGCGGCTGGCCGGTCTACCTGTCGACCAAGAACACCATCCTCAAAGCCTACGACGGCGTGTTCAAGGACACCTTCCAGCGCGTGTTCGACGCCGAGTTCAGGGACAAGTTCGCCGCGCGCAAGATCGTCTACGAACACCGGCTGATCGACGACATGGTCGCCTCGGCGCTGAAGTGGTCGGGCGGCTTCGTTTGGGCGTGCAAGAACTATGACGGCGACGTGCAGTCCGACACGGTGGCGCAGGGCTTCGGCTCGCTCGGACTGATGACCTCGGTGCTGCTCAACCCCGACGGCACGGTGGTCGAGTCCGAAGCCGCCCACGGCACGGTGACGCGCCACTACCGCCTGCACCAGCAGGGCAAGGAAACCTCGACCAACCCGATCGCCAGCATCTTCGCCTGGACGCGCGGCCTGCAGTACCGCGGCCGCTTCGACAACACGCCTGACGTGGTGGCGTTCGGCGAACGCCTGGAGAAGGTCTGCGTCAAGGCGGTCGAGGCCGGCCACATGACCAAGGACCTCGCCATCCTGGTCGGGCCCGACCAGCCGTGGATGACCACCACCGGCTTCCTCGACAAGCTCGACGAGATGCTGAAGAAGGAAATGAAATAGGCCGGACGCGCGCCACATTCTGGCGTCCGGGACTGTTCAAGGGGGTCGGAGCGACCGACCCCTTCACTGGTCGATTCATCCGATCCGCTTCGCACCGCGTAGAAGGCTCAATAACGGCCTGGAGGCGCGGATGGCCCACGCTGCTGTTCGACGCAAGGTGCTGGCCATGGGCGGATCGCTGGCGGCGACGGCCGTCGCCCCGCCCGCGCGCGCCGTGACGGACTCGGCGCGCGTGCTGGACGACCTGTCCGACCCGGACGCGGCCGGACGCGCCGGCGCGCGCTGGCTGGGGTTCACCGACCAGGTCATGGGCGGCCGCTCGCAAGGGCAAGTCCGCCGCGACGAGATCGACGGCCGGCCCTGCCTGCGCCTGACCGGTCGCGTAAGCACCGACGGCGGCGGCTTCATCCAGATGGCGCTGGAATTCGGCGAGACCGGCCGGCCGCTCGACGCCACCGGCACCAGCGGCCTGTCGCTCGACATCTGGGGCAACGGCGAGCGCTACAACTGCCATCTGCGCACCACCGACGTGCGCTGGTACGAGCAATCCTACCGCGCCACGTTCACCGCCACGCCGGCCTGGCAGACCGTTCGGCTGGCATGGGCCGATTTCGCGCCGCACGGCCTGTCGCAACCCTTGAACCTGGGCGGATTGTTGCGGATCGGCCTGCTCGGCTGGATGCGCGACTTCGACGCCGACCTGGCGCTGGCGCGGATTGCGCTGGTTTAGGGGCCGCGCCACCCTGGCGAGGCGCGTTGACAATCCGCATACCCTATCATAACGATAGGTCATGGCGTCGGTGACTCCGCTGCGTATGAGTGCGCCACAGGCGTTGCGGATGATCCGCGTCGCGGCCGCGGACACCGATCGGGTCGCGTTTCACCCGCATGCCAGGCAACGCATGCGCGAACGGCGGGTGAGTGCGTCGCAGGTGTAGACCTGCCTGCGCAACGGCGTGATCGTCGAGGGACCGGCCCTGGACGCCAAGGGGTGTTGGCGATGCACCATGACGCGCCTCGCCGCCGGCGAGCGGATCAAGGTGGTCGTGGCGATCGTTCCCGTCGATTTGGTGCTGGTCGTCACTGTGATTTAGCCGCGGGCACGCGGCGCAAGAGGACCCGATGTACCATTACACCGAGAGCGGCCTGAACAATGTCTGGCTTGCCAACGGCTTCACCGTGCACGATACGCCGTACGGCAAGGCGGTGTCAGTGAAGCACGCTGACGCCCTTAACCGGATGATCGCCAGGCATCTTGTCGGTCGCAAACCGCGCCTTAGCGGCAGCGAGTTCCGGTTCATTCGCAAACAACTCGATCTGTCGCAGGCGTCGCTGGCGCGCATCATGGGCAAGGATGTCCAATCGATCGCGCGGTGGGAGAAAAGCGGGCGCGTTCCGAAGATGGCCGAGCGTTTTCTTCGCGCGATCCATCGGGAAATGGCCGGCGGCAATGAGTCCATTATTGAAATGGTCGAGCGCCTCAATCGGCAGGATCAAGCCGAAGACGAAACCGATAAGCTCATGTTCAACGCGCGCGGCGGCCGTTGGATGCTGCACGCGGCGTGAACGCGAAGCCTTGCGCCAACGGCGAATTCAGGCGGCTCTAGGCCCTGGCGGGGCGCGTCGGTTGGGCTAGAATGGGGCATCCCGATCTCAAGCCGGCCAGGACGCCCGACCCCATGACCTTGAGCAACCAAACCGCCGATCGCGACTCGATCGGCCCGACCCCGGCACTGTCGACCCGCGCCGACGAGGTCTACGGCGACTTCATCTCGGACACCCGCAACTACCTGCTGCACGCCCAGTGGGCCAACATTTCCAAGGCCGGCAACGCCGCCATGGCCAAGGCCGGCTTCGCCATCGAGCACAGCAAGGCCGGCGTCGACAACGCGCGCAAGGTGATCGCCGAGAACACCGATCTGGCAACGTTCCTGCGCGTCAAGCGCAGCTGCCAGGAAATCTACAAGGCGCGCATCATCGAGTCTTATGAACAGCGCAAGGACGAGTTCCTGCGCATGCTCGACGCCGCCGACGCGCAGGGCCCCGGTTCGGTCACCTACGACCGCGACTTCGTCTATCCCGACTACGCCACGGTCGACATCCACATCTCGCCCTACGGCTACACCGGCCATCCGTTCGCGGGCCTGATCTACGACTACGGCACCAGCATCTTTTACGGCGGCGCCAACGCCGACGACGCCCTGCACCGCCGCCTGGCCGCCGAAACACCGGCGCCGAAGGACGGCCGCGTCGCGCGCCTGCTCGACATCGGCTGCTCGGCCGGACAGTTCACCTGCGCGCTGAAACGCAAATTTCCCGACGCCGAGGCGATCGGCACCGACATCAGCGCGCCGATGGTGCGCTACGCCCACTGGCGCGCCGTCCAGCAGACCCTGGACGTGCACTTCGCCCAGATGCCGAGCGAGGCGCTCGACTTCCCGAACAACCACTTCGATCTGGTCGGCTGCCACATCCTGTTCCACGAAATCCCCGTGCCGGTGATCAAGCGCACGCTGGCCGAGGTGTATCGCGTGCTGCGGCCCGGCGGGCTGTTCATGCTGTGGGACTTCGCCACCGCCAAGCCGGGCGGCACCGGCTACGGCAGCCTGGTCGGGCTGATGGACTCCGCCGACAACGGCGAGCCCTACGCGCAAGGCTTCGTGCATTGCAACGTCGAGCAGCTGATCGCCGACGCCGGCTTCACGCTGCGCGACAACCTAGGCGCCGGCATGCTGCGCGGGCGCGTCTGCGATAAACCCGATTGATCGGAGTGAAGACATGGTCCGCAACCCGATGCACGAGCTGTTGTCCCAGCCCAATCACGACGAGCGGGCGCGCCAGCTGTACGTGCTGACGCTCAAGCATCACATCGGCCGCAAGGTCCGCCCCGGCAACAAGGCGATCTACGAACGCCGCGCCAAGCCGGCCTACATGAAGGCGCACGGCCGGCCGCCGCAGGACCGCTACGAGATCGGCGAGGTGATGTGGCAGGACCCGGACTACCTGATGTTCTCCGCGCTCAACCGCACCGCCCAGGAACTGATGTGGGACGCGGTGGCCGACCCGATCTACCGCCAGAAAGACCGGCTGGAGCAGGCCTACGACCGCCTGCACGGCTCGCCCAACCGCAAGGGGTCGCTGCATCTGGACCCCGCCTTCAATCCGCCGCAGGGCATCAAATCGGTCGACATCCACCTGCAGCCGGTCAACTACGCCGCCGACTACGGCGATGCCGACGTGCTGGCCGGCGCCTTCTACGAAGGCGGCGGCAACCTGTATTCCATGGGCGGCGGCATCGGCACCATCGAGAGCAAGGCCGAGGTGATCCAGCGGTTCCTGCGCGAACGCTTCCCCGGCTTCACGCCGACCAAAATCCTCGATTTCGCCTGCTCGGCCGGTTCGTCGTCGACGCCGTGGGCGCTGGCCTTCCCCAAGGCCGACGTGCACGCCATCGACGTCGGCGCCGGCATGCTGCGCTACGCCCACGCCCGCGCCGAAAGCCTGGGCGCGGCGGTGCACTTCCATCAGATGGACGCCGGCCACACCACGTTCCCCGACGCCAGCTTCGACCTGGTGGTCTCGCACAACGCCATGCACGAGATGCCGGCCAAGACCCAGGCCGCGATGTTCAAGGAAAGCTTCCGCCTGTTGAAGCCGGGCGGCATCGCCGTGCACCAGGATGTGCCGCTGCGCTACGCCGAGCGCGATGCCTTCGGCCAGTTCGATGCGAGCTGGGACCTGAAGAACAACAACGAACCCTATTGGGAAGCCTACGGCACCAACGATCCCATGAAAATGTACCTGGATGCCGGCTTTCCCACCGACACCATCTGGATCGGCAAGGTCGAGCAGCTCGACAAGACCGTCAGCTGGTTCGTCAGCTGCGCCCGGAAGCCTTGACGAGCCCCCTCACCCCGACCCTCTCCCCAGGGAGAGGGAGCCGACCGAGTGAGTTTGGTAGTTTTTCCCTCTCCTTGAGGAAGAGGGATGGGTGAGGTGGGTTCGCGATGAGTCAGCGGTCGACGTCGGGCCAGATCAACCACCCCTCACCCCTACCCTCTCCCCAGGCAGAGGGAGGACATGGGCGTCGCGTCGTGCGCGTTTGGCTGCTTCTGACGGTGGTGCTCGCGCTTGCCAGCGGACGACCCACACCCGGCCTCGCCCAGACTCCATCGGCCGAGGACGGACCGATCGTGCGCCGGACCACGCTTTTGGTGAGCGACGTGCCGGCCTCGCGCGCGTTCTACGAAGCGATCGGCTTCAAGCTCTGGCTCGACTGGGACGGGACGCAGGATCCCAACGACCCGACCGCCCTGCCGCTGGCCGCGCCGGCGACCGGCTCGCGCATCGTCATCATGGCCGGACGCGACCCGACCGCGGGCATGGTCGGGTTGCTTCAGTTCCGCGATCCGGCCCTGCCGGACAACCGGCGCGTGGCCGACCGGCTGGGGATTCACGACGCGATCCTGGTCATCGAGTCCCGCGACCTGGCGGCCATCGCCGCGCGGGTACCGGCGCTGGGCGGCCGCGTGCTGCGGGCGCCGGCGCCTTACGTCTCCGACGGGCCCCTGGGCCGCAAGCACGGCGCCGACATGCTTCTGGCCGATCCCGACGGCTACGTGGTCGAGGTGACCGAGACCTTCCGGATCGACCCGCCCGCCACGCCCGGGCCATGATTCCCGTTTGACGCTGGCGCGCACGCCCACTAAACACCGCCCATGGACAAGCTGGTCGACGGCTTTCGCGCTTTCCGCGAGGGCTATTACAAGCAGCACGAATCGATGCTCAAGGCGCTGGCCACCAAGGGCCAGGAGCCGCGCGCGCTGTTCATTGCCTGTTCGGATGCGCGCATGGAGCCGGCGATCATCTTCGGCACCGCGCCCGGCGACATCTTCATGGTGCGCAACGTCGCCAACCTGGTGCCGCCGTACGCCCCCGACAACGACTTCCACGGCACCTCGGCGGCGCTGGAATTCGCCGTACTGGTGCTGAAGGTCAAGCAGATCATCGTCATGGGCCATGCCCTGTGCGGCGGCATGGCGGCCCTGTTGCGCGACCGGCCGGTGCCGGGCCTGGCCGACGACTTCATCGGCGCGTGGATGAAAATCGCCGCACCGGCGCGCGAACGGGCGCTGGCGAAAGCCCAGGGCGACATGACGCGCGCCCAGACGCTGGTCGAGCAGGAGGGCATCAAGACCTCGCTGGCCAACCTGCTGACGTTCCCGTGGATCAAGAGCCGCGTCGACATCGGCGAGATCGCGCTGCACGGCCTGTACTTCGACCTCGCGACCGGCACGCTGTACCGGCTGCACTACGACGGCGAATTCCGTCCGGTCTAGCGCTGTCTGCGCACTTAGCCGCCCATCGCCTTGCGCCATTTCTCCGCGTCGGCGGGGTCGAGCGCGCCCATCTCGAATACGCGCTCCACCGCCGTGTAGTCCATGTAGCCCAGCCGCGCGAGCGGCCGAAGGCGCGCAACGTCGAGCCGGCCGTCGGCGGTGAAGGCGTCGTCGCGGATGTGCACGCCGACCACGCGGCCGATGACGATGGTGAACGTGCCGGCCCAGGTATTGCCGGGCAGCGCCAGCGTGTCGTGCAGCACGCACTCCAGGTTGACGGGCGAGTCCGCCACCCGCGGCGGCGCGACGATGCGCGACGGCGCCGCCGTCAGACCGGCGGCGGCCAGTTCGTCGACGGCGGGGTCGACGATCTGGCCCGACAGGTTGACCGCGTCGCGCAGGTCGTGCGTGGCCATGTTGAAGACGAACGCGCCGGTGGCCTTGGCGTTGGTCACCGAATCCTTCAGCCGCACGCCATCGTCGGCGCCGCCGGCCGAGAACATCACGTAGGGCGGATCGCTGCCGACCATGTTGGCCTGGCTGAAAGGCGCCAGGTTGACGCGGCCCGTCGCGTCGACCGTGGAAATCCAGCCGATCGGCCGCGGCACCACGCACGCCTTGAACGGGTTGAACGGCAGGCCGTGGTCGTTGGCGTCGGGGCGGTAGAACACGGCCGATTTAGGGCCCGGTCGCGGCGCGGTCGGGCCGGGCGATGGCCCAGTACACGTAGCCCGCCAGCGCGCCGACCGCGGCTACCTTAATGGCTTCCGGCAAGAGGCCGGGCACCTGATCGAGCACCGGACCTTCGAACGTGCGCGCGACCAGCAAGGCCAGCGCGATGCCGAAGTTCATAGTGAACGCGAGCGCCAGCCCGCCGATCACGGCATGGGGCCAGCGGTTGAACCGGGCCAGGATCAGGAACGCCGCGCGCCCCAGGATGGCGAGCGTGGTGGCCGACAACAGCGTCGCGCCCAGGAAGGCGTTGACCGCCTTGCGCACCGAAAGCGCCGCCGCCGGATCGGCGGCCGCCCACAGCGCCGCGACCGCATCGACCACGGCGTAGCCCGCGCCGAACACCAACGCGCAGGCCAGCAGTCCGAGAATCGCGCGCCCCATGGCCGCTTCGTGCGCAGGTCGTGCCCGGCCCTACTCCGCCGCCAATCGGGCGTCGCCCACGCCCCAGCCGCGCCCGCCCTTGAGCACCGGAACGTAGCCCTTGGGCAACCCGGAGTCCGGCGTGAAACCGAACATGGGGTCGGGCACCGCGGCGGTGACGATGTCGCGAACCTTGAGCAGCTTCTCGATGTCGATGCCGGTGTCGAGCCCCATGCTGTCGAGCATGAACACCAGGTCCTCGGTGACGATGTTGCCCGAGGCGCCGGGCGCGAACGGGCAGCCGCCCAGCCCGCCCAGGGAACTGTCGAAGGTGGTGATCCCGACGTCGAGCGCGGCGAGCGCATTGGCGAGGCCGAGACCGCGGGTGTTGTGGATGTGGATGCCGGTCAGCGCCGCCTTGCCCAGCGCCGCCCAGATCGCCTTGATCATTGATCGGACCTGCGCCGGATTGGCGTAGCCGGTGGTGTCGGCCAGCCCGACCTCGTCGCAGCCCAGCGCCATCAGCCGCTCGCCCAGCTTGACCACCTTGCTTTCGGCGATCGCGCCTTCAAGCGTGCAGCCGAACGCCGTGGACAACGAGCCTTCGAACTGGGGTCGTTGATCGACAGGCAGGGTCTTCAGCAGCGCGACGATCTGGCGCACCTCCTCGAACACCTGCTCGTGGGTCTTGCGCAGGTTCTTCAGGCTGTGGGTCTCGCTGACCGAGAGCGGCAGCGTGATCTTGTGCGCGCCGGCGGCAATCGCGTTCTCGGCGCCTTTGAAGTTGGGCACCAGCGCGGCCACGTGCAGCCCGGGCAGCGTGCGGGCGAAACCGACGATCTCGGCGGTGTCGGCCAGCTGCGGCAACAGCTTGGGCGGCACGAACGAGCCGACCTCGATTTCGCGCAGGCCCGCCGCGTGCAGGGCGCGGATCCAGTCCTTCTTGGCCGGCGTGGGCATGATCGAATTAATGCTCTGCAGGCCGTCGCGCGGGCCCACTTCGCTGACCAGAACGTCGATGCCGTGCATGAGGTCGGTCATGGGGATGCTCCTAGGCGGGCGGTTGGTCTGGGCCGCGTTGTAGGCCCCGGCGCGGCCCGCGCCAAGAGGCTGTGCGGACCCACCCGCCCAGGGTTGTTCCGCCCCCATGACCGGCTATGATCCGGGCGTCGCCGGGGATTGCGACGAACCCCGGCGGCCCCTGCCAATTCATTGATTCCCAAAGAGGTTTTTCATGTCGGGCGGATTGCCGTTGAGCGGCTTGAAAGTGGTCGAGTTCACGCACATGGTGATGGGGCCGGCGGTCGGGGTGATCCTGGCCGACCTGGGTGCCGAGGTGATCAAGATCGAGCCGATCGGCGGCGACAACACCCGCCGGCTCAAGGGCTCCGGCGCCGGCTACTTCCCGATGTACAACCGCAACAAGCGCTCGATCTGCCTCGACCTGAAATCCCCGG
>JANRJB010000189.1:0-4139 GCA_033764265.1 Rhodospirillaceae bacterium | reverse complement strand
TGGCCCTTGGGCAACTCGCCGCGAAAGCCATCGCCCTGGCGCGCGAACGCGAAGTTGCAGCGCTCGTGGTAGCTGAACAGATCGTCCATGGTCACAGTGGCGGCGCGTTCCGCCGCGCCGGCCGCCCCTTCGGCCAGGCCTTTCAGTTTCTCGCGGCCTGACGGCAGCAGTGTGTAATAGTTCATCACCAGCCCGTCGGCGGTTTCGCTAAACGCCCAGATGCGCTCGGTCGTCACCGGGCCCGACTTCGCGGTGTCGTGCCACTCCAGGTACACCGTCGCGCCCGCCACATTGGGCAGCCGCACGGGGCGGATCATCAGGTAGCGCGGCGGTGCTTTCACCAGGTGCTTGCCGGGCACGGTCGACACCGCGTTCACCTCGCTCGCACGGTGCTTCACGTTGTCGTAATCGCCCGCGATCATCGCGACGATGTCCTCGGGAACGCCGGCACTCGCCGGCAAGGCCAGCGCCGCCGCCAACAAACCCACAATCCATGCGCGCATGTTCGCCTCCGTTGTGGCCGTCAACCCATGCCCTGCCACGCCCAGCCGCCGTCCACGTGCAAGGTGTCGCCGGTCAGGTACGCCGCCGCTGCCGAGCACAGGAACAGCGCCGCCGCCGCCACTTCCCAGGTTTCGCCATGGCGCTTCAGGATCAGCCGCGACAACCGGCGTTCCCGCCCGGCGGGGTCGCTGGTCAGCGTGTGTTTGTTCATGTCGGTCAGGATATAGCCGGGTGCGATGTTGTTGACGCGGATGTTGAACGGGCCCAGGTCCATGGCCAGCGCCCGCGCCAGCTGCTCCAGGCCGCCCTTGGCCGCCGCGTAGCCGGGCATGCCGGCGAAGCCGCGTACCCCGCCGATGGATGTGATGTTGACGATTGCCCCGCCGGGCGTGGTCTTGGCCGCACCGGGGCCGGTGCCCGCCCGCTTCATCTGGTCCGACGCGGCGACCGCGCAGGCATAGGCCGCGCGCAGGTTGGCGTCGATCATGGCGTCGAAGGCGGGCAGGCGGTCGGCCTCGGTCTTGATCGGCCTGAAGATCCCCGCGTTGTTGATCAGGATGTCGAGACGACCGTGGTGCGCAAACGCTTCTTCGCACAGGATCGCGAAGGACGGCGCATTGGTGATGTCGCAGCATTCGTAGCTGACGCCCGCGGGCATCGGCGCGTCGGGCCTGGGCGAACGGCCGACGCCGATCACGGTCGCGCCGGCCGCGGCCAACGTTTCGGCGATGGCCGCCCCGATCCCGCGCGATGCGCCGGTGACGATGGCGACCTGGCCGGCCAGACCGAACAAATGATCGAGTGTGGCGTTCACGTGTGCGTCACTTGCGGTTCACAGGCAACTGGAGCTTTGCCCGATCGACCTCGATGCCGCCTTTGAACACACGCGCGATGCGGGCGACGTTGGCGATGTCCGCGACCGGGTCGGCGTCGAGCAGCACCAGGTCGGCCCACTTGCCCGGTTCGATCGATCCCAGGTCGGCCTCGCGCCCGACATAACGCGCCGCGTTCAAGGTCGCGATCGTGATCACGTCCAGCGGCGCGATGCCCGACTGCGCCACCAGTTCCATCTCGCGGTGAACCAGCGGGCCCAGCGCGCGGTCGGTGCCCAGCGCCAGCGTCGCGCCGGCGTCGTGCAACTGCTTCACATTGCCTTGCGAGAACGACAGCGTGGTTTTGAACCACGACCCCCAGCCGATGCTCAAATACTGGTTGCGGCCGCGGGTCTTCAGGTCCTCGATCTGCGCCGGCTCCATCACCGCGCGCATTAAAGGCGTGTCCAGGTACGACGGGTCATCGACCGTGCGGACGATATTGTCGAACACCGCCAGTGTGGTCACGACGATGGTGCCGCTGTCGGCCACCATCTTGGGAAACTCTGCCGACATCCGCCCGACCGCGACCGGGTGCGCCCAGGTATCCGCGCCGGCGGCGATCGCCACGCGTGCGTGGGCTTCGTCGGAAATGTGGATGGTGGTGCGCACGCCCTTGGACTTCACGTGCTGCACGACTTGGGTGAACAGCTCCGGGCTGAACGACGGCACCCAGGCGTTGGCGCCGGTGCCGAAGTTCTCGAAGGTGAATTTTTGCAGGTCGGGTTGCCGGGCCAGGTTCGCGTCCACCGCGGCCATGTCCTCGGGCCAGGCGTCGACCAAGGTGGCGCTCAGCCCCGCGCCCCAGCTCTTGGGGTAGGTGATGCCCGCGCCCGTCGCGAAGATGCGCGGTGCGAGGATGCGGCCGGCACGTTCGTCGGCGCGCAGGCCCATGATGTAGTCGGCGTTGTTGCCGGCGTCGTAAACTGACGTCACGCCGGAATAAAGGAAGCTGTGCAGCGCGGTCATGCCCAGGGCGCGATCGCCGTTCCCCGGTACGTGGATGTGCGCATCGAACAGGCCGGGGATCAGGAATTTGCCGCGGCCGTCGATCCGGACCACGCCACGCGGCACCGCCACCTCCGCGCCGACCGCCGCGATTTTGCCGTCGCGGACCAGGACCGTTTGGTCTGCCGCCGGCGGCGCCCCGGTGCCGTCGATCAGGGTGACGTTGGTGATGGCGACGGTCTGGGCGAACGCCGGTTGCGCCCCCAACAGGCCTAGCACGCATGCCGCGAAGCGGATCATGGTTTGCATCCCCTGTCCCGTCCTTCCCCGTGGTCAACTGTGTCGACCGGGCGCGCTCGAAGTCAATGTGCCATTGGGATGGCTGGTTCCCGCGCAAATTCAAGCACTTGAAATGCTCGCCACGCGAGCCCTGATCGCGTGGGCGATTGTGCGTCGTACGCGTCTTGGCAAGAATGTTCCATTCCCGGTTCACCCCCAGGAGGCCAACCCATGACCATGGACCGTCGTACCCTGTTCACCGGCACCGCTGCCGTTGCCGCGGCCGCCGCCGTGACCCCCGCGTTCGCCGCCAAGGACAGCGGCGCGTTCCGGCTTGACGCCCCGCGCGGCCGCGACGGCATTTTCCGTCGCTTGCCCAGCCTCGACGTGTCGAGCAACCAGGACTTCCTCACCGACGTGCGCGCATTCTCGCAGTCGGGCCCCAACAGCCTGACCCGCGCCGCGCAAGAGCGCGCCAAGCAGATTCTGGCCGAGAACGGCATTAAGCCCGACGCCGAGCTGCCGCTCGACAAGGTCATCGCGCTGGTCGAGAACGATCCCACCATCATGTCCAGCGCGCGCATGTGGCTGGCCACCCAGCAGCTGACCTGGAAGGGCGTGCGCGACGTGTTCTACGCCGACCGTGACCGCTACCTGTCGGAGTTGAAGTCGGCCGAAAAGGCCGGCCCCGGTACACTGGAGCTGAACCCCAATCTCGCGATTCCCGACTACGCGCGGCACGAAATTCACATTCAGCCCGGCGGCTATGTTGGCGACGCGCTGGCCGGCTACATCTATTACTACGGCACCGTCAATTTCTTCCTGGGCCACAACAAGCAGGACGAAAACCAGAAAGGCGTGGCGTCGGCCGCTCCGACCCCGGCCGACGGCAAGATTCGCCGCATTCTGGAAATCGGCTGCAGCTGCGGTCAGCTGACCACCAGCCTGAAGGCCCGCTTCCCCGAGGCCGAGGTGTGGGGACTGGACGTCGGCGGACCGATGGTCCACTTCGCCCACATGCGCGCCGCCGACATGGGCGTCGACGTCAACTTCCGCCAGGCGCTGGCCGAGGACACCGGCTTCCCCGATGGCCACTTCGACATGGTGGTGTCGTACATCATCCTGCACGAGGTGCCGAACGCCTCGAACACCGGAATCATGAAAGAGGTCGCCCGCGTGCTGCGTCCTGGCGGCGTCTACTACCCGGTCGACTTCTACACTTCGATCACCCCGCCCAAGGATGCCTTCGGCAAGTTCCGCCGCTGGTGGGATCACCGCTGGAACGGCGAACCGTGGGCGCTCGAGCACATGGACTACGACCTAGCGGGCGACCTGCGCGCGGCCGGACTTACGGTGGACAAACAGGGCCCCGGCTCGTCGATTTACAACACCGGGCAAACCTCGGGCCGCGGCGGCCGACCCAATATCGTCGCCGTCAAGGCCTAAGCGGGAAGGGCAGCATACATGGCCACCGAAACCACCAAGCGCCTCGGCGCCGAAACCGACTTCATCAAGCACGATTCCGACAACATGGTG
>JANRJB010000183.1:0-8054 GCA_033764265.1 Rhodospirillaceae bacterium | reverse complement strand
AGGGTCGGCCAGAGGGGTTTTCGGGTGCGCGCAGACCCTGAGTTTCGGCTGGCCCCGGCCAGCGGCGAGGACGACCCGCGACGGCGGTTCTGGTCGCCGCTGACCTTGCGCATCCTGGCGGTGAACCTGACCGCCCCGGTCTTGTTGGTGCTGGGCCTGTTGTTCCTGGATCAGTACGAGGACACCCTGGTCGCCGCCGAGCTTGAGGCCCTGCGCACCCAAGGCGGCCTGATCGCCGCGTCGGTCGGCGAGGGCGCGGTGGTGGTGGAAACCGCCACCGCCGATTTTCCCACCTTCACCCCCAGCGGCGCGGTGCGCGTCATCGACCAGGGCGGCGCGCGCCAGCTGGTGCGCCGGCTGGCCGAACTGGCCGAACTGCGCGCGCGGCTGTACGACCGCGACGGCGCGCAGATCGTCGACAGCCGCCTGCTGCAGGGCCCGGGCGGAGAAGTCCAGGTGATGGACCTGCCGCCCCTGGAAGAAAGCGCGCTGATGGGCTGGGTGCGCCGCGGTCTCGACGCGGTGGCGCGCCGGCTGCCGATGGAGCCGACCTACGAGCCCTATGTCGAGCGGCCCAACGGCGAGGCCGCGGATTACCCGGAGGTCACACGCGCGCTGGACAGCGGCGAAATCGCCCAAGCCGTGCGCCGGCGCAACGACGGCCAGAAGGTGCTGACGGTGGCCGTGCCGGTGCAGTTCTATAAACAGGTGGTCGGCGCGGTCATGGTCTCGCGCGACGGCCGCAACATCGACCAGCGGCTGATGGCGGTGCGCGGCTCGATCCTGGCGATGTTCGGCTGGGTGCTGGCGCTGACGGTGCTGACCTCGGCCTACCTGGCTGGCACCATCGCGCGGCCGCTGCGCCAACTAGCCGAAGCCGCCGAACGGGTGCGCCACGGCAAGAACCGCCGCCATCCGATCCCCGACCTCGGCAACCGCGGCGACGAGATCGGCGAACTGTCGGCGGCCCTGCGCGAGATGACCGAATCGCTGTGGCTGCGGCTGGACGCCATCGAGCAGTTCGCCGCCGACGTGGCCCACGAGATCAAGAATCCGCTGACGTCGTTGCGCAGCGCGGTCGAGACCGTGGCCCGGGTGAAAGACCCCGAACAGCAGAAGCACCTGATGAGTATCCTGCTCGAGGACATCACCCGCCTCGACCGGCTGATCTCGGACATCTCCGACGCCTCGCGCCTGGATGCCGAGCTGTCGCGCGCCGACATGACCCCGGTGCGCCTGGCGCCGCTGCTGGGCGCGCTGGCCGAGATGCAGAACGCCACCGACGACCCCGCGGCGCCGCGCGTGGTGATCGAGACCCCGCGCGGCGACGAGCTCGAGGTCGGCGGCATCGAAGGCCGCCTGGCCCAGGTGTTCCGCAACCTGATCGGCAACGCGGTGTCGTTCAGCCCGCCCAAGGGCGTCATCACCGTGCGCGGCGCGCGCGACGGTCGGGCCATCGTCATCGAGGTCGAGGACGAGGGCCCCGGCATTCCACCCGGCAAGGAGCAGGCGATCTTCGAGCGGTTCTATTCCGAGCGGCCCAAGACCGAGAAATTCGGCACCCACTCGGGGCTGGGCTTGTCGATCTCGCGGCAGATCGTCGAGGCCCACCAAGGCGCGATCGTCGCGGCCAACCGCGGCCCGCGCGCGCGCGGCGCACGCTTCACCGTGCGCCTGCCGGCGTTGTCGTGAACCTTCAGCCCTGCAAGGCGAAGGCCACCAGAAGCGGCAGCGTCAGGAACGACAGCACGGTGGCGATCAGCACCACGCCCGCCACCTCGGCCGGCTGGTTGCCGTAGCGCAGCGCGAACATGTAGTTGAACACCGCCGGCGGCATCGACGCCTGGATGATGACCGCGCCACGCGCCGGGCCCTCGAGCCCGAGCGCGGCGGTGATGGCGAGCGCGGCGGCGAACCCGCCCGCCAGCCTGAACAGCGCCAGCCCGACGCCGCGGCCGATGGCGGTGACGTTCAAGGCCGCCAGCGACGCGCCCAGTGACAGCATCATCAGCGGAATAACGAAGGCCGCCAGCACGTCCAGAGAGTTCATGATCCACGCCGGCACCGCCACGTCCTGCGCCAACAGCGCGAGCGCCACGGCCAGCGCCCACAGAACGGGGTTGGCCAGGAACGACACCGGATCGCGCCGGCCGCTGGCGACCGCGTGGCCGATGGAGAACTGCAACAGCGCCATGGTCGCGAAAAACGCCACCGCCAGGGCCAACCCTTCGTCGCCGAAAGCGAACAGGCACAAGGGCAGACCCATGTTGCCGGCATTGGGAAAGATCATCGCCGGCAGGAACACCCGCACCGGCTGGCCGATCAGGCGCAGGAGCAGCCAGCCCGCCGCGCCGGTGACCGCGATCAGCGACACCGCCGCCCCGATCATGCCGGCCATCTGGCCGAGGTCGGGCCGCTGGCTCAAGAGCTGCGACAGCAACAGGCACGGCGCGCCGACGTTGGTGACCAGCGCGGAAACCATCTGCGTGTCGAACGGCTGGCGCGCCTTGGCCCAGGCGAAGCCGACCAGGGCGACGACGAACACGGGCGCGACGATGGTGAAGACCTGGGCGATCATCGAAACCCGGCTTAGCCGATTTGGCGCGGCCGCGCCAACCGCACGCCGCGGTGATTTGACAGCCGCCGCCGGCCCGGCCACTTTTCGGGCATGGCCCCGGTCAATGCCAATCTGGTCCGTGCCAATCCGGTCCCTGCCAATCTGGTCCATGCGACCTGCGTCGCGGTGGACGGTGTCGGCGTGCTGATCCGCGGCACGCCCGGCAGCGGCAAGTCGGACCTGGCGCTGCGCCTGATCGACGGTGGGGCGGTGCTGGTGGCCGACGACTATTGCGAGGTGGCCGTGGGTGCCGATGGTTCGCTGAGCGCCGCCGCGCCGTCGGCCATCGCCGGGCGGATCGAGATGCGCGGGTTCGGCCTGGTGCGCCTGCCGCACGCGCCGTCGGCGCGGATCGGGCTGGTGGTGGACCTGTGCCGCAACGAGGAGATCGACCGCTTGCCCGAGCGCACCACCACCCAACTGCACGACCGCGCGGTGCCGTGGATGCGGCTTGACGCCTTCGCCGCCTCGGCTGCGGCCAAGGTCAGGTTCGCGGTGCGGGCGATCCGCGAAGGACAGACCGGTGAGTCGTGAACCCCAAGGCAGCGCGGGCACAACACCCCAGCCCTTACCCCGGCTGGTGGTGGTGACCGGCATGTCCGGCGCCGGGAAAAGCACCGCCCTGCACGCGCTGGAGGACATCGGGTTCGAATCCGTCGACAACCTGCCGGTGGCGTTGTTTCACGCGGTGGTGGCCGCGGGCGACGACCGTTCGATCGCCATCGGGGTTGATGCGCGCACGCGGGACTTCGACGCGGCCCAGTTGTTGCGCACGCTGGAAGCGCTGCGCCAGCACACGCGGCTGTCGATCAGCATGGTGTTCCTGGACTGCGACAGCGAGATTCTGGGCCAGCGCTATACCGAGAGCCGGCGGCCGCACCCCTTGGCCGACGAGGCGCCGGTGGCGGTGGGCATCGACATCGAACGCCGGCTGCTGGCGCCCTTGCGCAGCCACGTCGACCTGCTGGTTGATTCCTCGCGGCTTGCGCCCGGCGACTTGAAGCGCATCATCCAGGGCCAATTCGGCCAGGTTTCGGGCCGGGCCATTCGCCTGTTCCTGATGTCGTTCGGCTATCGCCACGGCCTGCCGCGCGATGCCGATCTGGTGTTCGACGTGCGGTTCTTGAAAAACCCGCACTACGAAAAGGAGCTGCGGGCGTTGACCGGGCTCGACCCCGCGGTCGGACGTTTCATCGACCAGGACCCGGCGGCGGCGACGTTCCTGCAGCGCCTCCAGGGCCTGTTGGACCCGCTGATCCCGCTGTACGAGCGCGAGGGCAAGAGCTACCTGACCATCGCGGTCGGCTGCACCGGCGGGCAGCACCGGTCGGTTTACATGGTCGAACGGCTGAAGGGCTGGCTTGCGGCCCGCAACCTGCCGTTTGAAGTCCGCCACCGCGACATTCCGCGCGCCTCGGTCTGAGGCCGGCGTCGGGCCGGGCGAAGGCGACGGTTCGGCCCCGAACCGACTTGTGCAAATCATTGGCCGGCCCACGGAATGTTGATATCGCCCGGCGGACACGGGAAGGCTAATCTGCCCGCCCCACGGGAACGCCCCGAGCAATCGACGGACACGACCGCAACCACCATGGCGCAGGACAAAGCATTGATCGGATTGGTGCTGGTGACGCACGGCCGGCTGGCGGTGGAGCTGGTCGCCGCACTCGAGCACGTGGTCGGCCCCCAGGCCCAGGTCACCACCGTGTGCATCGGCCCCGATGACGACATGGAGCGGCGCCGCGCCGACATCGTCAAAGCGGTCGAGACAGTGAACAAGGGCGCCGGCGTGGTGGTGCTGACCGACATGTTCGGCGGCACGCCGTCGAACCTGGCGATCTCGATCATGGAAGGCGCCCCGGTCGAGGTGATCGCCGGGGTCAACCTGCCGATGCTGATCAAGCTGGCCTCGGTGCGCGGCAGCGAAACCTTGCACAACGCCGTGATCCAGGCCCAGGACGCCGGCCGCAAGTACATCAACGTCGCATCGGCGCTGCTGGGGCAGGACAAGTGAGCGCCGAGCGGCGCGCGACCGTCGAGATCCTGAACAGCAAGGGCCTTCATGCCCGGGCCGCGGCCAAATTCTGCAAGACCGCGCACCAGTTCGACGCCGAGGTCGCGGTGGCGCGCAACGGCACCACCGTGTCGGGCGGGTCGATCATGGGGCTGATGATGCTGGCGGCGTCGCAGGGCACCACCATCGAGATCAGCGCGGCCGGGCCCGACGCCGAGGCGGCGATGGCGGCCCTGTGCGCGCTGGTGGCGAACCGCTTCGATGAAGAATAAACGCGCGACCGAGCCCGAACGCACCTTCACCGGCCTGGCGGTGGCCGGCGGCATCGCCATCGGCGCGGTCCACCGGCACGATACCCGCGACAGCCTGCACGTGCAGGAAGTGCGCATCGCGCCCTCGCGCGTGCGCAGCGAGCAACACCGCATCCTGGAAGCCGCGGCGCGCGCCACCGAGCGCATCGGCGGGCTGCAGGATCAGGCGCGCCGGATGTCGGGCGCCGCCGGCGAGGAAATCGGCTACCTGCTCGACGCCTACCAGCAGATGCTGAGCGGCTCGCGCCTGATCCGCGGCGTGCAGAAGCGCATCGCCGCGGAATTCATCAACGCCGAAGCGGCGGTGATGAAAGAGGTCGGCCTGATGGCCGAGGCGTTCGCCTCGATGGAGGACGATTACCTGTCCGCGCGCATCGACGACGTGCGCGAGGTCGGCCGCCGTCTGGTCGAGGCCTTGACGTTGAAGCCGATCCAGTCGTTGAGCGCGCTGGGGAAAAACGCGGTGGTGGTGGCCGACGAACTGTCGCCGGGCGATACCGCGCTCTTGGACCCCAACCTGGCCGCGGGCCTGGTGACCACGGTCGGCGGCGTGGAAAGCCACACCGCCATCGTCGCCCGCTCGCTGGGCCTGCCGGCGGTGATCGCCGCCGCCGAGGTGCTGGCCGCGACGCGCGACGGCGACGCCATTATCGTCGACGGCAACGCCGGACTGGTGGTGCTGAACCCGACCGCGCAGACGCTCGCGACCTACCGCAAGAAGCGCGCCGCGCTGATGCGCGACGTGCGCGCCTTGCGCAAGCTGAAGAGCGTGCCGGCCGTCACCCGCGACGGCTTCGCCATCAAGCTGTACGCCAACATCGAGTTGCCGACCGAGATCGACACCGTGCTGGCCGCCGGCGCGGAAGGCATCGGGCTGTTCCGCAGCGAGTTCATGTTCATGAACCGCGCGACGTTCCCCAGCGAGGACGAACAGTTCGAGGTGCTGGCCCGCGTCGTCGGGCAGATGGGCGGCCGGCCGGTGACCGTGCGCACGCTCGACATCGGCGCGGATAAGCTGGGCAGCGTCGAGGGCATGAAAATCGGGCCGAACCCGGCGCTGGGCCTGCGCGCGATCCGGTTCTCGCTGAAGCATCGCCGCGTGTTGCTGGCGCAACTGGCCGCGATCCTGCGCGTCGCGGCGCTGGGGCCGGTGCGCATCCTGCTGCCGATGGTCTGCACGGTCGATGAAGTGCGCGCGGTGCGCACCGTGCTCCATCGGCTGGCCCAGCGCCTCAGGCGCGCCGGCGTCAAGGTGCCCGACCCGCTGCCGCCGCTGGGCGTGATGATCGAAATCCCGGGCGCGGCGCTGGCCGCCGACGCGCTGGCCGCGGAAAGCGACTTCTTCGCCATCGGCACCAACGACCTGACTCAGTACACGCTGGCCATCGACCGCAGCGACGAGCAGGTGGCCTACCTGTACAACCCGCTGCATCCGGCGGTGCTGCGCCTGATCCAGTTTTCCGCCGAGGCCGCCGCCGCGGCGGGCATTCCGGTGTCGGTGTGCGGCGAGATCGCCGGCGACGAACGTCTGACGCCGCTGCTCTTGGGGTTCGGCATCACCGAACTGTCGATGGCCGCCGCCAGCCTGCCCAAGGTCAAGAAACGCATCCTCGACCTCAACCTGTCGGCGATTTCCGGCCGGGTGCGGCGGGTGACGTCGGAATCCGATCCGGCCAAGCTGCGCGGCATGGTCGACGCCCTGGCCGATGGGTGAGCCCGGCGGCGCGGCCGGGCCGGTTGCACGCCCGGCGTCCGCTCTGGTATACGCGCCCTTCCCGGTTGCGGCGCCGGCCCCGCGCCGCATCGTCAAGTCCTTGTCGGGACTTGCCTTTTCCCTGATCAGGAGCGTCCGATGGCCACCCATGATTACGCCGTGAAGGAAATCGCGCAGGCCGAATACGGCCGCAAGGAAATGGCGCTGGCCGAGGTCGAGATGCCGGGCCTGATGGCGATCCGTGCCGAGTACGGCCCCAAGCAGCCGTTGAAGGGCGCGCGCATCGCCGGGTCGCTGCACATGACCATCCAGACCGCGGTGCTGATCGAGACGCTCAAGCACCTGGGCGCGGACGTGCGCTGGGCGTCGTGCAACATTTTCTCGACCCAGGACCACGCCGCCGCGGCGATCGCGGCCGCCGGCACGCCGGTGTTCGCCGTCAAGGGCGAGACGCTGGAGGAATACTGGCAGTACACCCACCGCATCTTCGAATGGTCCGACGGCGGCGCGCCCAACCTGATCCTGGATGACGGCGGCGACGCCACGCTGCTTCTGGTGCTGGGCGCGCGCGCCGAGAAGGACCCTTCGGTCATTTCCAAGCCGACCAACGAGGAAGAGCGCGTGTTGTACGCCGCCATCGCCGAGCGCATGCGCACCCAGCCCGGCTGGTATGCGCGCACCCTGGCCGGCATCAAGGGCGTGAGCGAGGAAACCACCACCGGCGTGCACCGGCTGTATCAGATGGCCAAGGACGGCCGCCTGCCGTTCCCGGCCTTCAACGTCAACGACAGCGTGACCAAGTCGAAGTTCGACAACATCTACGGCTGCCGCGAGAGCCTGGTGGACGGCATTCGCCGCGCCACCGACGTGATGATGGCCGGCAAGGTCGCCATGGTCGCGGGCTTCGGCGACGTCGGCAAGGGATCGGCGGCCAGCCTGCGCCAGGCCGGCTGCCGCGTGATGGTGGCCGAGATCGACCCGATCTGCGCGCTGCAGGCGGCGATGGAGGGCTACCAGGTCATCACCATGGACGACGCCGCGCCGCTGGCCGACATCTTCGTCACCGCCACCGGCAACCTGGACGTCATCACCGTCGACCACATGCGGGCGATGAAGGACCGCGCCATCGTCTGCAACATCGGCCACTTCGACACCGAAATTCAGGTCGAGGGCCTGCGCAACTTCAAATGGCACAACGTGAAGCCCCAAGTGGACGAGATCGAGTTTCCCGACGGCAAGCGCGTTATTCTGCTGGCCGAGGGCCGGCTGGTGAACCTGGGCTGCGCCACCGGCCACCCCAGCTTCGTCATGAGCGCCTCGTTCTCCAACCAGGTGCTGGCCCAGATCGAGCTGTGGACCAACAACGCCAAGTACGAGAACAAGGTCTACGTGCTGCCCAAG
>JANRJB010000300.1:0-8410 GCA_033764265.1 Rhodospirillaceae bacterium | reverse complement strand
AGACCCGCGATCAGCAGCATGACCGGAATGCCCATCAGCGGCTGCAGGCGTTGAAACCAGGACAGCGATTTGTCCACAATCGCCAGAGAGACCAGTGTGAGAATAACGACAGCGGGCAGAATGGGGCCCTTGATCAGGATGCTTGCGCCCAATGCCGACCAAAATGACAACGCCAAGGGCCGCGTCAGGGTGTCGGTGTAGGCCGCAACCAAGCCACCCAATGCAATCGCGCTTGCCGCCAGCAGCAGCGCATCGGCCTTGGCCAGGTGCGCTTCGACGATCACCAAGACGCTGCCCGCCAGGATGACGCCCGCCGCCAGACCCGCCGCAGGTCCGGCCATGCGCCGCGCCGTCCAGGCCGTCGCCAGCACCGCCAGCCACGCGGCCAGTACCGAGGGCAGGCGATAGGGCCAAGTCACCGCCAGATCATCGGGTGAGAGTAGATTGACCGCGCCGGTCTGCAGCCAATGCGCGCCGATGGGTTTTTTGTCGCGGGCCTCGGCCTGGAAGCGGATGCGTCCATAGTCGCCGGTTTCGATCATCTGCTTGCTGGCCTGCATGAAGCGCGCTTCGTCCCGGTCCACGGGCGGCAGCCAGGCCAAACCCGGCAGATACAGCCCCGCGCAGAGAATCGTCAGGGCCCAAAAGCAACGGGCGCTCGAAGTTAAATCGAGCGCCCGTGAATTCATGGCCGTGATCGAAAAATTTAGCGGGTGGGGATCGGCTCGGGTCCGGCGTAGTCGTAGAAGCCCTTGCCGGTCTTGCGGCCCAGCCAGCCGGCCTCGACGTACGTCACCAGCAGCGGGCACGGGCGGTACTTGGTGTCGGCCAACCCGTCGTGCAGCACGGTCATGATGGCCAGGCAGGTATCCAGGCCGATGAAGTCGGCCAGTTCCAACGGGCCCATCGGGTGGTTGGCGCCCAGCTTCAACGCCGTGTCGATCGCCTTCACGGTGCCGACGCCTTCATACAGGGTGTAGATGCCCTCGTTGATCATCGGGATCAGCACGCGGTTGACGATGAACGCCGGGAAGTCCTCGGACGACACGGTCTGCTTGCCCAGCCGCTCGGCGAAGGCGCGCACCGAGGCGAAAATCGACTCTTCGGTGGCGATGCCGCGGATCAGTTCCACCAGCTTCATCACCGGCACCGGATTCATGAAGTGCAGGCCCATGAACCGTTCGGGGCGGTCGGTCACCGCGCCCAGCCGGGTGATCGAGATCGACGAGGTGTTGGAGCACAGCAACGCCTCGGACTTCAGCACCGGACAGATCGACCTGAAGATCTGCTTCTTGACCGCCTCGTCCTCGGTGGCGGCCTCGATCACCAGGTCGCGGTCGCCCATCGCCTTGATGTCCGACGCGGTCTTGATGCGGGCGATCGCCTCGGCTTTGTCCTCGGCGCTGATCAGGCCGCGGTTGACCTGGCGGTCCATGTTCTTGCCGATGATGCCGACGGCGCGCTTGAGCGCGTCCTCGCTGATGTCCGACAGGATCACGTCGTAGCCCGCCAGCGCCGAGACGTGGGCGATGCCCGAGCCCATCTGCCCCGCGCCGATCACGCCGACGGTGGCGATGGTGATCGGCGTGGAGGAGACCTTGCCGGCCGCGGTGATGGGCGCTCGCCCAACGTTGTCGTTCATCGGTTGATCCTTGTTCGGTTTCAGTTCGGTGGGCATCGGCGCTTAGCCGAGCGCCTTGGTCAGGTCGGGCACGGCTTGGAACAGGTCGCCGACCAGGCCGTAGTCGGCCACCTGGAAGATCGGCGCCTCGGAGTCTTTGTTGATGGCGACGATGACCTTGGAGTCCTTCATGCCGGCCAGATGCTGGATCGCGCCGGAAATGCCGACGGCGATGTAGAGGTCGGGCGCGACGATTTTGCCGGTCTGGCCGACCTGGTAGTCGTTGGGCACGAAGCCGGCATCGACCGCGGCGCGGCTGGCGCCGACGGCGGCGCCCAGCTTGTCGGCCAGCGCCTCGATGATCTTGAAGTTCTCGCCCGAACCCATGCCACGCCCGCCGGACACGACGATGCGCGCCGCGGTCAACTCCGGGCGCTCGGACTTCGACAGTTCCTGGCCGACGAAGCTCGACACGCCGGGGTTCGCCGCCGCCGTCACGTTCTCGACCGCGGCCGAACCGCCTTCGGCCGGGGCCTTGTCGAAGGTCGAGGCGCGCACGGTGATGACCTTCTTGGCGTCCTTCGACTGCACGGTCGCCAGCGCGTTGCCGGCGTAGATCGGGCGCACGAAGGTATCGGCCGAGACGACCGCGGAGATGTCGGAAATCTGTGCCACGTCCAGCAAGGCCGCGACGCGCGGCATCACGTTCTTGCCGGTGGTGGTGGCCGGCGCCAGGATGTGGCTATATTCGCCGGCCAGCGCGACGATCTGCGCCGCCAGCGGTTCGGCCAGGGGGTGGGCCAGCGCGTCGGTATCGGCCACGCGCACCTTGCTGACGCCGGCGATCTTGGCGGCCGCGGCCGCCGCTCCGGCGCAACCCTTGCCCGCGATCAGCACATGAATGTCCCCGCCAATCTTCTGGGCGGCGGTCACCGCGCACAATGTCGCGGGGCGAATATCGGTGTTGGTGTGTTCGGCGACGACCAGACAGGCCATGACATCATTCTCCCGTCAGATCACCTTGGCTTCGTTGCGCAGCTTGTCGACCAGGGCGGCCACGTCGGGCACCTTGGCCCCGCCCTTACGCTTGGGCGGTTCTTCGACCTTCAGCGTGACCAGCCGGGGCGCGGTGTCCACGCCCAACGCGTCCGGCGCCACCGTTTCGATCGGCTTTTTCTTGGCTTTCATGATGTTGGGTAGCGAGGCGTAGCGCGGCTCGTTCAGGCGCAGGTCGGTGGTGATGATGCACGGCAGCTTCAGCGCCACGGTTTCCAGGCCGCCGTCGACCTCGCGCGTGACCACCGCCTTGTCGGCCTCGAGCGCGACCTTCGAGGCGAAGGTGCCCTGCGGCCAGCCGAGCAGGGCGGCCAGCATCTGGCCGGTCTGGTTGGAATCGTCGTCGATGGCCTGCTTGCCGAGGATGATGAGGTTGGGGCTTTCCTTGGCGACCAGCGCCTTGAGCAGTTTGGCGACCGCCAGCGGCTGAAGTTCGGCATCGGTCTGCACCAGGATGCCGCGGTCGGCGCCCATGGCCAGCGCGGTGCGGATGGTTTCCTGGCAGGCGGCGGGGCCCATGCTGACGGCCACCAGTTCAGTGGCCTTGCCCGCCTCTTTCAGGCGCACGGCTTCTTCGACGGCGATCTCGTCGAAGGGATTCATCGACATCTTGACGTTGGCCAGCTCGACGCCCGACTGGTCGGCCTTGACGCGGACTTTGACGTTGTA
The DNA here is from genome assembly GCA_033764265.1 of Rhodospirillaceae bacterium. Lineage (GTDB taxonomy): Bacteria > Pseudomonadota > Alphaproteobacteria > Rhodospirillales > Rhodospirillaceae > VGEM01. Next base: position 5,064 of record JANRJB010000300.1, on the reverse strand, counting down.
GTCGACCACGCGCTTGACGGCGACGAGTACCTTCATGGGCTGTGTCCCCAGGCAGTTCTTGTTCTTCGGCCCTGCCGCGTTGGCGGCGTTCCCGATCGGGCGCTGGCCCCTAGTTCCTTGGATTGATTGCTCAATCCACGAACCCAGCGGCCTGAAACGGGCGGCGGCTACAACTAGTCCTTTGCCCCGGGGGTGTCAAATAAATTGCTGTTGCGACGCATCATTTCGCGTCTCACTCGTATTGATATTATTGAATTTTCTGGCTTCTTGCGCCGCAACACGCCACGCCGCGGTTAGGCCCGACTCTGGCCGGGCTGCCAGAGCACGTCCCCGGGCGCGTCCGGACCGCCGTGATTGGCCGCGCGCGCCATCACGAACAGCAGGTCCGAAAGCCGGTTGATGTAGGCCAGCGCCTGTGGGTTGACGGCGGCTTGGGCGGCGAGCGCGGTGATGTCGCGTTCGGCCCGCCGGGCAAAGGTGCGCGCCAGGTGCAAATGCGCCGCCGCCGCGGTGCCGGCCGGCAGCACGAACGACGTCAGCGGAGAGAGCGCGGCGTTGAGCCGGTCGATCTCGTGTTCCAGCCGCGTCACCTGCGCCTGTGTCATGCGCAGCGCCGCGCCGGGCGCTTCATTGGCGTGCAGGGGCGTGCACAGGTCGGCGCCCAGGTCGAACAACTCGTTCTGGATGCGCGCGAGCATGACCGCGAAACCCAGGTCGTCGGGCAGCCCCGCGGTGTGCAGTCGCGCCAGTCCGACCGCGGCGTTGGTTTCGTCAACCGCGCCATAGGCGGCCACGCGCGCATCGTGCTTGACCACCCGCGTGCCGTCGCCGAGCGAAGTTTCGCCCGTGTCGCCGCCGCGCGTGTAAATCTTGGTCAGCTTCACCATGGCCCGCTGTTTATCACGGCGCCGGGCCGCAAACGATGTGATTTCCGCGGGCAGACCGGGTAGCGTACCGGGTCCCCGCGAGGCTCTAGGCTTGTCCGTCCGCCCGTGCATCGCATTTCGCCTCTGTTGTCGGTCTATCTCGGCGGCCGGTTTCTGGCCGCGTTCGGTGCGGCGCTGGGCCTGATCGCCGCGCTGATCGTTCTGTTCGACGCTATCGAGCTGTTGCGCCGCAGCGCGCCGGTGGCGGGCGTCGGCACCGGCGCGATCCTGGGCCTGGCGCTGCTCAAGCTGCCGCACACCATCCAGAATTCGCTGCCGTTCGTGGTGATGATCGCGGTGATGTACGCGCTGTTCCGCCTGTCGCGCCATCATGAGCTGGTCGTCATGCGCGCGGTCGGCGTGTCGGCCTGGCAGGTGCTGGCGCCGACGGTGGTGCTGGTGGCCGCGCTCGGCGCGGTCAACCTGCTGGTCGTCAATCCGCTCGCCGCAACCCTGTACGACGCCTACAAGCAGCGCGAGCGCGACCTGATCGACACCGGCGCGGCGGCCTTCGACCTGGGACGGAGCGGGTTCTGGCTGCGCGAATCCGCCGGCACCGGCAATGCGGCCACCGCCACGGTGGTTCATGCCGATGCGGTGCGGCAGGACGGCGGCGCGTTGCACCTGTCGGGCGTCTCGATGTTCGTATCCGATGCCGCCGGCGGGCTGGTCCGCCGGTTTCAGGCCGAAACCGCGGTGCTGGGCGATGGCTACTTTCACATGTCGCAGGTCTTGGTAATGGAGCCGGGCCAGCCGACGCGCCGATTTCCGTCGTACCGGCGCCAGACCGCCATCACGCTGACCCAGATCCAGGACAGCTTCGCCGCGCCGGAGACCCTCTCGGTCTACGACCTGCCCGGGTTCGTGGCGTTCTCGCGCGCCGCGGGGTTCTCGGCGCTGCCGCATCGGCTGTACTGGCAATCGCTGTTGGCCACGCCGGTCATGCTCTGCGCCATGGTGCTGGTCGCGGCCTCGTTCTACCTCACCGGCCAGGCTCGGCTCGGCGGCTGGACCCTGCGCGCCCTCGGCGGCATCGGCGCCGGATTCCTGTTGTACTTTTTCAGCCGCTTCACCTATGCGCTGGGCCTGTCGGCGACACTGCCGCTGCCGCTGGCGGCCTGGTCGCCGGCGGTGGTCGCGCTGCTGTTGAGCCTGTCGTACCTGTTTTATGCCGAAGATGGTTGACGCCGCCCTGCACGCCCCGTCCCCGGCACGCGCCCCGCGCGCCCTGATCGAGCGCACCTTCGGCGCCTTCGCCATTCTGGTCGCCGGCCTGGTGGTCGCGCGGCTGGCGCTGGTGTCGGCCACCCCGCTGCCCTTGTCGGTGGACGAGGCGCAGTACTGGGTGTGGGCGCAATCCCCGGCGTGGGGGTACTTCTCCAAGCCGCCCCTGATCGCCTGGCTGATCGCGGTCACGACCGGCCTCTGTGGCGATGGCGTGGCCTGCGTGCGCGCCGCCGCGCCGGTGCTGCACGGGCTGACCGCGCTCGCGGTGTTCGCGCTCGGGGCGATGTTGGCCGACCGCCGTGTCGGGTGGTGGGCCGGCATATGCTACGCGCTGCTGCCCGGCGTCGGCGTGTCGTCGTTCATCATCTCAACCGATGCGCCGCTGCTGTTGGCCTGGACCTTGGCGCTGATCTGCCTGGTGCGCGCGCTCGGCACCGGATTGTGGGTCTGGTGGGCGGGCCTGGGCCTCGCGGTCGGGGTCGGCCTGCTGGCCAAGTACGCCATGGCGTTCTACGTGCTCGGCCTTGTGGTGTTCGCTGGCGTGTGTCCGCAGGCCCGCCGCCGTCTGCGCGCGCCCGGCCCGGCGCTGGCCGCCGCGCTCGCCGCTTTGGTCGTGGCGCCCAATGTCGCCTGGAACCTCGCGAATGGCTGGTCGACGCTGCGCCATACCGGCGACAACATCGGGTTGTCGTTCGCCACCTTCAATCCGATCGGTGCGGCGGAATTCCTGGCCGGCCAGTTCGGCCTGATGGGGCCGGTGCTGTTCGCAGTATTCCTCGCCACTGCGGTCGCGGCGCTCGGCCGGGCATCCCGCGCGCGATGGGATGAGGCCGACGCGCTGCTGCTCTCGTTCTCGCTGCCGATCCTGGCGCTGATCCTGCTCGAGGCCCTGATCGTCCGCGCCCACGCCAATTGGGCGGCCACCGCCTATGTCGCTGCGGTCGTGTTCGTCTGCCGCCGCCTGTTGACCACCGACGGCGGCGCGTGGCTGCGTGCGGGCCTCGCGGTCAACTTCGCGCTGTCGGCGGCGCTGTTCGCCCTGGTCGTAGCCGATGGCATGGGCGCTTCGCCGCCCGCCCGCCTCGATCCGGCGCGGAAACTCCGCGCCTGGGATCAGGCCGGACCCTGGCTGCGCGATCTGCGCCACCGGCACCCCGGCGCGGTGCCGCTGTTCGACAGCCGAACCGACATGGCCGCGCTGATGCACGCCGCGCGGCCCGACGCGTTCGACGCCGTAATGTGGAACCCGTCGGGCGGCGTCCACAACCACTTCGAGCTCGTCACCGACCCCAACGACCGCGTCGGCGGCGATTTCATCTATATCAACCGGCACGGCGGCCTGGTTGGCGTCGCCGACCTGTTCGCCGAAGCGGTGCCGCTCGCCCACTGGCGCGCCTCGGCGTATCCTGGCCACGAACTCGCGCTGCATGCGTACCTGTTGAAGGGCTTCAAGGGTTACCGCCGGTGAACGCCAACCCGATCCTGCGCCTGTTGGCCGACATCCGCACGACGCCCAGCCGCTGGCTGCTGGCGGTGCTGCTGGTGTTCATGTTTTTTCCCGGCCTCGACATCGGCGCGGCGCGCCTGTTCTGGGGTGGCGAGGCGGGTGCGTGGACCGGCGGCGGACTGATCGAATTCTTCCGCCGCGTGGTGCCGACGGTGATCGTCGGCAGCTTCGTGTTCTGCGTCGTCCTGTGGGTGGCGGGCATCTGGTACCAGCAATGGTTCTGGGGCCTGACCACGCCGCGCATGATCTACCTGATGTCCACGCTGGTGGTCGGCCCGGGCCTGACGGTGGAGACCCTGCTCAAGCCCAACTGGGGCCGCGCCCGCCCCAAGGACATTACCGTGTTCGGCGGCACGGCCGACTTCACCCCGCCGTTGTGGATCGCCGACGAGTGCACACGGAACTGCTCGTTCGTCTCGGGCCACGCGGCGGTGGCGTTCTGGGTCACGGCCTACGGCTTTATTCTGAACGACCGCTGGCGCTGGCCGGCGGTGGCCGCGGGCATCCTGTTCGGCGGCGTGATGGGGTTGATGCGCATGATGCAAGGCGCGCACTTTCTCAGCGACATCGTGTGGGCGGGGATCCTGGTGCTGGGCGTCAACGCCACGTTCTATACGCTCATCTTCCGCCGCGGCGTCCTGCGGCGGTTCATCCGCGAGATGTGAGGCGGCCGGCCATGGCGCCGCGCACGCGCATCGGCCACCTGGTCGCCGGGCTGTCGGCGAAAGCCAAGCCGGCGCGGAAGCCTTCGCCGCTGGTGTGGCAGCCGCGCGGCCAGCCCTATCCGCGGCTGGTGGAGTTCGACGCCGTGGCCGCCGGTCTTGCCAAGACCGCGGGCCTGTGCGTCGTCTGGCACCTGGGCGTGCGGCCGCAGTGGCTCAGGGTCGCCGCCAGCGCCGACCTCGCCGCGACCATCGCCGCTGCCGCAACCGCCGCGCCGATCGTCGCATTTCAACCCAACGGCGGGCTTTACGTCGCGTGGCTGTGTTGCGATGGCGCGCGCGCCGCGGCCATCGCCACGCACCTTGCGACAGTTCTTGCGCCGCGCTGGCGCGCCTGCGACTTGCCGGGCGAAATCGCGCCCGCGACGATTTCCGAATCGTTCCCGCTGCCGCCCGGTGTGTCCGAGGTGGCGAAAGCAGGTCTCATCGGCAATTGTTGATTCGCGGTTTGAAGTCCGAAACCAGGCCATGCTCCGGGTGATTCGGCCAAGGTAAGGGATTCTCGGCCCTCGGAATGTCCGCCCATAATCGTAGAGAATCGGATAACCTTATTCACTGAATGGCATTAATTTGCGCAGTACTTTTCTCTTTCTCTTCAGCCGCTTAGGTCACAAGCAGGCCGACAGATGCGCGAACGCTCGCGTTCGGCGGTAATCTGAGTTTTTTCGCCTTTTCGGGGTAC
>JANRJB010000167.1:0-2142 GCA_033764265.1 Rhodospirillaceae bacterium | reverse complement strand
CCTGTCGCCGCCACGGTCAGGCCGCGGCCCACGGCGGTCGCCGCGATCGCCACGAGGCCGTCTCGGCTCGGGTTCGTTCCGCAGGGGGCCCTTGCCCCGGATGCCGGCGTCGAGAATCTCACCTTTGTAGACCCACGCCTTGATTCCGATCACGCCGTAGGTGGTGTAGGCCTGGGCGAATCCATAGTCGATGTCGGCGCGCAGGGTGTGCAGCGGGAGCTGGCCCTGCAGATACCATTCGCTGCGGGCAATTTCGGCGCCGTTCAGACGGCCCGAGACGCGGACCTTGATGCCTTTGCAGCCGTAGCGCAGCGCGGCTTCGACGGCCTTACGCATGGCGCGGCGAAAGGCTACGCGCTTTTCAAGCTGCAGGGCGATGGATTCGGAAATCAACTGAGCGTCGGCGTCCGGCTTGTGGACTTCCTGAATGTCGATATAGACTTCGCGCTTGGTCTTGCGCGCCAGGTCCTGCTTGAGCTTCTCGATTTCGGCGCCCTTGCGGCCGATGATGATGCCGGGACGCGAGGTGCGGATGGTGATACGCAGCTTGTTGCCGGGCCGGTCCACTTCCACGCTCGACACGCCGGCGGCCTTCAGCCGTTCGCGCAGCGCGTCTTTCAGATCCAGGTCTTCCTTGAGCAGCTTGGAGTAGTCCTGTTTGGCGAACCAGCGCGAACGCCAGGTCTTGGTGACGCCGACTCGGAAACCGTAGGGATGTACTTTCTGACCCATGTATTTACGCCTTTTCTCCCACCTTCACGACGATGTGGGCGCTGCGCCGCTGATAGCGGTAGGCGCGTCCCATCGGCGCCGGACGAATGCGCTTCTGCCTTGGCCCCTCGTTGACGTACGCCTCGGTCACCCAGAGGTCGTCCACATCGACCGTGGTGGACTTCGCGGTGGCGTTGGCGATGGCCGACTTTAACACCTTCTCCACCGTGGGCGCGATGCGCTTGTTGGTCACCCGCAGCAGGTTCACGGCGTCGCCGCACTTGCGGCCGCGGATCAGGTCCACCACCAGTCGCGCCTTCTGCGGCGAAATCCGGATATATCTTGCTTCGGCCTTGGCTAACGATTCCCGCGTCATGTTACTTGCCTTTCTCCTTCGCCGCGTGGCCCTTGAAGGTACGCGTCGGCGAGAACTCGCCCAGCTTATGCCCCACCATGTTTTCCGTGATGTAGACGGGGATAAACTTCTTGCCGGTGTGGACGGCCAGCGTGTGGCCGATAAACTCCGGCAGAATGGTGGACCGCCGCGACCAGGTCTTGACGACCTTCTTCTCGTTGGCCCGGTTCATCGCCTCGATGCGGGTGACGAGGTAAGTGTCCGAAAAAGGTCCTTTTTTTATGGAACGGCCCATGGGATCTCCTTACTTCTTCTTCCTGCGGTTGACGATCATCTTGTCGGTACGCTTGTTATTGCGCGTCTTGAAGCCGCGTGTCGGCTGGCCCCAGGGAGTTACCGGGTGGCGTCCGCCCGAGGTGCGGCCCTCGCCGCCGCCGTGCGGGTGGTCGATGGGGTTCATCGTCACGCCCCGGTTGTGCGGCTTGCGGCCAAGGTGCCGCACGCGGCCCGCCTTGCCGTAAGTGACGTTTTCGTGATCGAGATTGCCCACCTGCCCGACGGTGGCCATGCACAGGGAATGCACGCGGCGCACTTCGCCCGAAGGCAGCTTGAGCAGCGCGTAGTCGGTTTCCTTGGAGACAAGCTGCACGGAGGCGCCCGCCGAGCGCGCCATCTGGCCGCCCTTGCCGGGCCGCAACTCCACGTTATGCACGGTGGTGCCGGCCGGGATGTTCTTGAGCGGCAGCGCGTTGCCCACCAGGATGTCGGCCTCTGGCCCCGACACCACGGTGCGCCCCACTTCGAGGCCCACCGGCGCCAGGATGTAGCGCTTTTCGCCGTCGACGTAGTGCAACAGCGCCAGTCTTGCCGAGCGGTTGGGATCGTACTCGATGGCCGCCACTTTGGCCGGAACGCCGGCCTTGTCGCGCTTAAAATCGACGATGCGGTAGGACTTCTTGGCCCCGCCGCCGCGGAAACGGCTGGAGATCTGCCCGGCGCTGTTGCGCCCGCCCGTACGCTTCTTGCCAACGGTAAGCGACTTCTCCGGCTTTTTGTCGGTAAGGTCGTCGCGCTTC
>JANRJB010000165.1:0-3224 GCA_033764265.1 Rhodospirillaceae bacterium | reverse complement strand
ATTCGCCGATCAGGTCGCGGCCATCGCGGCCGGCCGCGACGATGCACCGTCACGGCCGGCTTCAGCGAGGCGAAACGCGCGAACGGCTACTCGCGCGGCGTCTCCGCGACGTTCTGGCGCGCCTGGGCGGCGGCCAGCTTGACCTGGGCGCGGTCGAGATTGTTGCGCGCCTCGGCCAGGCCGGGCGCGAGCGCCAGCGCACGCTCCAGATCGACCACCGCGGCGGCAGAGTTGCCGGTCAGGATGTGCAGCGCGCCACGGTTGACCAGCGCGATGGCCGCATGGCGCGGTTCTTCGACGGCGCGGTCGCAGTAGGTCTGCGCCAGCGCGTACTCGCCTTTCAGGGCATGGCCGACGCACAGGTTGGCCAGCGCCGCGGCGCGGTTCTCGCTCATGCGCGCGCGGTCCGCGAACGTCCGCGACCGTTGGAGGCCGGCCTCCAGTGTCGCGTCAGGTGCGCCAAGGCTTGCGGCGGCTTCGATCTGGCGTGTGCCCGGAACCTCGTTGGGCGTGGTCATCATGTGCACGCGGGCCGGTTCGGCGGCGCCGGCGGCGGCTGACATCAGCGTCGCGGCCAGCAGTAGCGCGGACCGGACCGGCATGGGGGGAACGAAGCAATTGAGCATGGTCAAACTCCTGGGGGATGAGGGGGCGCCCGCCGGTGTTCGGCAGGCGCGGCCTTATGCGCCAGGAACGGCGACAGAGCCTTGAATCCCAGGTGATTCTTGAATCACGATTTGGCGTCGAAACGATGACCGGGTCATGCGCCGGTCATGCGCCAGTCACGCGGGCGTCATGCCGCGGCGGCGGCGAAGCCGCGGGCGCGGCGGTCGATGAAGCGCCACAGGAGTTTCGCCACCAGACGCGCCAGCCAGCCATCGGGGTTGAGGCCGACGGCCTGGGCGATCATGTGCGCGGCGCGGCGGATGTGGCGTTCACGGTAGTAGGCGAGCGCGCGGCCTTGGTAGGCGCGCACCGCGTCGTCGCGGCGATAGTCGCCGGTGAGCGCGTTGCCGGCGTGATAGGCCGAGCCCAGTTCGTCGTCGTCGGCTTCCTGGACGCGGCCCACGGCCACGCGCAGGCGGGCGAACGGCGACATCGGTTCGCGCGCCTGATAGGCGCGCATGGCATCAAAGACAAGTTTGTAGTGCCGGAACTCGTCGGCGGCGATGCGCTTGCAGATGTCTTTCAGCACCGGCTCGTCGACCGCGTCGCGGATGGCGGAATAGAACGAGCTGGTGCCGGTTTCCACCACGCAGCGCGCGCACAGCTCGCCCGTGCGCGAGCCGCGCACCGACTGGGTGGCCTCGACCGGAATCCGGTACATCGCCTTGAAACGCGCGAACGCCGCCTCGAAGTCGAACGCGGGATCGGCCAGCGCCGCCCAGCGGCCGAGCGCCAAACCGTGCTGTTCTTCCTCCGCCGCCCAGGCTGCGGCAAGCCGGCCGAAGTCAGGATCGTCGGCGAACACGTTGGCGAGATAGCGGCCGTAATCGGCGCCGTTGCGCTCGACCATGGCCGCGGTCTTGATGACGCGCACCAGATCGACATCGACCTTGGCCCGGTCGAAGCGCGACCAGGGGATGTCGTCCAGGGTCCAGGGGCGGGTGGTCATCGCACGGTCAGTCATTGGCGGAAACAGCGGGCTGAATATATGACCGCCCCCCGCCGACGCAACACGCGCCGGGCGCGGCCCCCATCAACCGAGATTCAACCGGAAGTCTAATCGCTTGTAAATTCAGCGATTTCAGGCGGCCAGCGCAGCCATTGCCTCGGCCACTTTCAGGGCGGCGGCAGCGCGGCGGCGCGCGTCATCGGTCGTGGCGGAAGCGGCGGCGTCCTCGGCGGCGGCCTTGCGGGCGGCGGCCATCTCCTTGGTGACGTCCGATGCCGGCAAGGCCTCGTCCACCAGCACGGTCACGCCGGCGGCATTGACCTCGGCGAAGCCGCCGGTGACGAACACCCGTTGGCTGATCGCGCCGCCTTCGTAGACGTCGATCACGCCCGGCCGCAACGTCGAGATGACCGGGGCATGCTTGGGCAGCACGCCGAAGTAACCTTCGGTGCCGGGCACGATCACCATTTCCACCTGCTGCGAGAGCAGCAGGCGTTCCGGCGCGACCAGTTCAAGCTTCAGCGTCTCGGCCATGGCGGACGATTCCGAAAAGGGCGATTAGGCAGCTTCGGCGGCCAACTTCTTGGCCTTCTCCACCGCCTGTTCGATGGTGCCGACCATGTAGAACGCCTGTTCGGGCAGATGGTCGTACTCGCCGGCGCAGATGCCCTTGAAGCCCTTCACGGTGTCTTCCAGCTTCACGAACACGCCGGGGTTGCCGGTGAAAATTTCAGCCACGTGGAACGGCTGCGACAGGAAGCGCTGGATTTTGCGGGCGCGCGCCACCGTCAACTTGTCCTCTTCCGACAACTCGTCCATGCCCAGGATGGCGATGATGTCCTGCAGCGACTTGTAGGTCTGCAGGATGCGCTGCACGTCGCGCGCCACCTGGTAGTGCTCTTCGCCGACGATCAGCGGGTCGAGCGCGCGGGAGGTGGAGTCGAGCGGGTCGACCGCCGGATAGATGCCGAGCTCGGCGATCGAGCGCGACAGAACCGTCGTCGCGTCGAGGTGGGCGAACGAGGTGGCCGGCGCCGGGTCGGTCAGGTCGTCGGCGGGCACGTAGATCGCCTGCACCGACGTGATCGAGCCCTTCTTGGTCGAGGTGATGCGTTCCTGCAGCGCGCCCATGTCGGTGGCGAGCGTCGGCTGATAGCCGACCGCCGAGGGAATGCGGCCGAGCAGCGCCGACACTTCCGAACCGGCCTGGGTGAAGCGGAAGATGTTGTCGACGAAGAACAGCACGTCCTTGCCTTCGGCGTCGCGGAAGTATTCGGCCTGGGTCAGGCCTGACAACGCGACGCGGGCACGCGCGCCCGGCGGCTCGTTCATCTGGCCATAGACCAGCGCGACGCGGGAGTTGGGGCCGTTCAGGTCGATGATCTTCGACTCGATGAACTCGTGATACAGGTCGTTGCCTTCACGGGTCCGCTCGCCGACGCCAGCGAACACCGAGTAGCCGCCGTGGTCCTTGGCGATGTTGTTGATCAGCTCCTGAATCAGCACGGTCTTGCCGACGCCGGCGCCGCCGAACAGGCCGACCTTGCCGCCCTTCACGTAGGGCTCGAGCAGGTCGATGACCTTGATGCCGGTGACGAAGATCTCCGCC
>JANRJB010000159.1:0-2791 GCA_033764265.1 Rhodospirillaceae bacterium | reverse complement strand
GCTGTCGCTGGATGGCGCGGCAATCACCGGCGTGGACCACCTGCACCGCATGCTGAACGCCGAGACCATCGGCCGCACGGTCACGCTGGCGGTGCTGCGCCATGGCCGGGTGATCGAGCGCACGGCCACACTGACGGAACGCAAGCCGGCGCGCGACTGAGCGTTATGCGCGCCGGCGCGCGGTACGGTCGAGTTCAGAGCGTGTTGCGACCGAGACCGGCGCCGCCAGGCCCGCCACCAGCGTATCGACCAGGATGCTGACGAACAGCGCCATGGGGATCGACGCGCGTGTGACCGGCGAGGCGAGCAGACGGTGACGGTCGGCGAGTGCGTCGGTCATGGCCACAATCATCAGGCCGAAACGCACCGCGAACACCTCGGGCGGCACATGCGGCAGAAGCGCCTGCGCGCGGTCGTTGAACTGCTGCATGGCCGACGCATGGCGGCTGCGGGTGAGCTTGCCCAGGTCGTGGGCCGGATGCCCGCGCGCCTGGGCGACAAAACGGATGTAGTGCTTGCCGCCTTTGGCGGTCTCGATCTCCTCCACCATCGGGTGGACGACGGCCTCGACCAGCGCGCGCAAATCGGGCGGGCGGCCGGACGCGTCGAGGGCGGCCAATAGGGCCAGCCGCCGGGCATTGATGCGCCCGATGCGATAGTCGTAGACCGCCGCGATCAGCGCCGGCTTCGAGCCGAAGTGGTAATGCGCCGCCGAGGCGTTTTTCTGCCCCGCGGCGGCGTTAATCTGGCGCAGCGACACGGCGTCGATGCCATTCTGCGCGAACAGTTTTTCAGCAGCCAGCACCAGCCGTTCCCGCGTTTCGCCCAGGCGCGCGGGCGTTGCGTCGGCTTTGGCGTCAACCGCGCGGCGGTCAGGCGGCAGGGACACGGCTTGCATGGCTTAATTCACATAGATTACGCTGCCGGTTAATGCAAGCGAATTAACAGCGACGGGGGAGACGCGCCGATGTACATCAATTTCTGGTATCCGCTGGTCCGCACCCAGGACCTGGGCGCGGCGCCCGCCAAGGTGACCGTGCTGGGGCAGAACCTGGTCGTGTTCCGCGACAGCCAGGGCCGGGCGCACTGCCTGGCGAACACCTGCACGCACCGCGGCGGCAATCTGGCCGGCGGCAAGGTGCACGGCGACTGCATCGCCTGCCCCTATCACGGCTGGCAGTTCAACGGCGCCGGCGAGTGCGTGAAGATCCCGTCGCTGGGGCCGGTCGACGGCGTCAAAGGCGGCAAGATCCCCGGCCGCACGCGCATCGACGCCTATCCGGTGCAGGAGAAGTACGGCATCGTCTTCGCCTTCCTGGGCGACCTGCCCGAGGCCGAACGTCCGCCGATCTACGAAATCCCCGAATACGGCCAGGACGGCTGGCGCGCCAACGAGGTGATGATCCTGGACGTCGACTACAACTACGAACGCTCGATCGAGAACGGCCTGGACCCCGCGCACAACGAATTCGTTCATCCCACCCACGGCTTCTCGGGCGAGAAGGACAGTTACGCCGTCAAGCCCTACGACGTGGTCGACAACCCGCTCGGCTGCCATTTCTGGATGACGTTCGACAGCCCGGCCCTGCAGGACGCGACCATGAACAAGGTGCGCAACTTCGACGGCGACCTCAAGGCCGGGGCCGGCCATTACGGGCCGAACTGCCTGCAGACCTGGATTCACATGACGCCGACCAACTGGATGCACCAGTATTTCTTCGAGGCGCCGGTGACCGAGAGCAAGACGCGCATCTTCTTCGTCAACATGCGCAACTGCCTGCTTGATCCGGCGCACGACGCCAAGATCCACGAGCGCAACCTGGTCATCGCCAAGCAGGACATCGTCGTGCTGACGCCGCTGGACCCGGTGGTCACGCCCAAGGACATGACCCACGAAGTGATGATGCCGGCCGACCGCACGGTCGTGCGCTACCGCCAGCTGATGAAGGAGTGGGAGGCCAAGGGTTGGCGCATCGATGCCGAGAAGGTGGCCGCCACCCGTACCTCGACCGCCTACGCCATCCCCTCGCCGGGGCGGCGGCTGCACAAGGGCTGGGTGCTCGACGCCGTGCCGACCACGGTCGCGCCCGCCGCGGCCCGGCAGGCGGCGGAATGAGAGCGCCGGCCGTGGCGTCACTCAGCTTTGGCCGTTCTCGACCTTTGTGTGGTCACCGGCGTCGACTGGTTTCTCGGTCTCGACCAGCGTCTTGATGCCGCAACTTTGCCCGCGCGGGTTGCCGTTGCGCAAGAAGATCGTCCCATGGCGATCAACGGTCGTGCCGGGGCGCTTGGTGTAGACGATGCGCGTGGCCGACGACAGGCCAACACATGGGGCTGTCAATTCAGCGTAGTACCAGCGGTCACCGGGTCCGGCGAAGGACAGCGAGCGCCGGCCATGCACCCGCCACTCGGTCAGGGGCCCGCTGGTCAGCACCGGCACGCGCGCCCGATCCGAGGGCGCTTGCGCCGAAGCCCACACGGATGACGCGTCCTGCGCGGCGAGCATGATGGCCGGCACCGCGGCCAGCAGCGGCTCGAGCAAGTTGCTTTTCATCGCGACCTCCTCGCTCAAGGAAGGGGAGTGCCACATACCGGCACGCGGCGGGCCGTGTTCCACGCCGCGCCCAGTATATAGGGCCCGTGGCGCGCCGACCCAGGTTTTCGCCGGGGATGCGGCCGAAATGTCAGTCGGCGCCGGCCTTGGCCTTGCCGGCGGGTTTTTCCGACTTCACCAGCGATTTCAGTCGGCACGTCTGTGCGCTGCCGGCGGGGCCGTCCTTGACAATGATGC
>JANRJB010000298.1:0-6230 GCA_033764265.1 Rhodospirillaceae bacterium | reverse complement strand
CGCGCCGTCGTGAGCCGCGGCGTCATCGACGCCAGCGAAAGTCCGGCGGCGCTCGAGATCATGATGCGACGCGACATCGTCATGGCGACCTCCGCATGGTGCAGGGCGCCGAGCATACGACGCGCGCCGGCTTACGGTAAGGATGTTGTTCGGCACGGCGGCCGGCGGACTGGACCGCCCCGCCCGATATGATATCGTCCTTACTTCCTTACTCGACCGACAACGCCATGCTGGCCAAACGCACGTCTAAGAACCAGATCACGCTGCCCAAAGCGGCGGTGGAAATGGTCGGCAGCCCGACCTATTTCCAGGCCACCGTCAGCCGGGGCCGCATCGTCTTGACCCCGGTGCAGATCGGCTTGGCCGAAGCCGCGTGGAAGAAGATCAGAGCGCTTGGAATTTCGGAAGCCGACGTGGCGCGCGCCGTGTCCTGGGCGCGGCGCAAGCGCCGCAATGCCGAATGAGGGTGGTGCTGGACACCAACGTCTTGGTGTCGGCATTGATATTTGACCGCGGGCGGCTGGCTTGGCTGCGGGACGCCTGGACCGCGCGGCTTGTGATTCCGCTGGTCAGCCGGACGACCGCGCAAGAATTCTTGGACGTGACGGCCTACCCGAAGTTCCGATTGCCGCCGGCCTTGCGGGAGGCTCTGGTCGCGCTCTATCTGCCCTTCTGCGAGAGCATAACCAGAACTGACGTGCCGGTCGATCCGGCGTGGTGCGAAGACCCGGACGATCTTCCGTTTCTAGAGTTGGCCTTGGCGGGGCGCGCCGATTCGATCGTCACCGGCGATCGGGCGCTGCTGGCTGCGGCCCGGCACGTCGCCGTCCCGATCATCACGCCGACAGCCCTGAGGGCCCGCTTGCGCGACCGCACCGGTATCGCGTAACCGCGCCCTAAGCCGCCAGGTTGCGCAGCACGTAGTGCAGCACGCCGCCGTTCTTGTAGTAGTCGAGCTCGCCGTCGGTATCGATGCGGCACAGCACGGTGATGGTCTGGCTGGTGCCGTCCTTGCGGGTGATGGTGACCTTGACGTCGCCGCGCGGCTTCAGGCCCGCGACTGAGATATCGAACGTCTCGGTGCCGTCGAGCTTGAGCGACTTGCGTGTTTCGCCGCCCTTGAACTGCAGCGGCAGCACGCCCATGCCGACCAGATTGGAACGGTGGATGCGCTCGAAGCTTTCGACGATCACCGCCCGCACGCCCAACAGGTTGGTGCCCTTGGCCGCCCAGTCGCGCGACGACCCGGTGCCGTATTCCTTGCCGGCGATCACCACCAGCGGCACGCCTTCTTTCTGGTACTTCATCGCCGCGTCGTAGATGGCCAACTGCTCGCCGGACGGCTGGTGCTTGGTCACACCGCCCTCCACGCCCGGCACCATCTCGTTCTTGATGCGGATGTTGGCGAAGGTGCCGCGCATCATCACCTCGTGATGGCCGCGTCGCGCGCCGTAGGAATTGAAGTCCTTCGGCTGCACGCCGTTGGCGATGAGGAACTTGCCGGCGGGGCTGTCCTTCTTGATCGAACCGGCCGGCGAGATGTGGTCGGTGGTGACGCTGTCGCCAAAGATGCCGAGCGGGCGGGCGCCCTTGATATCGCTGATGTCGCCGGGCTTCTTGCCCATGCCCGCGAAGTAGGGCGGCAGGGCGACGTAGGTCGACTTGTCCTGCCAGGCGTAGGTCTCGCTTTTCACGGCCTTGACCGCCTGCCACGGCGCCGGCCCTTTGAACACGTCGGAATAGCGGGTGGAGAACATGTCCCGGGTCAGGAAGTGCTCGATGCACTTGGCCACTTCCGACGGCTTGGGCCAGATGTCCTTCAGGTAGACGGGCTTGCCGTCCTTGCCCATGCCCAGGGGTTCGGTGGTGATGTCCTTGCGGATGTTGCCGAACAGCGCGTAGGCCACCACCAAAGGCGGACTGGCGAGATAATTGGCCTTCACGTGCGGGCTGATGCGGCCTTCGAAATTGCGGTTGCCCGAAAGCACCGCCGCCACCACCAGGTCACCGGTTTCGATCGCCTTGGCGATGTTGTCGTCAAGCGGACCCGAGTTGCCGATGCAGGTGGTGCAGCCATAGCCCACCGTGTTGAAGCCGAGCGCGTCCAGATCGGCCTGAAGCCCGGACTTGGTCAGGTAGTCGGTGACCACCTGCGAGCCGGGCGCCAGCGACGTCTTGACCCACGGTTTGCGCGTCAGCCCTTTCTGGCGGGCGCGGCGCGCCACCAGCCCGGCGGCGAACAGCACCGACGGGTTGGAGGTATTGGTGCACGAGGTGATGGCGGCGATGGCGACGTCGCCGTCTTCCAGCTGCTTCTTGGCGTCGGGACCCGCCAGGCCCGCCACCGGCGCGGACACCGGGTACTGGTGGCCGAAGGACTCCTTCAGCGCCTTGTTGAATTCCGCCGCGGCCTTGGACAGGGCGACGCGGTCCTGCGGGCGCTTGGGTCCGGCCAACGACGGCTCCACGGTGCCGAGGTCGAGCGAGATGGTGTCGGTGAATACCGGGTCGGGCGTGGTTTCGTCGCGCCACATGCCCTGGGCCTTGGCATAGGCCTCGACCAGCGCGACGCGCTCCGGGTCGCGGCCGGTGAAGGCGAGGTAGCGGCAGGTTTCCTTGTCGATCGGGAAGAAGCCGCAGGTGGCGCCGTATTCCGGAGCCATGTTGGCGATGGTGGCGCGATCGGTCAGCGACAGGTCGTTGAGGCCGGGGCCGTAGAACTCCACGAACTTGTTGACCACGCCCTTGGCGCGCAGCATTTGCGTGACCGTCAGCACCAGGTCGGTGGCGGTGGTGCCTTCCTTCAGCTTGCCGGTCAGCTTCATGCCGACCACTTCGGGAATCAGCATTGGCGTCGGCTGGCCCAGCATGCAGGCCTCGGCCTCGATGCCGCCGACCCCCCAGCCCAGCACCGCCAGGCCGTTGACCATGGTGGTGTGGCTGTCGGTGCCGACCAGGGTGTCGGGGTAGGCGATGGTCTTACCGCCCTCGTCGGCGGTCCACACCACCTGGGCCAGGTACTCGACATTGACCTGATGGCAGATGCCGGTGCCCGGCGGCACGACGCGGAAATTGTTGAAGCCGACCTGACCCCAGCGCAGGAACTGGTAGCGCTCGGCGTTGCGTTCGAATTCGATGTCGATGTTTTTCTGCAGCGCATCGGGGCGGGCGTAGGCATCGACCATCACCGAGTGGTCGATCACCAGGTCGACCGGCGACAGCGGATTGATTTTCTGGGCATCGCCGCCGAGCGCCTTGATGGCGTCGCGCATGGCCGCCAGATCGACCACCGCCGGCACGCCGGTGAAGTCCTGCATCAGCACCCGCGCCGGGCGATAGGCGATTTCCTGGTCCGACTTCGGATTTTTCAGCCACGCCACCAGCGCCTTGATGTGGTCCACGGTGACCGAACTGCCGTCTTCGAAGCGCAGCAGATTTTCCAGCAGGACCTTCATCGAAAACGGCAGCCGCGCGGGATCGCCGATCTTGTCGATGGCGGCGGTCAGGCTGAAGTAATCGTAACTTTTGCCGCTGACCGTCAGCGTGCGACGGGTTTTCAACGAATCGTGACCGCTGATGGCCATGGGCTCTCCCCTGCGGACATTGCCGCGCTACGATTGATCGGAGGCCGGCTCAAGCCGGACTCCGTCGGTTGCCGTGAGGCCGCATCATCTACATCCGTCTTGCCATTGTCCAGGGGCGACGACCCCGATTTTCGTCGCAAGTAACTGGTAGTGTTGATGTTTTCGCGAAGATTGCGGTTCGTGGGGAAACTCACAGGAATGTCATGTCGGGGTCCCCATTCTCGCCATATTTGCCCACCAGATTCGCATCATAGCGGCGGCGGTTTCTTCTCTCCTTCGGAACCCGCCTCGCTCGACCGGGCGCCAACCCCTGCGGCCCGGTCAGACAGCCGCACTGGTGGCCGGCGTCGCTCTCCCCCCCTCCCCCCCAAGACGCCGGCCACCACTTTCTTCTGAGCCCGGCACCAAGAGTCCCCCGAGCAGATCGATAAGGCCGGCAAGTCCCTCGCCGCGGCCGCGTTTTCGGCTATGGTCCGCGCCGTGACGCGCGCCCCTCCAGACCGCTTCGCGCCGGCGACCTTGTCCGGCCATGACCTTGCCTGCCGCCGCGGCGGGCGGTTGGTGTTCGCGCGCCTGTCGTTCACGCTGAACGGCGGCGAGGCCCTGGTACTGCGCGGCGCCAACGGCAGCGGCAAGTCCACCCTCTTGCGCCTGCTGGCCGGCCTGTCGCGCGCGCAGACCGGGCGGATCGAATGGAACGGTCGCGACATCGGCGACGATCCCGAACGGCATGGCGCGCGGGTGCGCCTGGCCGCGCACCTGGATGCGGTCAAGCCGTCGCTGTCGGTGCGCGAAAACTTGTTGTTCTGGGCCCGGCTGGTCGGCGCCGGTGAGGACAGCGTCGCGCCGGCCGTGGAAGCCTTCGCGCTGACGCCGCTGATGGACGTGCCGGCGCGCGTTCTGTCGGCCGGCCAGCGCCACCGGGTCGCACTGGCCCGCGTGCTGCTGGGCCACGCGCCGCTATGGTTGCTGGACGAGCCAGCCAACACGCTGGATGACGCTGCGCTGAAGCTGTTGGCCGCCGCGGTTGCCGCCCATCGCGCGCGCGGCGGCATGGTGGTGATCGCCAGCCACGGCGAGGCCCTGGCGGCGGATGGCGCGGTGCTGTCGATGAACGATTACGCGCCGCCGGCGCATAACTGGGACGGCGCGGCGGCATGAGCGCGTTCGCGACCGTGCTGAAACGCGATCTGACGCTGGCCTTCCGGCATGGCGCCGACAGCGTGACCGTGGTGGCGTTCTTCGCCATCGTCGCGGTGCTGTTCGCCTTCGGGGTCGGCCCCAGCCCCGACGCCCAGGCCCGCATCGCCGCCGCGGTGGTGTGGACCACGGCGTTGTTGGCCGTGCTGCTGTCGCTCGATCGGCTGTTCGCCCAGGATCACGACGACGGCTCGCTCGACCAGCTGATCATCAACGCCGACCCGCTGGTCGTGGTCGCCGCCAAGACCACCGCCCATTGGCTGGCCACTGCCGCGCCGCTGCTGGTGATGGCGCCCGCGGTCGCCGTCGCTTTGCAGATGCCCGTAGGGGGGCTTGCGCCGCTGATGATCGGCCTGGCGCTGGGCACGCCGACGCTGAGCCTGCTGGGTGCGGTCGGCGCCGCGCTGGTGCTGGGCGCGCGGCGCGGCGGCGTGCTGCTCGGCGTGCTGCTGTTGCCGCTGTTCATCCCCATTCTGATCTTCGGCACCGCCGCGGTCGACG
Source organism: Rhodospirillaceae bacterium (assembly GCA_033764265.1). GTDB lineage: Bacteria > Pseudomonadota > Alphaproteobacteria > Rhodospirillales > Rhodospirillaceae > VGEM01. Next base: position 945 of record JANRJB010000298.1, on the reverse strand, counting down.
CCGGGTTGCTGGACCTTGCCGCCGACGTGCCGCTGAAGGTGCTGGGCGGGCTGTTGCTGCTGGCCCTGGCGCTGTGCCCGTGGGCCGCCACCGCCGCCGTGCGCCATGCCCTGGAGTGAGCGCGACCACAGGTATAATAGTGATTTATTTCAAAGGTTTATTCTGATGCCGACACCCCCTCGGACGGCGCGCGGCGAATTCTTCTGGAGAGCCTGGGCGGCAGGGGCTATGTCTGCCTCGACGCCCGCGCGGGTGTCGACCGTGCCGAGACCGTTCACCCATGCATAAGTACGCCAATCCCACCACGTTCATGGCCATCGCCGGCCGCATCGCGCCGTGGACCACGGCGGTGGCGGTGATCTGCTTTGCGGTGGGCCTGCCGATGGCGCTGATCACCTCGCCGCCCGACTATCAGCAGGGCGAAACCGTGCGGATCATGTATGTCCATGTGCCGGCGGCGTGGATGGCGCTGATGGTCTACACCATGATGGCGGTGTCGAGCGCGGTGTTCCTGATCTGGCGGCACGCGATCGCGCACCTGGCTGCCCGCGCCGCCGCGCCTGTGGGCGCGATGTTCTGCGCGCTGTGCCTGTTGACCGGCATGCTGTGGGGCGAGCCGATGTGGGGCGCGCCCTGGGTGTGGGACGCGCGGCTGACCAGTATGCTGATCCTGTTTTTCCTGTACGTCGGCTACATCGTGCTGGGCGATGCCTTCGACGACCAAGAGCGCGGCGACAAGGCCCAGGCCGTGCTGGCCCTGGTCGGCGTGGTCAATGTGCCGATCATCCACTTCTCGGTGGAATGGTGGAACACGCTGCACCAGCCCTCGATCAAGACCATGCAAGGCCTGACGGTGGACGCATCGATGGCCACGCCGCTGTTGCTGATGGTGGCCGCCTGCAACGCGTATTTCGTCAGCGTGCTGGTGATCCGCCTGCGCGCCGA
>JANRJB010000156.1:0-17204 GCA_033764265.1 Rhodospirillaceae bacterium | reverse complement strand
CGCCACGCCGTCGGCCGCCGCCGAACCCACCGCTTGCGACCGGTTGGCGTCGCACCCCGAAGACCCCGACCGCGTCGCGCCGCCGGTGGAAACCACCGACCTCGACTTCGCCACCGCCATCGCCGCCTGCCGCGCCGACATCGCCGCCGACCCCGGCAATGGCCGGCTGCATTACCAGCTCGGCCGGTTGCTGTTCTACGATAAGCAGAACCAAGAGGCCGTGGCGGCCGTGCGCACCGCCGCCGACCTCGGTTATCGGCAGGCGCAGTTCGTGTTCGGCGCTTTCATCAACAATGCGCGGCCCTATGCACCCACCGACATCTGCCTGGTCGAGCATTACTGGCGCAAGTCCGCCGCCGCCGGCCGGCAGGCCGCGCGCATCGGCTACGTGCGTCACGCCCTCAAGGGCAAGTTCGCGGGCTGCGCAGCGCAGCCCGCCGACGCCGACATGGCGGGGTTCCTTGCGGCCGCGGCCGCCGACAATCCCGACTATTACCAACGCCTGCTGATCGAGGACCTGACCGAGCAGCTGACGGCCCGGCAGAGCACGCGCGCGCGGCCCGCGCCATGAAAAACCTTCAGGTCCAGCTCGCCCGCCAGCCCGACGGAGCCCCCAAGGTTGGCGACTTCCAGGTTGTCGCCGCCGAGATGCCCCGGATGGGCGACGGTCAATTCCTGGCGCGCATCATTTATCTCTCGCTCGACCCGTACATGCGCGGCGCCATCGCCGGGCGGCATATGGGTCACGCGCGGCTGAACCAGGGCGACGTCATCTACGGCCGCACGCTCGCCCAGGTGATGGACTCGCGCCATCCCGGTTACGCGGCCGGCGAGGTCGTCGCCCTCGAGTCCGGCTGGCAGCAGTATTGCGTGTCGGACGGCGGCGCCCACCACCAGGTGCGCAAGATCGCGCCGTCCGCCGCGCCGTTGTCGGCCCACCTCGGCGCGCTCGGCATGCCGGGGCTGACCGCCTGGGCCGGCGTGGAGAAGCTGGCCAACCCGGCGCTGGGTTCCACCTTCGTGGTCTCGGCCGCCGCCGGCCCGGTCGGTGGCACCGCCGGTCAGCTCGCCAAGGCCAAAGGCTGTCGCGCCGTCGGCATCGCCGGCTCCGACGAGAAGTGCCGCATCGTCACCCAGGAATACGGTTTCGACGCCTGCGTGAACTACAAGCAGCCCGACTGGCCGCAGCGCCTGAAAGAGGCCTGCCCCGCCGGCGTCGATACCTATTTCGACAACGTCGGCGGGCCGATGCTGGACGCCGTCACCGCGCAGCTTAACCTGTATGGAAAAATCGTCCTGTGCGGCCTGGTCTCGCAGTACAACCGCGCGACCGACGGCGCGGTCGCGGGCCACAATCTGGGGCCGTTCGTCGGCAAGCGCGCGCAGCTGTTGGGCCTGGTGGTTTACGACTACTACGACCGCATGGCCGAGTTTCACAAGGCGGCCCTGCCGCTGCTCACCGGCGGCCGGCTCAAGGTCCACGAGGATCGGGTGGTCGGCCTTGAGAACGCGCCGGCCCACTTCGTGCGGCTGATGAACGGCGAGAACACCGGCAAAGCGCTGGTGGTGGTCGGCCCAGAGTCAGCCTAACCGACGGCATGACCACCGCCCGCAACCGGCAGGTTCGGCTCACGCGCCAGCGCGACGGCATGCCGGCCGCGGACGACTTCGCGCTCGCCGAGGCACCGATGCCCGCGCCGGGGGATGGCGAGATCCTGGTACGCGTCATCATCCTCTCGCTCGATCCTTACCTGCGCAAGGCGATCCGCGGCGACCATCCCGGTCACCGCCGTCTCGACCCCGGCGACGTGATCTACGGCCGCAGCGTGTGTCGTGTGCAAGGCAGCCGCCATCCGGACTTCAAGCCCGGCGACGCGCTGGTGGCCGAGACCGGCTGGCAGGAGCACGCGGTCATCACGCCGAAAAAAGTTGTGCAGCGCATCGACCCGGCGCTGGGGCCGTTGCCGGCCTTCATCGGCGCGCTCGGCATGCCGGGGCTGACCGCCTGGGCCAGCGTCGCGCACCTGGCGCCGCCCAAGTTGGGCGACACCCTGGTCGTCTCCGCCGCCGCCGGCCCGGTCGGCGGGCTGGTCGGGCAGCTGGCCAGGCACATGGGCGCGCGCGTCGTCGGCATTGCCGGCGGCGCGGCCAAGTGCGCCGTGGTCACCGGACATTACGGCTTCGATGCGTGCGTCGACTACAGGCGCGCGGACTGGACCGACGCGCTCAAGGCCGCCTGCCCGAACGGCATCGACATCTACCACGACAACATCGGCGCGCCGCTGCTCGAGGTTCTGGTCCACCAGCTCAACCTCTATGCCAGCGTGGTGCTGTGCGGCCGCCCGGCCGAGTACCACCATAAGGAAACCGCCGGCATTTCGCTGGGGCCGTTCATCGGCAAGCGCGCGCGCCTCAAGGGCTTGGTGGTGTTCGATTACGAGCACGACCTGCCGCGCTACCTGCGCGCGGCATCGACCCTGTTGCGCGCCGGCCGGCTGCACGTCGCCGAGGACCGCGCCGAGGGGCTTGAGAACGCTCCCGCGCATTTCCTGAAGGTGATGCGCGGCGAGAACGTCGGCAAGGCGATGGTGGCGGTCGGGCCGGAGTAGCCGTTCCCGCTACCGCCCCTCGCGCATCAGCTCCTGCAAATAGCGCGCCATCCGCGCGGCCACGACCGGATCATCCACGGCCTTGCCCAGCCGCTCGCGCAACTGCATCACACGGTTCCTCGCCCGCCGGTCATCAACCGATTCAAGCGCCCGGGCCGCGTCGCGCGGCGGCGCGGGCGTTGGCGGTGTCTTGGGCGACTTGGCGGCCATGGCCCCGGTTTTCCGTCCCGTCAGTCGATCATGAACAGGCTGATCTGCGGGAACATCGCGATGATCCACAGGCACACCACCATGATGCCGATGAACGGCAGCACGCCGCGCACGATGGTCAGGAACTCCTCCTTGAAGGCGCCCATGGCCACGATCAGGTTGATGCCCATCGGCGGCGTCAAATAGCCGATCTCCAGGTTGACGTTCATGATGATGCCGAAGTGGATCAGGTCGATGCCGTAGGTCTGGGCCATCGGAGGCAACAGCGGGCTCAGGATCAGGATGGCCGAACCGGCGTCAAGGAAGCAGCCGACCACCAGCAGGAACAGGTTCACCAGGATCAGGAACATCACCTTGCTGTCGATGAACCCGGTCAGCCATTCGACCAGTTGGTTGGGCACCTGTTCGTAGGTCATGAAGACGTTGAGCGACAGGGCCAGCGCCAGCACCGGGAACAGCCCGCCCATCATGGTCGAGGTCTCGCCGACCACGCGCCACACCAGGTTGCCCATGTCGCGCCAGGTCTGGCCCAGGCCGGCCATGTTGCCGCGCATCAGATGCACGAACCCGTGCCGGTGGGCGAGCGTTTCCACCAGGATCGCGGTCAGCACCGCGACCGCGGCGGATTCGGTCGGCGTGAAGTAGCCGGAATAAATGCCGCCCAGGATGACGAACGGCGTCATCAGCGCCCAGATCGAATCCTTGGCCGCCTGCACGATCTCGCGCGGGCTCCACATGCCGCCGCGGTCGCGGTGCCAGTTGACGATCAGCGAATACAGCATGAACGCGCCGAGCAGCATCAGTCCGGGCCCGATGCCGGCGATGAACAGGTCGGCGATCGAAGCCTGGGTCATGATCCCGTACAGGATCAGCGGAATGCTGGGCGGAATGATGATGCCCAGCGTGCCGCCGGCGCACAGCATGCCGATGGCGAATTTGCGGTCGTAGCCGGCCTTGAGCAGCGCCGGATACATGATCGAGCCGACCGCCAGCAGCGTCACGATGGAGGAGCCCGAGATCGCCGCGAAAATGCCGCAGGCCAGCAATGACGCCAGCGCCAGCCCGCCCGGTATCGGCCGCATCAGCGCTTTCATCAGGTTGATCAGCCGCTCGGCGATCGAGCCCTGCGACATGATCGCGCCGGCCAGGATGTACAAGGGCACCGACAGCAGCACCTCGCGGTTCGAGGCGTCCCACATGTCGTAGACCACGTTCATGACCTCGCCGCCGCCCCAGAAGTAGTAGGCGGCGAACGTGGCCACGCCGAGCAGCACGATGATGTTCTGGCGCAGGATGATCAGCGCGGCCAGGACGAACGGCAGCGCAACGCCGGCGACCGCGGTCATGGCGCGCCTCCGGTGCGGGCGCCTTTCTGGGCGGCCTCGCGCGCGGCCAGTTCGCGGTCATAGTCGTCGTGGCCGTGGATGATTTCCTGCTCCTGCAACTTGGACGCCAGTTCGCCGCCTTCATCGGAGGGCGCGGGGCGCAGTTCCAGGAACACGCCGTAAAGGAAGTGCGTGACCGACACCATCCCGAACCCAATGGCAATCGTCATCTGCACCGGCCAGATCGGAATGCGCAGCACCGGCGACACGTCGTTCAGCTCCATGCTTTCCAGCGTCACGCGCGCGGCGACGTAGGCCAGGAACGCGCAGAACGCGGCGAAGCCGAACTCGCCGATCCGGTCCATCAGCGGATTGAAGCGCGCCGGAAACACCTTGTCGGCGAAGCGCGGCCGATAGTGGCTGCCCGAGGCCGAGGCCAGCCCGACGCCGATGTACGACACCACGATCATGCCGATCACGCCCACCTGGGGCGCGCCGAACGCGCCCGAACCGGTGATTTCGCGCTTGAGCACGTCGTAGATCAAGGCGCCCGCCATCACCGCGAATGCCGCGAAACACAGGCCCTGCTGGAAAATGCGCAGCCCGTTCAGGAATTTCTTCACCGCGTCCATGCAACTCCCCGCGCCATCGCCCGGCAACCGTCGGGCGGCATCTTAACGGCCCGACCGCGGCTGTCCCACAGCTTTTGGCGAAGGCGGTCCGCGGGTTTGGCGCGGATTATGTTCGCTCGGCGAATGCGCGCTTGCCGCGCTGAATGGTGTCGTAGATCGCCTGGGCCTGTCCGCCGATGGCGGCCAGCACCTCGGCGTGCACCGGCGCGGTCGCGGCCTTCCATGCGGCCCGCTGCTCGGCCGAAAGTGTGTGGATGCGCATTCCGCCCTGTTTCAGGTTCCGCAACAGGTTGGCCTCCAAGTCGCGCAGCTCGCGCCGGGCTTGTTCGATCGGCACGAACGCCGCTGCCAGGGCGCCCTGCTGGTCGGCCGACAGGGTGTCCCACCATTCGGCGTTGGCCACCTGCACGCCTTGGTCGTAGCACTGGTGCAGTTGGGTCAGGTCGGTGGCGAACTCGCGCAGGCCGTAATAGAAGAACGTCAGGCTCGACAGCCCGCCGTCGACCAGGCCGGTCTGCAGCGCGGGCGCGATGTCGGCGATGCCCAGCGGCACGGAATCCGCGCCGACCGACCGCAGGAACGCCTGGGCGGCGAAGTTGGGCGAGCCGCGCAGCTTCAAGCCGGCGATGTCGGCCACCTCCACCACCGGCTTGCGGGCGTACAGGTTGCTCCAGCCGACCTCGGACCACAGCAGGAACTTCAGGCCCTTGGCGCGCAGCAGCGCGTCGAACGGTTCCGCCAGGAAGTTGTCGAACACGAAGTCCACTTCGGCGACGCTGTCGAACAGGAACGGCACCATCGGCACGGCGGCCTCGGGGATGATGCCCGCCAGGCCCCACATGGTGATGCCGCCCACCTGCACCCGATCGCGGCGCAGGGCGGTCAGCATCTGCTCTTCGTTGCCGATCTCGCCGCGGATGTAGTACTCGACCGCGATGTCGGGACGGCGGGCCATGTTGGCCTTGAAGGCGTCCCACTGCTGGTCCCACACCGAGTTTTTCAAGGCCTGGGCGGTGATCTTGGCGGTCACGTTGGCGGTCGCCGGCGTTGCGGCCAGCAGCGCCGCGCCGCCCGCGATCGCGCCGCGGCGGGTCACGCGCGCCGTCACCGGCCGTCCCCGTCGTCGTCCTTCAGCATCGGCGTGACGTAGGGGCCGCGGAACGGCCGCACGCGCAGGATCACCGCGCAGAAAAAGGCGTGGCTGACGGCGAACCACGCCACCACCGGCCACGGCAGCCAGTCGGCCAGCGGCCCGGCCATGATCAGCGCCATGGTGGCCAGCAACAGCGCGGTCATCACCGCGACCACGCGACCGCGGTTCATGCGCGGCCCTTCGCGGGGCGCCAACCTGAATGTGCCGTCCGAACGCATGGGCCGAAGCTTACCCCCGACGCCGGTGGCGGCCAATCGCGCTTTCGCCGCAAGATCAAGATAAGGTGGCGAATGCCAAATCCGCTCCACTACACTGCGGCTCCTCCAATCCCATCGCGCCGGACCGTTCCATGATCGACCTGTACTACTGGCCCACGCCCAACGGCCACAAAATCCCCATCATGCTCGAGGAATGCGGGCTGCCCTACACCGTGCACCCGATCAACATGCTGAAGGGCGACCAGTTCGACCCCGAATACCTGAAGCTCAATCCCAACAACAAAATCCCCACCATCGTCGATCGCAACGGGCCGGGGGGGGCGCCCTACACCGTGTTCGAATCGGGCGCGATCCTTTTGTACCTGGCCGAGAAAACCGGCCGCTTCATCCCCAAGGATACGGCGCGGCGCTTCGACGTGATCCAATGGCTGATCTTCCAGGTCGCCAACGTCGGGCCGCTGTTCGGCCAGTGCGGGCATTTCTTCCGCTACGCGCCGGAAAAAATTCCCTACGCCATCGACCGCTACTGGACCGAGACCAAGCGGCTTTATCGCGTCATGGACAAACGCCTCGCCGCCCACGCGTACCTGGCGGGCGAGTACTCCATCGCCGACATGGCGACCTATCCATGGGTGAAAATCTACGACTTCCACAACATCGCGCTCGACGACTATCCCCACGTCAAGCGCTGGCGCGCCACGGTGGGCGCGCGCCCGGCCGTGATCAAGGGCTGCGCCGTGCTGGAAGACGTCATGAAACTCGGCAACCCCGACAAGGAAGCCTTCGACAACCTGTTCACCAAGCAGAAGACGGTATGACCGCATGTGGCGCCTGGTTCTCGCGCTGACGGTCGGGACGGGTTTGGCGCACGCCGCGACTCTGGCGGACCATCTCGCCGCCGACCGCGAGGTGTTGCTGGCCTGGGTGCAGGGCGAGTTCGGCAACGCCCGCCAGGTGCGCGCGGGCACCAATGCGCTGGCCGTCGGTCCGGTCGCGGCCGACGCCGCGCCCGATCTGCTGTATCCGGTGTTCGCGCGCGTCGACGTGCCGGCGCTGGGCGATCATGTGATCTACCTGCAATGGCCGATGGGCGCGCCCGACGGCAAGCTGCAGCGCCAGCGCATCTGGGTGTTCGCCGACGATCCGGCGCGCAACGCGGTGATGATGAAGTTCTACACGCTGAAAGACCCCGACCGGTGGCGCGACGCGCATCGTGATCCGGCCAAGGTGCGCACCATGACCGCCGCCGACGTGATCCCCTATCCGCCGGCCTGCGACCTGCCGTTCCGCCGGCACGGCGATGTGTTCCTGGGCGAAATCCCGCGCGGGGACTGCACCATCGTGTCGCAGCAGAGCCGGACGACGATGACCATCAACGCCCGCGTCGTCATCGGGGCGCGGAGCATCTGGTACGCCGAATCCGGCACGCGCGACGACGGCACGACGGTGTTCAGGGTGCCGCGCGCCGGCGCCTACGAGTTCGATCGCCGCGCCAGCGCCTCGTCCACCTGATCACGCGACGGAGTTGCACCGATGCTGACCGTCTGGGGCCGCACCACCTCGATCAACGTGCAGAAGGTGATGTGGACGGTGGCGGACCTGAACCTGCCCCACCGGCGCATCGACGCCGGCGGAAAATTCGGCGGGCTCGACACGCCGGCGTTCAAGGCGATGAACCCGCACGGCCTGGTCCCGGTGATCGACGACGGCGGGCTGATCGTGTGGGAATCCCACGCCATCGTGCGCTATCTGGCGGCGCGCTACGGCGACGCGACGTTCTGGCCGCCCGACGCGGCGGCGCGCGCGCCGGTCGACCAGTGGATGGAATGGGCGCAGACCACCCTGCAGCGCGACCTGATCGACCTATTCATCGCCATGATCCGCACCGCGCCGGCGCAGTGGAACCGGCCGCTGATCGACGCCAAGGTCGCCGCCTGCGCGAAGAACTTCACGCTGCTGAACGACGTGCTGGCCACCAGGGCGTTCGCGAGCGGCCCGGCGCTGACGTACGCCGACATTCCGATCGCGGCCTCGTTGTATCGCTATTTCGAGATGGAGATCGCGCGGCCCCAGCTGCCCCACGTCGAAGCCTGGTACGCCCGGCTGCAACAGCGCCCGGCCTATCGCGCGCACGTCATGGTGTCGTTCGAGGAACTGCGGGCGCGATAACCGTCGCGCGGTGCGCTACGGCTCCACCGGTTTGCGGTCGGCCATGTAGCCGTAATAGGCGTTGGAGTATTCCGTCCACGGTTCGGCGTTGGCGAACAGTTCCGGGTGGCGGGCCTCGTACCACGCCCGGCTTTTCGCCGGCAGGTCGTCCAGGCGCGCGAACTTCCGGCCGTAGCCGCTCCAGCCCATCATCGCCCCGCTCTGGCCCATCAACAGCCACGGCACCGGCACGCTCTGGCCCGAGATGGTGTAATCGGCCGCGGCCATGGCAACGTCCGGGTTCATGATGTCGCTGACCTTGCCGCGCAGGATCGTGATCAGGTTGGTCCAGTACAGTTCGCCCGAGGATTCCAGTTTCCATTCGGTCTGCTTCATCGGATGGGGCCCGCGCCCCTGCATGGCCCGTTCCAGCCAGATGTCGTCGCCGGCGATCATGCGCGGAAAGTCCAAGGGCCGCGTGCGCTCGGGCTCCGCGCCCGCGCCGACATGGAAGCCGGCCTTGGACGTGCGCGTGTTGGTCGGGCCTTCCTTGGTGGAGTAGGGCTCGACCCGGCGGCCGTTGATCGGGTTGGTCATGACGTCGACCAGCTCGCGCGTCTCCAGGTCCCAGAACACCATGCCTTCCCAGCCGCGGGTCAGGATCACACCGTTGTCCTGGGGCGTCACGTCGCGGCGGATCAGGGTGTCGAAACCCACCACCGGCACCGGCGTGTGGCCGGGCGCGATCAGGTCCCAGCGGCCGGTGAACCACCACCAGTGGCGGTTGGGCTGAAGGCTGGAATAGAGCTTCATGTAGGTGGCGAAGTCATCCAGGCCGTCTGCGTTCGCGGCCGCGTGCGCGGCGCGCGACCGGGTGAACTCGGGCCAGCCCAGCCCCGCCGCCGTCAACAGGCCCAGGCCCATCGCCGCCCGCCGCCGCGAGAACTCGAACTCCGTCATGATGTGGCTCCAGTGCCAAGTGATTGGCATCAAGGTTGGCTGAAAAAACCCCTCACCGCCTCACTCCGTTCGGCACCCTCTCCCCGGGGAGAGGGTTGGGGTGAGGGGGCGGTTGGGCGAATCATCAATTCGCGAATGCGCGCATGCGCCACCCATGCCGACCGGCGCAATTCTGTCACTCCGGCGGCGCCGCGCAATCGCCAAATCGGCGGATTCACTCCTCGGCCGGGTTCTTGACCGACACCACGAAACCCGATGCTTTCAGCCGGTCGATCACCTGCCGGGCGTGGGCCTCGTCGCGGGTCTCGATGGTGATGCCGAGCCGGGCCGAGCTGGCCGACAGGTCCATGGCGAAGCGGCTGTGCGACACTTCCAGCACGTTGGCGCCTTCCTCGGCGCACACCCCCGATACCGCGTGCAGCTGGCCCGGCTTGTCGGGCATGGCGATGTTCAGCGTCAGCACCTGGCCGGCGCGCACCAGTTCGCGCATCAGCACCGAACTCAGCATGCGCGCGTCGATGTTGCCGCCCGAGATCACCAGCCCGACGCGCCGGCCCTCGAACATGTCGCGGTATTCCAATAGCGCGGCCAGCGGCGCGGCGCCGGCGCCCTCGCTCACGGTCTTGCCCAGGGTCGCCAGCATCGAGATGCCGCGCTCGATTCCGGTTTCGCTCACCGTCACTACGCTGCGCACCAGCTCGCGCACCACCGGCACCGACAGCGCGCCCACGTCGCGCACGGCGATGCCCTCGGCGATGGTCGACCCGGCGCAGGGCCGGTTGCGGCCCTGCAGCGCGTTGGTCATCGACGGGTACAGCTCGGGCTCGACGCCGACGATGTCGACCGAGGGTTTGATGCTCCTGGCCGCCAGCGCGCAGCCGGCGATCAGCCCGCCGCCGCCCACCGGCACCACCAGCACGTCCAGGTCGGGCACGGCGTCAAGCATCTCGAGCGCCAGGCCGCCCTGGCCCGCGATCACCTCGGGGTCGTTGTACGGGTGCACGAAGGTCAGGCCCTGCTCGGCCGCGCGCTGTTCGGCGAACGCGGCCGCGTCGTTCAGCGTCTCGCCTTCCAGCACCACCGTCGCGCCGTAGTCGCGGGTCTTGCGCACCTTCATGAACGGCGTGCCCTTGGGCATGACGATGGTGGTCGGAATGCCCAGCCGGCCGGCGTGGAACGCCACGCCTTGCGCGTGGTTGCCGGCCGACATGGCGATCACGCCGGCCTTGCGCTGGTCGGCCGTCAGCGTGCTCAGCCGTGCGATGGCGCCGCGCGCCTTGAAGGCGCCGGTCTGCTGCAGGTTCTCATGCTTCAAAAAGATGTGCGCGCCGGTGCGCTGCGACAGCGCCTCGTTGGGTAACGTGGGGGTGACGATCACCTGCCCGGCGATGCGGGCGGCGGTGGCGCGGACGAACTCGGGCGTCAGAACGGGGGACATGACACGGACTCCAGCGAAGGAAAGCAGACGAACGGCGACGGAGAAACGGCGGCAACCCGATACGCGTCAGCGCATCGGGCGGCGAATTCGAATCTCGATGGTCCGCAGGCGTCGTGTCATGGCCGGTGGCGTAGCACCGCGCCCGGCCGGCGGCAAGGGGGGCGGCGAGAGCCGGCTTTTTCTTTGCGCTGATGCGCTGATGGCCCGGTACGAAAATGACCGTGATTGAAACGACCCCCTCACCGCCACGCTCCGCTCGGCACCCACTCCGTCCGGCCGAAGGCCGGCCAACTATATAATAGGCGCGCCTTCGGCGCGACGGGGAGAGGGTTGGGGTGAGGGGTGATTGGACGACCTAGCGAATCAACGAACTCGGGTCGAATGGCTCCTATACTGGCCGCAGCACGAAGTTGAACACGTATCCCGGCTGCTTGTAGCGCCGGCGGTGGTCGGCCTCGGGGTCGAGGTCGGCCACCGGCGCCTCGCGGCCGTCGCGCACGAACGTCACCGCGAAGCCCTGCGCCGCCAGGTCGGCGAGCGATTGCTCGATCGGCCGGCCGGTGTGGCGCTCCTCCAGTTCCATCAGGATGACCGGGCGCTCGCGGCGGATGGTAGCCATGGCGCCGCGCAGCACCGCCTCCTCGAAGCCTTCCACGTCGATCTTGATGAAGCCGACGTTGGTGAAGCTAAGGGAATCGAGGGTGCGCGCCGGCACCCGCACCACGCCATAACCAAATGGCGCTTCTTTCTTGCGCGGGTCGAGCGAGGCGCCCTGGTTGGAGTAGCCGCCCGCCGTATAGGCCGGGATCACCAGCTCGGCCTCGCCATCGCGATCCGACACCGCGATGCGATGGGCGGTGGCATTGTCCGGCAGCGCCCGGGTCAGGATGCGGTGGATCTTCGGGTTGGGCTCGAAGGCGTGCACGTGCCGGCACAGCTTGGCCAGCGTGTGGGTGTAGACGCCCTTGTTGGCGCCGATGTCGATCGCCAGCTTGTCGGTCGCCACCCATCGCGGCAACAGCTTCAGTTCGGCCTCGCCGCTGCGCGCGTGTTTGCGCAACAGCCGCCACATGTACAGGCGCGGCGGGACCAGCGCGTACTTCAAGCGCTCTTCCCAGGTATAGGGCGGAGTCCAGGCCGGGTCGCTCATGGCCCGATGCTTAGCACGGCGGCGGATTCCATAACCATGCGTTGCGGCGCGTAGGCTGGACCGCTCCGGCCGGCCATGCCACAAGCGACCGGGAGCCGCCACCATGTTCCGTCCGCCGGTCGACAATCCGCCGCTCGGCATCGCGTTGATGCTGCTTGCCGCGTTGATGCTGTGCACCACCGATGCCGCCGGCAAGTGGGTGGTGGAACGCCATCACGTCGTCCAGCTCAACGTGTTCCGCGGCCTGTTCGCGGTGCTGGTGATCGCGCCGTTTGCCCTGCGCGAGGGCGGCATCCGCGCCTTGCGCACGCGCCGACCGGTCGCCCACGCCGCGCGCGCGCTTCTGCTGGTGGCCATCGCGTACGCCTGGTTCTACTCGCTCAAGTTCATGCCATTGGCCGACGCCGGCGCAATCGCGTTATGCGCGCCGTTCTTCATCACCGCCCTGTCGGCCATGGTGCTGGGCGAAAAGGTCGGCGCCTGGCGCTGGGCGGCGGTGGTCTTCGGCTTCGCCGGAATGCTTATGATCATCCGCCCGGGTACCGACGTGTTCACGCCGATCGCGCTGTTGCCGGCGTTCGTCGCCCTCGGCTACGCGGTCTACATGGTCTCGAACCGGGCGATGCGCGCCACCGAAAGCGTCACCGCCATCACCCTCTATCCGCAGATCGCGGTGCTGGGTGTGTCGGCGGCGCTGCTGCCGCTGGTCTGGACGCCGATGACCTGGGCCGACTTCGGCATGGCCGCGGTGGCCGGACTGACCGCCGGCGTCGGCCACCTGTTGCTCACCTACGCCTTCCGCATGGCGCCGTCCTCGGTGCTGGCGCCGCTCGACTACACCGGGCTGGTGTGGGCGGTGGGCTTCGGCTTCTTCCTGTTCGGCGACTGGCCGGTGCCCGCCACCTGGGCCGGCATGGCGCTGATCGTCGCCGCCGGGCTGTTCGTGATCTGGCGCGAGACCATGCTGGCCCGCGCCGCCGCGCGCGCCGCGCCGGCCCAATAGATCATGAGCGAGCCGACGATCGCCGGCACGGTTTCGCCGCAGCGCCCCGACAATCCGGCGCTGGGCATCGGCGCCACGCTGGCCGGCGCGCTGGTGCGCACCGTCAACGATGCCGCCGGCAAGTTCGCGGTCGCCGACTTTCCGATCCCGCAATACAACGCCGTGCGCAGCGTGTTCACGCTGGGGATCATGCTGCCGGGCCTGGCGCGCGAGGGCGGCTGGCGCGCGCTGCGCACGCAGCGGCCCTGGGCGCATGCGCTGCGCGGCGCGATCCAGGTGTTCGACGTGTTCCTGTGGTTCGTCGTGCTGCGCAACATGGCGCTGGCCGACGCCGCCGCCATCGGGCTGTCGACGCCGGTCATGACCACGCTGATGTCGGCCCTGGTGCTGAAGGAAAAGGTCGGCCCGCGCCGCTGGGCGGCGGTGCTGATCGGCTTCGTCGGCATGCTTCTGATCGTGCGGCCCGGCACCGGGCTGTTCAATCCCTACGCCCTGTTGGCCATTGTCATCGCCGCGTCGTTCTCGGTGTTCGTGATCACCAATCGCTTCCTGCGCCATACCGAAACCGTGACCGCGCTTGCCTTCTGGCCCCAGGCGGCGGTCGGCGTGGTCGCCATCGTCTGGGCGCCGTTCGTGTGGCAGCCGCTGACGGCCTCGGGCCTGACCGCGATGGTCGTCGGCGGGCTGGCCGCCGGGGCCACGCACCTGTTGATCGCCGTCTCGTTCCGTTCGGCGTCGCCCGCCCTGTTGGCGCCGTTCGACTACACGGTGCTGATCTGGGCGGTCGGCATCGGCTACGTCATGTTCGGCGACCTGCCGACCGCGTCCACCGTCGCCGGCATGGTGCTGATCGCCGGCGCCGGCGTGTTCATCGCCTACCGCGAGGCACGGGTTGCCGCCTCGTAAGCGCGCTTGCCGGCCTGGATGGCGTCGTACAGTTCCTGTGCCCGGCCACCCAAGCGGCGGATCAGCTCGCCATGGGTCGAAAGGCCGGCGGCCCGCCAGCGCGCCAGGTCCGCGGCGCCGGGTTCGTGCACCACCAGGCCGTCGGCCGCCAGCGCGGCCAGGGCCTCGTCGCACTCGCGGCGCACGCCGTCGCGCAGCTGCTGGTGATCGCCCATGGCGGCGCGGATCAGCGCCTGGTTGCCGGGCGACAGCGCGTCGAACCACGCCTTGTTCGCCACGCTGACGCCGGGGTTCACCGCGTGCCGGGTCAGGGTGACGTGCGGCGCGGCCCGCACCAGGCCGGCGGTGCGGTACATGATCAGGTTGGTCACGCCGCCCTGCACCAGGCCGGTCTGCAGGGCCGGCACCAGCTCGGCGAAGGCCATCTCGGCCACATCCGCGCCGACCGCAGCCAGGAACAGCCGCGAGGCGTCGCCGCCGGCGGCGCGCAGGCGCTGGGTTCGGGCGGCCTCGGGCGCGATCAACGCCGTGCGGTTGAACACCACGAACCAGCCGGAATCGGAGAAGCCGATGAAGGTCAGGCCGCGCGCGGCCAGCAGCTCCGTCGCCAGCGGCGCGACGAAGCGGTCGAGCACGAAATCCTCTTCATCGAAGCTGTCGAACAGGTAGGGCGCCATCAGCACGGCCATTTCCGGCGCCGCCGCGGCGATGCCGGGAATGGTCAGCTGGCCGAAGTGCGCGCGGCCGCGGCGCAGCGCGCCGGCCATGGCCTCCTCGCTGCCGGCCTGGCCGTCGACCATCACGGTCACCGTCGCGCCGCCCGCGAAGGTGCGCGGCAGCCGTTCGGCCAGCTGGGTGTAGCGGTCGCGGGTGATGCCGGTGGGCGCGGTCAGGCCGACCACGACGATCTCGGTTGCCGCGGCACGCGTCGTCCCCGTCAATACCGACGCGGCGCACAGCGTCGCCGCCAGGTGCCCCGCCGCGCGCCGCGACAGCGGGGGCATCGGCCTATTTCTGCCCGGCGACGATGATGTACTCCACCACCACGTTGTCGTCGGTGGCGCGCGGTTTCAGGGCGGGCGTGGTCCAGTCGACGAAGGTCTTCTCAGGCTTGAAGCCGGCCTGCTTGCAGATGCCGGCGAAGTCCTCGTCCTGCACCGTGCCCAGGAACGGCTCGTTGTTGTAGTGGGCCATCCACTCCGAATAGTACTTCTCGTACAAATCATGGGGCATGATGCCGTCCAGGTGCGCCATCACCCCGCCCGGCGCGAGCACGCGATGGGCCTCGCGATAGATGGCGCGGATCGCCTTGGTCGAGGTCTCGTGCATCAGCGCGTGGCTGACGACCAGGTCGAAGTGGGCGTCGGGGAAGGGCAGGGTTTCGGCGTTGGCCTGGCGGAAGTGGACGTCCTTGCCCATCGCCACCGCGCGCGCGTGGCCGTAGCGCAGGCACGGCGCGGCCACGTCGATGGCGTGCACCTCGACATTTTTTCCGAAGGCGTCGCAGTAGGGCAGCGTCGAATGGCCGACGGTGCAGCCCAGGTCCAGCACGCGCCTGGGCTTGAAATCCGGAAACTTGGCCTTCAGCCACTTGATCAGCGTGCGGCCCTGGTCGTCGAGGTCGGGGCCCAGCCCGCCCATGGAATACAGGCGGAAGGTGCGGTCGAACTCCGCGCCGGGAAACACGTCGTCCTCGCCCAGCTCCTGCTGATAGCTGCCGGGCTTGCAGTGCATGTCGACCGCGGCCAGGTAGGGCGGCACCTTGACGGCGGGATCGAGCGTCAGCGAGCCGCGCTTGCCGCGCAGCCTCTTGGCGCGCGCGGTCAGTTCCGGCAGTTGCCGTTCGATCGACGGGCCGACCGAATCGTACAGCATTTCCTGCGTGGTGCGGACCATGGCCGACCACCACTGGTTAAGCTCCTCGCGCGCCAGCGCCTCGCGCACGTCCTTGCGCGCCGGCATCTTGTTTCCGGATTTGCGGCGCAGCGCCGGCTCGATCCTGGCGTTAAGCAGCGCCTTGTTGCCGCGATGGAAGTTGCGGGTGGAGAACACGCGCAGGGTCTTGATGTAGTTCTGCAGCGCTTGTTCGTCGTGGGTCGCATCGGGGAACATGGCGTGGGTCGAGTTGTTGCGCATGGCGTGTCCTCGCAGTGGAGCCGGCGGAACGGCCATGGTATCCCAGCCCGCAACCGGGGCAAAAGGGATGGGCGACATGGTTGTGAAAAGGACGCGCGCGGACGGGCGGAAAGCGACACGTCGGGTGGCCAAGCCGCGCGCGGTCATCAAGCCGCGCCAGCGCTTCGCCAAAGGCCGCCGGCCCTATTTCTTCGCCGACCCGGCCATCGACAAGCTCTTGGGCATGGTCATGGCCCTGACCGGCGAGGTGGCGGTCTTGCGCGAACGCCTCGACACCCACGAGCGCCTGGCTGCCAAAGGCAAGGTGGCCACGCCGGCCAACATCGAGAAATACGCGCCCGACCTCAAGGTCGAGGACGAACGCGAAGCGGTGCGCGCGGCCATGCTGTCGCGGGTGTTCCGCTTGATCGCCGTCGACGACACCCGCGCCGCCGAGTCCGAAGCCGCGTACCAGGACTACATCGCGCGCTTCTCCAGATAAAGGGACACAATACTTAATTCGCACGATTGCGCCGCAGCATTCAGCCCGCGCCGGGGTGGCGGTAGCGCGCCAGTTCGGCCTCGCGTTCCCGCGCCAGGTGCTGGCTGACGGCCTCCTCGGGCGTGCCGAGCGCGAGCAACACGCGGCCGGCCAGCTGCAGCGAGGATTCGGTCGCCTCGGGCACCACGTCCGACGCCCCGGCCGCCAGCAGCAACCGCGCCTCGTCGGAATCGCGCGCGCGGGCGAACAGCGGCGTGTGCGGCCACTCGCGCTTGGCCGCCTGCACGATGTGCGCGGCGGCCACCGCGTCGTCGACGGTCACCACGATCGCCTGGGCGTGCTCGGGCGCGGCCTGGCGCAGGATCTGCGGGCGGCTGGCGTCGCCGAAGAACACCGGCTTGTTGTCGCGGCGCGCCGCGGCAACGGCGTGCGCATCGATGTCGAACGCCACGTACGGAATCGCTTCGCTGTCGAGCAGCCGCGTGAACATGCGCCCGACGCGGCCGTGGCCGGCGACGATGACGTGACCTTCCTGGGCCGGGATCGCGTCGGCGTCGCCCGGCTTGGCGCGCGCGGTCATCCACGCCGCCGCGCGCCGGCCCAGATGGGCGACCGGCGCGGCGGCCAGCATCGACAGCCCGGCGACCAGCAGCATGAACTGGCCGACGTCGGCGGGCAGGATGCCCTGGCTGATCGACAGGCCGACGATCAGGAATGCGAACTCGCCCGACTGGCCCAGGAGAAATCCGGATTCGACCGCCACCGGCGGCGCCAGGCCGAACAGGCGCGCGAACCCGGCGGCGATCGCGCCCTTCACCGCGTACAGGCCGATCAC
>JANRJB010000153.1:0-4007 GCA_033764265.1 Rhodospirillaceae bacterium | reverse complement strand
CACCGAGGGGGAAGGCCTGCGCCGCCTGGTCCGGGACAGCTGCGATCACGTCGGCCGGTTGCCGATCCAAGCCGGCGTGGACAGTCTGAACGTCTCCAACGCCGCCGCGGTGGCGCTATACGAACGCGCGCGCCAGATCGGCGCGAGCTGAGTACCGGTTTGGGATTGCGACGAGTTGCGCCAGCCGCCTTCTTGCTCAAGCGCAGGCGCGCGCCTAAGGTCTAATCACGATTGGCCGTGTTCGGGCCGCGGCGACGGGCCGGATTAGCTCAGGGGTAGAGCAACCGCCTTGTAAGCGGTAGGTCGGGGGTTCGATTCCCTCATCCGGCACCACCGCGCGCGCGACCGAAGCGGCCGGCCATGGGGTTTGCAGCGCAACCAGCACGGGGCCGGCGACGTGAATCAGCACATCGTCGTGGTCGAAGACGATCCGTTCGCCCGCGAGGTCATCGGCAGCTTTCTGACCGCGCAAGGCTATCGCGTGTCGGCGGTGCCCGATGGCCCGGCGATGTTCGACGCGCTTGGCCGCGAACCCGCGCAGCTGATCCTGATGGACCTCCGTCTACCCGGCGAGGATGGGTTGTCGCTCACCCGTCGCGTGCGCGACCGCTTCGACGTGGGAATCATCATCCTGACCGCGCGCGATGAAATCGACACGCGCGTGCGGGGCTTGGACAACGGCGCGGACGATTACGTCACCAAGCCGTTTGACGAACGCGAGCTGTTGGCTCGGATCAAGAGCGTGCTGCGCCGCCTTCCGAATGAGGGCGCGGCCACGAAGGCGGCCCCAGGGGCGGCCCGGCCGTGGCACGACTTCCATGGATTTCGACTGAACGAAACGTCGGGCGAACTATTCCGAGGCGATGGTCAGCGGATCGAGTTGACCGGCAACGAAGCGCGGTTGCTGGCATATCTGGTGCGCCATAGCGGGCAGGCCGTCCCGCGCGAGACGTTGATGACGGAGGTGCTGCAGCGCCCGTGGTCGCCGTCGGATCGTAGCATCGACGTGTTGATCACCCGCGTTCGCGGCAAGATCGAGCCGGACAACAAGAGCCCGACGATCATCAAGACCGTGCGCGGCATCGGCTATGTGCTGACTCCCGAGACCATCCACGAGGTTAGCCCCCCGAACTGAGCCGCTCCGCGACAGCTCGGAGCTCCGATCGCGTCGCGGCGAAGGCCGCAACCAGTTCCGCCAACGCCGCGCCTTGCGTCTCGGTCGACCCCATGGCGGCGCGCTCGGCGCGGCCGGCGACCTCGCTGACGCGGTGCGCGCCGGCCAGCGCCGCCGAGCCCTTAAGGCGGTGGGCGATTTCGCCCATCGCAATGGCATCGCCTCGGCCCCAGGCGCTGCGCAATTGCGAAACGTCGCGCTCGGCTCCGGACAGCCACAGCGTCATGGCCGCCGCGGCACGTGGTCCGCCGCCGTAGAGTCGGACCAGCGTTGCGGGATCGAATATCACGGGCTCCGCGGCGTCGATCGGCGCGGCGGGTGCGGCTTCTCCGGCAGGCTTAGCGCTGCCGGCCACGCGGTCAACCAGCGCCTCGATCACGTCGAGGGCAACCGGTTTGGCGATGAAATCGTCGACGCCGGCCGATAGACACGCGAACGCATGGTCAATGTCGGCGTTGGCACTGATGACGGCAATATGAGCCCGCCTGCAATCTGCGGCCGAGGGCCCCCGTGACGCTTCATGGTCGCGGATCCGGCGCGCCAGCGCCGGACCATCAAATCCCGGCATGCGGTAGTCGCAGATGATGAGGTCGTACGTACTACGAGCGGCACATGCCCAAGCCGCCTGGCCATCGATGGCGAGGTCGCAGGCACGTCCCAGCGAGGCCAATTGTTCGCGCACCAGTTCGCGGCTGAAGCGGTCGTCTTCGGCGACCAGGATGCGCAGTGGCCGGGGCGCCAGCGCGCCCACAGAACCGGCCTCAGATGGCCATCAGCGGTTGAACCAACGGGGCGAAAATGCCTGTCGCCTTCAAGGTACCGCGCGTGACCACGACACACACACACTCCCGATCCCGGCTGGCGGTCGGTTGGTGGATGACGGCATCGTTGGCCCACTCGACGTCCCCGCGCGCGTAACTGCGGTCGCCGCTGGCATAACTGCCCTCAAGCACCATGGTGAATTCCTCGTCGGTGTGGCCGTGTCGCGGCAGCCGCGTACCGGACGCGATGCGCAAGAGCCCCACTTTGCCGGTGTCGGCGGCGCCGCACAGATGGGCGTAACGCACGCCCGGGCCCATCCAGCGCCACTTCACCGCCGACGGCTCGGCCGGAAGGAAGTCGCGCAGGGGCCGCGGGATGACGGCATCTGCGACCGCGGTCGCGGAAGTCACGGGAGCTTCACGGGTGATGGTCGGCGCGTCGGCGCGGTCGAGTAGCGTCAGCGCAGCGCCGACGGAACGGTTCACCAAAGTGGCCGGCTCGAACCGATCGAGCATCTCGCCGCCCACCGCCTCGGCGGCGGCAGTCAGCGCCCGGCAGTGCGGACACAAAGCCAGGTGCGTGGCAACCAGCACACTGGTTGCCTCGTCAAGTGTGCCGGCGGCGTAGGCCAGCAGCGTCTCTTCGCCGGGGTGGTGACGCACCGTCGCGGACTTGGACATGACCATCGTGGAAGTCTTGTTATTGTTCATTCGTTGTCTCCAAGGAACGACTTGATGCGGCGCATCGCCAGCCGCAGACGGGACTTTACGGTTCCCAATGGCAGTGCCAACTGTTCGGCGATTTCGGCATGCGGCTTGTCTTCGAAGAACGACAGGCGCACCACGGCGGCCTGTTCCTCGGGGAGTTCGGCCAGGGCGGCACGCACCTTGCGGCCCATCTGCTCGGCGTCCATCGCTTCATCGGCGGGACGCTCAGGATCGGGCACAAACGCGGGATCGTCAGGATCGAATTCGGGCCGGCGCGCCTTGCGGATGGCGTCTATGCGCAAGTTGCGCGCGATGGTGAAAATCCAGGTACCGGCCGAGGCCTTGGCCGGGTCGAACATCGCCGCCTTGCGCCATACGGCCAGCATGGTCTCCTGCGCGATGTCCTCGGCCTGGGTGTCGTCAGCACCCTGACGCATAAGAAAAGACTTCAAGCGCGGGGCGTAGTGGTCGAACAGGCGCGCAAACGCGTCCCGGTCGCGGGCGGTTGCAACCGCCTTGACCAATTCAGAGAAATCGCTTTGCAAAACCGGCTGGTGGTTCACTGTTGAGACAGGTGCAGGTTGATCCGCGGCCTTCGCCGCTGGCACCAGAGACAACTTTGCATGGGGTGCCGCCCGCAGGCGATCACCGTTCCATTGCGCCACTGCCGTTTGAAGCATGATTAATGCCTACCCTCAACCCCAAAATTCTTAACTTCTACGGGGTCCAGGACGCCGTGGATCATGCCTGACGATTTCCCCGGAAAAGCCCTTAATCCGCCAGGCAACGTTGGTCCGTGCTCAGGCAGGTCACGTAAGAGTGATGGAACAGCTCAACCTTGAGTCCCGTTGGGCCCCGGCGGGGACCACGCGTGACCTGACCAGCAGAGGGTGCCGCTCGTCGGCTGCTATGTTTCCGCTTCAAAGTTCGCGGCAATCCCGGCAAGAATGAACCGGCCGTCGCGACCCGACGGCTCATCGCGCGGCACGGCTATGGCCGTGGCTCACCAACAAACTCGGTTCTGGAAGAGCATGTCAGACTCTGTGCGTTCAAAAATTGCCGTGATTGGAACGGGCGTAGCCGGATTGTCGGCGGCCTGGATGATCAGCGAACGACATCAGGTAACGGTGTACGAGAAAGGCCCCTGGGTTGGCGGCCACTGCAACACCGTCGGCGTGGACGCTATATTAGGGGGCGAGCGTTGCGAAATCCCGGTTGATACCGGGTTCATCGTCTACAACGAGCGCACTTATCCCAATCTAACCGCGCTGTTCGATCATCTCGGCATAATCACCGAACGCAGCGAGATGTCGTTCTCGGCCTCGATCGACAATGGGGCGTTCGAGTACTCCGGCAACTCGTTG
>JANRJB010000294.1:0-8620 GCA_033764265.1 Rhodospirillaceae bacterium | reverse complement strand
CCAGTACAACGAGCAGGGCATCCAGGCGCCGGGGCGCATCTACACCCAGATCCGTTTCCGCGGCCTGGGCGGCGAGATCACCGAGCCGTTCGGCCAGATCGGCTCGGCGTTCCTGGACGGCATCTATGTCTCGTCCGGCGTCTCGAGCCTGGGCACCGAGAACATCGAGCGGATCGAGATCGTCAAAGGCCCGTCGTCGGCCTGGCTCGGCCGCTCGACGTTCGCCGGCGCGGTCAACATGATCTCCAAGACCCCGAGCACCGAGGAGTATTCGGGCCGCGCCACCGCCTCGTTCGCCGAAGATACCACCTACGATCTGTCGGGCGCGCACCAAGGCCCGCTGGTGAAGGGCAAGCTCGGCTACCGCGTTTTCGTGCAGAGCTTCGGCACCGACGGTCAGTATCGCGCCTCGGACGGCGGCGATCTCGGCCGCCAGCGCACCGACGCTTTCAGCGGCGCGCTGTTCGCCACGCCGACCGAAGACCTCGATCTCAAGCTCAACGCGCTGCACGCGCGCGACAACGACGGCTCGACGCCGGCGGTGCTGATCAGCGGCCCGCTCGGCCGGCGCGGCACGAACATCGGCCTCACCACCTGTTTCGCGCAGAACCCCGGCTGGCGCGCGCTGTTCCGCCGCAACATCCCCGCGCAAGGGCCGTTGACGGATTTCGTCTGCGGCGAGGTGCCAGTCGCCCCGCAGCTGGTGGACTCCAACACCGCGCTGACGCCCGACTTCGTGCGCTTCTGGAACCAGGTGCTGCCCAAGGTGAAGGGCGTGCCGTTCCTCGACCGCGTCGGCAACAAGCGGCTGCAGACGCGCCTGTCGGCCAATCTCGATTACCGCCTGCCGTTCGGCGGTGTGCTCGACGGAGCCACCTTCACCGTGCTTGGCGGTTACGGCCGCGAACGCGTGGCGACCGTGCGCGACTTCGACTTCACCGGCATCGGCAACTGGTACGGCCGCGACCCGCAGGTCATGACCACCAAGCAGGCCGAGGCGCGGCTGACCTCGGGCGACGACGGTCCGCTTGATTGGATGCTGGGCGCGTCGTGGTTCAAGGCCAGCTTCATCGCCCAGTACGGCAGCGGCGAGCCGATCATCGGCACCGACGGCGGCATCACGTTGACCGCGCCGTTCGCCGCCAACGACCTCGACGTGGTGCTGGGCCGTGTCACCGACCTGCGCTGTCCGTGCGTGCTGCCGCCGCTCGACGCGCCGCCGCGCAACTCGGGCGAAACCACCGGCGTCTTCGGCAGCGTCGGCTACGACGTCACCGAGCAGGTCTCGCTGCAGTTCGAATGGCGCTGGCAGCACGATCGCATCTCGGCCCAATCCGTCACCATCCAGACCGTCAGTCCGTTGTTCGCCCCATTCGTGGTCGACACCGGCGGCGGCCAGGGCCTGGTGCTGGCCGACTCGTTCGACACCTTCCTGCCGCGCGTCACCGTGCAGTTCACGCCGATGGAAGCCACGAACCTTTGGGCGACCTATTCCAAGGGCAACAACCCCGGCTTCTTCAACGGCGGGCTGCTGGCCAACAGTCAGGACGACGTCAACCGCATCCTGGCGCTGGCGCCGTCCTCGCAGCTGTTCGTGGCCGAGGAAACGCTCGACAACTACGAGCTCGGCTGGCGGCAGCGGTGGCTGGACGGCCGCGTCAACACCAGCGTCGTCGCCTACTACATGCAGTGGAAAAACCAGAAGACGCGCACGCAGATTCTGTTCACGCGCGCCAACGGCGCCACCGGCATCGCCAGCCTGGTGGTCGGTGGCTTCGACACCGACCTGAAGGGCCTCGAGGCCGAGGGGTCGGCCGCGCTGACCGACAACCTGACGATCGACGGCGCGCTCAACTACGCCGGCGCCGAGTTCAAGAACTTCGAATGCGGCTTCACGAACAACTACGCCCCGGCCGAGCCCGACGGCCGGCTGGTGTGCGACGGCGGCCGGCCGGTGATGTATCCGAAATGGAGCGGCACGCTGGCGGCCACCTGGACCGACGCGCTGACCGCGAACTGGAACTACTTCGTGCGCGCCGACGGCCAGTACACCGGCAAGCGTTACGTCGACGAAAAGAACTTCGCCTGGATCGGCGACGCGGCGATCTTCAACCTGCGCCTCGGCGTCGAGCGCGAGAACCTGCGGATCGAGGCGTTCGCCACCAACCTGTTCAACAACGATCAGTACCTGGCCGGCGCGCGGTTCAGCGATTTCTCCGCCGACCAGGGCACGCTGTTCCCGCTCGAGTTCGGCAATCAGCAGGCCGTGGTCATGACGCCGGCCAAGAAGCGCCAGCTCGGCCTGCGCCTGGCGGTCGATTTCTAGACCACGCGCCCCGTGTGTTTCCGGCCGCGCCGGTGCACAATGCCGGGCGTGGGTGATGCGGAGGCGCGTACGCGGCCATGGCGAACGTAGTGTTGAACCGTGACGACTGGCGCGCCTGGCTGCGGGCCAATAGCAACTGGGGCCGCTGGGGCGCCGACGACCAGAAGGGCGCGCTCAACCTGATCGACGACGCCAAACGCGCCGCCGCCGCCGCCGAAGTGCGGCAGGGGCGCTGCGTCTCGCTCGCGCGCGACCTGATGACGCGGCCGGGTCCCGCCAACCCGCAACCGGTGCAGCACTTCGTGCGCTGGTTCCATCACGCGCCCCGCCCGGACACGGCGCGGCCCGGCGGCGGCGCGGGCGAATACCTCGGCCTGCACGTCCACGGCTATCAAGGCACCCACATCGACGCCCTGTGCCATGCCTGGGGCGAGCGCGGCATGTGGAACGGCCGCGACCCCAACGCCGAACTCGCGCCCCAGGGCGCGCGCTGGGGCGGACTGGAGCACTGGAAGTCGGGCGTCATCACGCGCGCCGTGCTGCTGGACGTGGCCGGCCATCGCGGCGTGGAGCATGTGGAATTCGACCGGCCGGTGCACGGCGACGAACTCGAGGCTGTCGCGCGCGCCCAGGGCGTGACGATCGGCGCCGGCGATGCGGTGATCGTACATGCCGGTCGCGACGCGCTGGAGCGCGCTCGGCCCGACTGGAACCCCAACACCGATCCGCATCCCGGCCTCAGCCTGACCGCGCTCAAGTTCCTGCGCGCGCACGATGTCGCCGTGCTGGCGTGGGACCTGATGGATGCCCAGCCGTTCGAGCTGGGCTGGCCTCTGGTGCCGCACGCGGCGCTGTGGGAGCTGGGCATCGCGCTGATCGACAACTGCTCGCTCGATACCGCGGTGGCCGCGTGCCGCGCGGCCGGGCGCAGCGCCGGTATGCTGGTCGTCGCACCTTTGCCGCTGGTCGGCGGCACCGGTTCGCCGGTCAATCCGTTGTTCATTCTCTAGAGGGCTGCATGCGCAGGGGAACGACATGAGCGCCACGGCCAAGCCGCCGGTCAACGACGACCCCGCGCCCGACGACGACCCCTCGCCCGGCGAGGCTGGCAAGCCGCAGCCCGCCGACGCGGTGCAGACCGTGCGCAAGGCCGCCGACGTGCTCGATATCGTCGCGGCCGCGGGCGGCGAGGGCGTGCGCCTGACCGACGTGGTCGCCAAAGCCGGGCTCGGCAAGTCCACCGCCTATCGCCTGCTGACGGCGCTGGTGCAAGCCGGGTTGCTGGATCAGGACCCGGTCACGCGCATCTATTTCCTGGGATTCAAGCTGGTGGGCCTGGGCGAAATCGCCGCCAATCGCCTCGGCCTCGGTGACCTCGGGCTCGACGTGGTCGAGGAGATCGCTGCGCGCACGCAGGACACGGTGTACCTGTCCGCGCGCGCCGGCAATCAGGCGGTCTGCCTGGCGCGCGTGTCGGGCAACCACCCGATCAAGATTTTCGCGATGGACGTCGGCGACCGCAGCCCGCTCGGCGCCGGCGCGGGCTCGATCGCGCTGCTTGCGGCGCTGCCGGAGCCGGAAATGCGCCGCATCGTGCGCGACAATGCGCGGCTGGCGCGGCAGCATCCCGGCCTGGAGGAGAACGCGTTGCTGGCCACGCTGGACCAGGCGCGCAAGCAGGGCTACGTGCGCACCGACGGCCGCGTGGTCGAAGGCATCAGCGCCATCGCCGTGCCGGTAGTGGCGAGCAACGGCCTGCCGATCGCCGCCATCAGCCTGGCCACCATCACCGACCGCCTGCCGCCGCGCCGCGAAAGCGAGCTGGTGGATTTCCTGCGAGATCACGCCCAGCGACTGGCCGAACGCATCGAGGATACGCTGGGCTCGTTGTCGCGGCGGATGATCCGCCGCGTCGTCGCCGCGGCGCGAAAATGACCGCGCTGCTCACGGCCGATCAGGCGTGGCGCTTCATCGCCGTGTGCGCGGCTTCCACCGATTCCGCCGACCGCGACGTTGCCATCGCCGTGGTCGATGCCGGCGGCCACCTGCTCGCCTTTCGCCGCGCGGAAACCATCGGCCACTTCTACGTCGATCTCGCGCTGGCCAAGGCGCGCGCCGCCGCGGCGCTGCGCCGCTCGCCGGCCGCTGCGATGGGTCACTGGCAATCCAATCCCGGCGTGATGGCCGCGCTCACCGGCCTCGGCGCGCACGTGTTGCTGCCGTCGGCGGGTGCGTTCGTGATTCGCGCGGACGACGGGTCGTGCCGCGGCGGGCTCGGCATCGCCGGCCCGGCCACCGGCACCCATGCCGAGCAGCTGGGCTTGCGCATCGCCGCCGAGGTCGGACTCGCCCTCGAAAAATAGCGGCGGACAGGTGTCGTGCGACCAGTGTTTTGCAAAGGGGGTATGTCGCATGGTTTCGAGCAAACTTCGCTTGACTTGCCATGATGAGTTCTTCATGTAGGAACACGGTTTCTATATACGGAACTCATGAGTTTGGGCACCGCGGATGGAGATGGCCGGGACGCTTTTCCGGGGGTCGCCCCGCGCGTGGTGACTGATCGGGCGGGGCGCTCTGGTCGCACTCTTAAGTTTCGCGCGGGATGGGATGGCACCACCCAGTCAGCTGTGGGGAAGGGAACGGGCATGCGGTTCGGGGTGTTTTGCAATCAGCAGCGGGCGCGCGCCGATGTCGCGCGGTCGTGGCAAGAGGACATCGAGGAGATCGTGGTCGCCGACCGGCTCGGGCTCGACGAGGCGTGGATCAGCGAGCACACCGGGTCGACATGGCTCCCCGATGCGCTGCCGGCGCCCGATCACATGATCTGCGCGTTGTCCCGCATCACGCAATCCATCCGGCTCGGTCCGGCGATCCGCCGCCTGGCGCTCTATCATCCGGTTCAGGTCGCGGTCGAAACCGCGGTGTGCGATCAGCTGACCAACGGTCGATACATGTTCGGCTTCGGCCGCGGCGGGCCGGTGTCGGGCTGGGGCCAGCGCGGCACCGAGTGGGAACAGACCCACGAGATGATGGTCGAGGGCATCGACCTGATGATGCGCTGCTTCGTCGAGACCCAGCCGTTCGATCACACCGGCAAGCACTATCGCGGCAAGGCGATCAGCGTCTATCCCAAGCCGGTGCAACTGCCGCACCCGCCGATCTACGTGGCCACCGGCAACCCGATCCTGCTGCGCATGGCGGTGGAACGCGGCTTCGGCCTGCTCACCTCGCAGTTCGCGCGCTCCGTCGAAATCCGCCGCCTGTCCGACCTGTTGCACACGGCGTCGGCGGAATCGGGCCGCGGCCCGCACGGCTGCGGCCTGACCGCGGTGCGCGGCGTGTACGTCGCCGACACCGACGAGAAAGCCGTGCGCGACATGGAACGCGACTGGCAGCGCCACATCGATTTCAACCGCAGGCACTTTCCGGTCAACTACAAGGATTGGTGCGCGCCGGGGTCGACCGTGGCCGACGTGACGTTCGCCTCGCTGCTCGACGCCGGATTGATGTTCATCGGCTCGCCCGCCACGGTGGCCGCGCGCATCCGCGCCTTCCACGCCGAGGCCGGCGGCTTCGACACGTTCCTGATGGTCACCGGCCGCGACTGGGGCACGTTGGAGCAGCGCGCCGCGTCGATGCACCTGTTCAAGTCCGCGGTCATGCCGCAACTGGCGGACTTAAACGCAACCGAACCTTTGCGCGTCGCAAGCTGATTGGCACCTGCGCATGACCGGGCAATTGGCGGGCAAGATCGCTCTGATCACCGGCGCCGGCGACGGCATCGGCCGCGCCTGCGCGCTGCAGCTGGCCGCGCACGGCGCGGTGATCGCCGCGGCCGACCGCGACCCCACCGCCGCCGAGGCGACCGCAGCGCTGGTGCGCGCGTTGCCGCCGGCCGAGGACAAGCGCGCCGCGCGCGCCTTCGGTGTCGATCTGGCGGCCGCCGGCGCCATCGCCGATCTGGTGGACCAGGTGGTCGATGCGCTCGGCGGCGTCGACATTCTGGTCAACGCATCGTCCGAGGCCGGGCGCACCCGCGACGTGCTGGAGGATGACGACGATGCCGACTGGGCGCGCATGCAGCTCGTCAATCTCACCATCCCGCGCCGGCTGATCCGCGCCGCCGGACGGCGCATGGTCGCCCAGGGGCGCGGCGGGCGCATCGTCAGCATCAGTTCCAGTTCCGCCAGCCGCGCGGTCGGCACGCGGCTTGCGTACGGCGTGGCCAAGGCCGGGCTGGAAGCCTTGACCCGCATCGCCGCCGCGCAGCTGGCCAAGCACGACATCAACGTCAACGCGGTCGCGCCCGGCGTCACCGCCACGCCGCTGCAGAAGGGCCTGCGCGACGAGGCCGGCATGCAGGCCGCGGTCAGCGCCGGACCGCTGGAGAACTTTTTTCATCGCGTCTCGACGCCCGACGACGTCGCCGCCGCGGTGGCGTTCCTTGTGCTGCCCGGCAGCCGCCAGGTCACCGGCCAGGTCATTCACACCAGCGCCGGCGTGGTGGTGTGATGAACGCGGTCGCAACATCCCTGACGCCGCTGGTGGCCGACAGCATCACCCATCTGGGCGCCGCCGCGCGCGGCGCGGTGGCAGTGACCGGCTCGCACGGCGGCATCGCCGCGGCGGCCATCGCCGTGTCCAAGGGCGTGCGGGCCGCGGTATTCAACGACGCCGGCCTCGGCCGCGACGACGCCGGCGTCGCCGGTTTGCCTTTGCTCGACGATTTCGCCATCGCCGCGGCGGCGGTCGCGCACACCAGCGCGCGCATCGGTGAGGGGGCGGAGACGATGGCGCATGGCGTGATCTCGCACGCCAATGAAACGGCGCTCGTGCTGGGTGTGCGGCCCGGACAGCCGTGCCGCGACGCAGCCACCGCCTTGGCGAGAAACACGGCCACAGTGGCCGACACGCCGCCACCCGCGCCCGACACGCGCCGGCGGTTGCGCGCCGCGCCGGTGGCGGTGTGGCTGATGGACTCCGCGTCCGAAATCCGGCCCGCCGATGCCGGCGCCATCGTCATCACCGGCTCGCACGGCGGCCTGCCGGGCCGCGACCCCGCCCACGCCGTCAAGGCGCCGGTACTGTTGGCGGCCTTCAACGATGCGGGCGTGGGCAAGGACGGCGCAGGCATCGCGCGCCTGGCGGCGCTTCAGGCTCGCGGTATCGCCGGCGTGGCCGTGGCCCACACCAGCGCCCGCATCGGCGAAGCAGAGTCGACCTATCGTCACGGCGTGATCTCGGCGGTCAACGCCGCCGCCGCCGTGCTCGGCGCGCGCATCGGCCAGCCGCTGCAAAGCCTTGTCGCCGCGCTAGAGAAAGACCCGGTTGCGGGGGGCCGGCCATGAAAGCCGCCGGCGGTTATTTCCTGGCCGAGATGGTCAAACGGCACGGCGTCGAGCTGGCCTTCGGCATGGGCGGCTTCCAGCTGCTGCCGTACTACGACGGCGTACGCCGGCTGGGCATCCGCCACATCCTGATCAACGACGAACGCACCGGGGCCTTCGCCGCCGATGCGGCGGCCCGCGTCACCGGCCGGGTCGCGGTGTGCGACGCGACGCTGGGCCCCGGCGCCACCAACCTGGCGACCGCGCTGGCCGAATGCACCAACGCCGGCATTCCGATGCTGGCGATCACCGGCGACGCGCACCGGGCCTTCGCCCATCGCAACATGACGCAGGAAACCCGCCAGCTCGACGCCTTGCGCCCGCTGGCCAAGGACGTGTTGCGGGTGGAAGCCGTCGAGCGCGTGCCGGAGTTCGCGCGCCGGGCCTTCGCCACCGCCACCTCGGGCCGCGCCGGGCCGGTGATCCTGGACATCCCCGAGGACGTGAGCCACGCCGAGTGCGAACTGCCCGACGCGGAGCTTCACGCCGATCCGGCGCTGGCGGGCATTCCCGCCCGGCGCACGCGCCCCGACGGGCGCGACATCGCCCGCGCCGCGGCGCTGCTGGAACGCGCCCAGCGTCCGCTGATCCTGGCCGGCGGCGGCATACACCTGTCCGGCGCAAGCGCGGCGCTGTTGGCGCTGGCGGACAAGCGCAGCATTCCCGTGGCGCACACCCTGAGCGGCAAGGGCGCGATTGCCTGCACGTACCCGCTGTCGGTCGGGCTGTTCGGCCGCTTCAGCCGAATCGCCAACGACCTGATGGCCGCCAGCGATTGCATCCTGGTGGTCGGCTGCAAGCTGGGCGAGATCGCCACCAAGCGCTATACCCTGCCGCCCGCGGGCGTGCCGCTGATTCACCTGGACATCGACGTGACCGAGATCGGCCGCTGGGCGCGCACCGACGT
>JANRJB010000142.1:0-1781 GCA_033764265.1 Rhodospirillaceae bacterium | reverse complement strand
GCCGGGTGCGGCACCGGCCAGGGCGCCGTGGGCCTGGCGTTGCAGTTCCCACAGGCCGAGGTGTTCGCCGTCGACCTGAGCCGCGCCAGTTTGGCTTACGCGCAGCATATGGCCGACCGCCTCGCCCCTGGCCGCATCGCCTTCGCGGTCGGCGACCTGTTGTCGATCGATCGGCTGGGACGCGAGTTCGACCTGATCGAATGCGTCGGCGTGCTGCACCACATGGCCGAACCGGCTGCGGGGCTGGCGGCGCTGGCGAGCGTGTTGCGACCCGGCGGCACGATGAAGCTGGGCCTGTACAGCGAACGCGGGCGTGCGGCCGTGATCGCCGCCCGCGCGTTCGCGGCGCGCCATGGCTTTGGCGATGCGCCGGACGGCATGCGCCGCTTTCGCGCCGCGGTCGCCGCCTTGCCCTCGGCCGATCCGGCACGGGGGGTCGTCGAGTCCATCGACTTTTTCTCCCTCGACGCCCTGCACGATTTGGTTTTCAACGTGCAGGAACTGCGCTTCACCCCGCGCGGGCTGAAAGACCTGTTGTCCGGCGCAGGCCTGGAGTTCCTGGGCTTCGTGCCATCGCCCGGTCTTGACCTGGCGGCTTACCTTGGCGAAAACCCCGGCGATCCGGCGGGGCGCGATCTCGACCGCTGGGACGATTTCGAGCGTCGCCGACCGGACAGCTTCGCCCACATGTTCGTGTTCTGGTGCCGCAAGCCGGCAGCCCCATGACCCAGACCTGGAACCCCGAACTCTACTTGCGCTACGCCGCCTATCGCGCACGGCCAGCCGACGACTTGCTGCCGCGCCTGACGATCAAAACCCCGGGGGCGATCTACGATCTCGGTTGCGGCCCTGGCACGGTGACCAAGCGTCTGAAAGACGCCTGGCCCGACCGCAGCGTTACCGGCGTTGATTCCTCCGACGACATGTTGGCCGAGGCACGCCGCAAGTTCCCCGATGCTGGCATCCGATGGGAGAAGGGGGATATCGCGACGTGGTCGGCCCCCTCGCCGGCAGCGATGGTGTTCGCGAACGCCGCCTTCCATTGGGTGCCGAATCATCCCGTGCTGATTCCGCGCTTGTTTGCGCAAGTGGCCGCGGGCGGCACTTTCGCGTTTCAGATTCCGCGCTCGGGCATCGAGCCGGCGCACGACTGTATCCGGACACTGAAGACCATGCCGCGCTGGGCCGCAAAGCTGTCCCAGGTCGAGCCGCACGACGACCCGCTGCCGATCGGTGACTACTACGACCTTCTGGCGCCCCATGCTGCCGACATCGACCTGTGGACGACGCACTATGTGCATGTGCTCGAGGGCGACGCGCCGGTGGCGGAGTGGATGTCGAGCACCGGGTTGGTGCCGTACCTGAGCGTTCTCGACAAGACCGACCATGCGGCACTGATCGCCGATTACGCGGCGCTGACGAAAAAAGCCTACCCGCCGCGCGCCGACGGCAAGGTGCTGTTCGTGATGCCGCGCGTGTTCGTGGTTGCGCTGAAGAAGTAACCGAAGCTAGACCGCGCCGCTCGCCCGCAGCCGGAACACCGCCTTGAGCGCATCGCCGGAACTGAGGTCGGGCCGCACGGCCATCACCGCATGGGCCGCGGCGCGGGCCTGGGTGATGTCGTCGCGGCCCATGGCCCGGGCGGCGCCCAGCGCGCGATCGACGATGCCGCGCAGGTCGCGGAACGGCTGAACCGGATCGCGGGTACCGGCGCGGGCGGCGAACAAGGTAACCAGCCGGGCATCGCCGGCCCGCGGCGCCACACGGGCCGGATCGGCACC
>JANRJB010000132.1:0-8926 GCA_033764265.1 Rhodospirillaceae bacterium | reverse complement strand
CAGTTTGGCCAGATCCATGCGCCACAGGTCGGCATCGGGGCTGGCGACGTTGACGATCTCGAAGCTGACGCGGCTCGCCGCCGGGTTGACCGCGCATTCGGCCAACACTTTGGCGATGTCGCGGCGAGCGGTCATCAATCGGCCGGCGTAACCCCGGTCGCCCTGAAGCAGTAAAACGCCAAGCTCGCCGTCAGTTTTGTCCCAGACGCCGTAGGTGCGCACGATGGTGTAGCCAAGCCCGCTCGATTTCAGCGCGTCTTCGCCCGCCTTCTTGGCCACCATCACGGCATGCAGCGGGTCGGCGTCGGCCTTGCCGATGCGCATCACGCCCGCCGAGGACAGCAGCACCATGTGCCGCGTGCCGGCCGTTTTTGCCGCCCCGATCGTATCGACCACGCCGCGGTTGAACAGCGCTTCGGCGTCGTTGCTGGGGTCGTGCTCGCGGGTGCCGCCGACCGCGTAGACCACCGTATCCACACCCGCCATGGCCGGGGCCAGCGTCGCCGGCTGGCGCACGTCGCCGGCGAACCACGAGGCGTCGGGCAGGTCGGCGCGGGCCTGGTCGATCCGCCGGGCCAGACCGCGCACCGCGAGCCCGCGCGCCATCAGGTCGCGCATGACCAGGTTGCCGGTGCGGCCGCTGCCACCGACCACCAGTACTGCGCCCCCGGCCGCCGCCGCCGAACCAGCAAATGTCGTCGCCGACAGCCCCAGCACCAGTCCTCGCCGGGCGATCAGGTGGGCCGTCTTGCTTGTGTCGGTCATGGATACCTCCCCATGTTCGAGACAGTGCCGGCCGCTTTGGCGACCCCGCCCCATATGCTAAAGACTGTACCCACAAGTCCGCCGCCCGGCACCCGACATCGTTTGCGAGGCCCACCATGACCCATCTGAACACCCGCCCGATGCTCTCCGCCGCCGACCTCAGCCGCCGCGACCTCTTGGCCGGCGCTGCCGGCGGTCTGACGCTGGCGGTGGCACTGCCGGCCGGCCGGAGCAACGCGGCCCTGCCGGGCGAGACTGCGCCCGATGCCCAGGCGCTCAATGCCTATGTACAGATCACGCCCGACAATACCGTCTTCATTACCGTGCCGGGCTGCGAGATCGGCCAGGGCGTCTACACCGGCCTGCCGAAAATCCTGTGCGAGGAGCTGGAGGCCGATTGGAGCGCGGTGCAGGTCCGGCTGGCCACCGCCGAGGAACCCTACGCCAATCCCGCCAAGAAGCGTCAGAGCACCGGCAACTCCGACGCCATCATCGGCTATTCGGACCTGCTGCTGAAAACCGGCGCCCAGGCGCGCGAGATGCTGGTGGCCGCCGCCGCGGCGCAGTGGAAGGTGGACGCCGCCGCGTGCCGCGCCGAGAACGGCATGATCCATCACGACGCCTCGGGCCGCAGCGTGACCTTCGGCGCGGTCGCGACCGCGGCGGCCAAGCTGCCGATCCCCGCGGAACCGAAACTGAAGCCGATCGATCAGTACAAGCTGATCGGCAAGGACTTCATCCGCAAGGACACGCCGCTGAAAGTCGACGGCAGCGCCGACTTCGGCGCGGACGTGAAGCTCGACGGTCTGTTGGTCGCCACGCTGACCTCCTCGCCGGTGGCCGGCGGCGCGATCAAGGCCTACGACGAGGCCGCCGCCATGGCGGTGCCGGGCGTGGTGGCGCTGGTGCCGGTCGACAACGGCTCGGGTACGGCGGGCCTCGCCGCCGTGGCTCAGAACTTCTTCCAGGCCAAGAAGGCGCTCGACGCCGCCAAGATCGAGTGGGACGCCAAGGGTAACGACAACTGGTCGTCGGAGGATTTGCGGCAACAGTTCCGCGCCGCGCTGGACGAGCCTGCCAAACCGCTGCCGCCGTCCAAGCGCGGCGACGTGGCCGCGGTGCTGGCGTCGGCCACCAAGAAGGTCGAAGCGATCTACGAGGTGCCCTACCTGGCGCACGCCTGCATGGAGCCGATGGCCTCCACCGCGCTGGTCACCGACGACGCATGCACCGTCTGGTCGCCGACCCAGCAGCAGGGCGCGGCGCGCGATCTGGCCGCCAAGCTGACCGGATTGCCGCTCGAAAAGGTCAAGCTGCAGAACACCTTCGCCGGCGGCGGGTTCGGCCGGAAATGGGAAATGGACTTCACCCGTCAGTCCGTGCAGATCGCCATGGCGGTCAAAGGCCGCCCGGTGCGCATGTACTGGACGCGCGAGGAAGACATTCAGCACGACTATTACCGCCCGGCCGTCACCATCCGCATGCGGGCCGCGCTGGATGCCGACAACAAGCTCGCGGCCGTGCACGCCACCGCCGTCGGGCCGTCATTGCTAGCGTTCCAGAAGCGGCCGCTGCCGATCCCCGATCCCACCGTGGTCGGCGGCGCCATCAACATGAACTACGCCATCCCCAACACGCTGATCGATTTCGTCGAGAAAGCGCCCAACGTGCCGATCGGTTTCTGGCGCTCGGTGGCGTCGTCGCAGAACGGCTTCTTCTCCGAGGCGATGATCGACGAGATGGCCACGCTGGCGGGCAAGGACCCGATCGCATTCCGCCGCGAACTGCTCGCCGGCAAGGCGCGCGAGATCGCGGTGCTCGACCTGGCGGCCGAGAAGTCGGGCTGGGGTTCGCCGCTGCCGGCGGGCCACGGTCGCGGCGTGGCGTTCACACCGGGCTTCGGCTCGATCATCGTCCAGGTGGCCGAGGTGTCGGTGAAGGACGGCCGGCTGAAGGTCGAGCGCATCGTTTGCGCGGCCGACTGCGGCCGGTTGATCGAGCCCAGCAACGTCATCGCCCAGCTTGAGGGCGGCATCGTTTACGGCCTGTCGGCGACGCTGTTCGACGAAATCACCATCGAGAAGGGCGCAGTCAAGCAGGGCAACTTCTACGACTACCCGCAGGTCACGCTGGCGACCACGCCCGCGATCGACGTGCATCTGGTGCCCAGCAGCGAAAAACCGGGCGGCGTCGGCGAATCCTCTGTGCCGGCGGTCGCGCCGGCCATCGCCAACGCCATCTTTGCCGCCACCGGCCAGCGCATCCGCCGCCTGCCGCTCAAGTCGATCGGCTTCGCGGTGGCGTAGTCATCATGCTGCGGCAATGGCGGCAATGGGGTCAGAGTAAATTGAAAAAGCAATTTACTCTGACCCCATTGCCTTTCCTAGCCGCTTGATCGCCCACGCACTTTCGCGAATTCCGTTCCCAGGGCTTGGGGCCATGCTCTACACTCCGCAGCCGGGGATGTGATCCGGCGGCGCGGGGGAGAGGGCCGATGCGACAGGGCTGCGGGCAAGCCGCGCGGGCAGCGTGCGCGATCGCGCTGTGCCTGCTCGCACTGCTGGCGCCGTTGGCCGGTCCGTCCCACGCCCAATCGGGCGACATCCGCACCCTGAAGGATTGTCCCACCTGCCCCGAACTGGCGGTGATCCCCGCCGGGCGCTTCGCCATGGGCTCGCCGCCCGGATCACCGGAGATGGACCTGGTCGGCCGCGGCCGCGCCGAATCGGGACTGATGACTATCGTCATCGAACGCGCCTTCGCGCTCGGCAAGGTCGAGGTCACCCGCGCCGAGTACGCTGTCTTTGTCCAGGCCGCCGCGTACGCGCCCGACATTCCTTTCTGCCGGATCTGGGACAAGGCCAACCAGCGCTTCTCCGACGTGCCCGGCCGCACTTGGCGCGACAACGGCCTGACCACGCCGGCCACCGACGCCCATCCCGTCACCTGCGTGTCGTGGGACGACGCGGTCGCCTATGCCCGCTGGCTATCGGCCCAGACCGGCAAGCGCTACCGCCTGCCGAGCGAGGCGGAATGGGAATACGCCGCCCGCGCCGGCAGCACCGGCCGCCGGCCGTGGGGCGAGGACAACAGCCTGAGTTGCGCCTACGCCAACACCTACGACATCACCTCGCTCAAGGCCTACCCGTTGGCCTGGCAGCACACCGCCTGCGTCGACGGCTTCGCCGATCTGGCGCCGGTCGGGTCGCTGTTTCCCAACGCCTGGGGCCTGCACGACATGATCGGCAACGTCTGGGAATGGGCGACGGACTGCTTCACCACCTCCAAGATCGGCCGGCCGAAAAATCAGGAGCCGTGGCTGTGGCCCAATTGCTCCGACCGGGTCTTGCGCGGCGGCAGCTGGATGACCGCGCCCGACCGCGCCCGCGTGGCGTTCCCGGCCGGCGACCCGCCGTCGGACCGTTATTCCTTCCTGGGCTTTCGCATCGCGCGCGATCTGGACCCCGGCGAGGCGCCATGACGGCCGCCATGATTCCTGTCGCCCTGCTTCTCGCGTCGGTCACGCTGGCGCACGCCGCGCCGCTGAACCCCGGCGACACGCTCAGGGACTGCTCGCGCTGCCCGGAGATGATCGTGGTGCCCGCGGGTGCGTTCCGCATGGGCACGCCCGTGGGCACGGACATCAACAACGAAACCGGCGAGATGCCGCCGGTGGAGATGACGATCCCCCGGCCGTTCCTGATCGGACGCTACGAACTCACGCGCGGCGAGTTCGAGGTGTTCGCCCGCGAGACCGGGTTCGAACCGAAGATCCTCTGCCGGGTGTGGAACCGCGGCCTCAATCGCTATGACGACGACGCGAACCGCACCTGGCGCAATCCCGGCGTGCCGGCCAACCCGCGCCCGGAGCACCCGGTCAGCTGCGTCAGCTGGCCCGAGGCCAAGCTGTACATCGACTGGCTGAGCGCGCGCGCCGGCAAGGCCTACCGGCTGCCGACCGAGGCGGAGTGGGAATACGCCGCCCGCGCCGGCTCGTCGGCGCTGTATCCGTGGGGCGAGAGCCCGCATGCCGGCTGCAAGTACGCCAACGTCTACGACATCACCACGCTGCGCCGCACGCCCCAGGCCTGGCCCCATGCCGGATGTGTCGACGGCTTTTCCGACATCGCTCCGGCCGGATCGCTGGAACCGAACGCCTTCGGAATCTACGACATGATCGGCAACGTCTGGGAATGGGCCGAGGACTGCGCCACCAAAAGCCACATCGGCCGGCCCAAGGACGGCAGCGCCTGGCGCTGGCAGGGCGGCTGCAAGCGCGTCATCCAGCGCGGCGGCGGCTGGTTCACCTCGGTGGAACGGGCGCGGCCCGGCTATCACGGCGACGCCACCGCCACCGACCATTTCGACTTCGGCGGATTCCGCGTGGCGCGCGACCTGACGGCGGAGGAATTGCGATGATCCGATGGCTGGCGTTGGCGATCATGGTGACGGGCTTCGCGACGGTGGGCGTTTCCGCCCAGGCCGCCGAGGACGACCCGGTCAAGGTCAATCCCGGCACGAAAACTTTCCGCGACTGTCCGCTGTGCCCGGAAATGGTGGTGGTGCCGGCGGGCCAATTCGTCATGGGCACGCCCGGCGGCGCGGAGGAATACGACGCCGATACCGGCGAAACGCAGACGCTGGCCGTGACCATCGCCCAGCCCTTCGCGCTGGGGCGCACCGAGGTCACCTACAAGCAATACGCCGAGTTCATCCGCGACGCCGATTACAAGCCCGCGCCCGGCTGCCGCATCTGGAACGACCGCTGGGTCGTGGACGAAAAAGCCGACTGGCGCGCGCCCCGCCAGCCGCGCAATCCCAAGGACGATCACGCCGCGGTGTGCATCAGCTTCGCCGATGCGCAGGCCTACGCGGCCTGGCTGTCCACCAAGACCGGCAAGGCCTATCGCCTGCCGTCGGAAAGCGAATGGGAATACGCCGTGCGCGCCGGCACCGCGGCGCCGCGGTTCTTCGGCGTCAATTCGTTCGAGGGCGTGTCGATCTCGCTGGCGTGCGAATACGCCAACGTGTTCGACGTCACCGGACAGGCCGCCTTCGCCTTCGCCGTGCCCTATGCCCGCTGCAAGGACAATTACGACGACGTGGCGTTGGTGGCCGCGTTCAAGCCGAACGCCTTCGGCCTCTACGACATGATCGGCAACGTCTGGGAATGGGTGGGCGATTGCTACACCGGCAGCTACTGGGGCCGTCCGCCCGACGGCTCGACCTGGGTGTGGCAGGGCGGCTGCGAGGAACGGGGTTTGCGCGGCGGGGCGTGGTCCAGCCGGCCGGCCGCGGCGCGATCGGCCAAGCGGTCCAGCGCGCCGGCCGATTATCGCGCCACCGATGTCGGCTTTCGCATCGCCCGCGACCTCGCCCCCGGCGAAGTGCCATAATCGCATCACGCCAACAGCGGAGAAACGCCATGCCTGTCTCGCGCGCTCTTGCAGTCGCCTTATGTCTGATGCTGGCCGCGCCCGCGCTCGCCCAGCCGAAAACCGTCAAGGACTGCGCCGATTGCCCGGAGATGGTGCTGGTGCCGCCGGGCGAATTTCTGATGGGCAGCGACAAGGCCTGGAAAGAGACCGACATGATGCGCGGCGAGGCGCCACAGGTGAAGGTGACCATCGGCCGCGCGTTCTATCTGGGCAAGACCGAGGTCACGCACGGCATGTTCGCCGCCTTCGTGAAAGACACCGGTTATCAGGTCAAGCTGGGCTGCCGCGTCTGGGACAACGAGTTCGTCGACAAGCCCGACGCCACCTGGCAGAACCCCTATCAGCCGCGCAACCCGCAGCCCAATCATCCGGTCGGCTGCGTCAGCTGGACCGACGCCCAGGCGTTCATCGCCTGGCTGTCGAAGAAGGCGGGCAAAACCTACCGGCTGCCGACCGAATCCGAATGGGAATACGCCGCCCGCGCCGGCACCACCACTTCGCGCTTCTGGGGCGATAACCCCGACGACGCCTGCGACTGGGCCAACACCTTCGACATTTCATCGAAGGAAAAGTATCCGCTGCCGTTCACCCACGCCGCCTGCAAGGACGGCCACGCCGATCTGGCGCCGGTCGGCTCGTTCAAGCCCAACGCCTTCGGCCTGCACGACATGATCGGCAATGTGTGGGAGTGGGTGCAGGATTGCTACGCCGGCTCGCACCAGGGCCGGCCCAAGGACGGCCGCGCTTGGGAATGGGAACCGGGCTGCGAGATGCGCGGCACCCGCGGCGGGGCGTGGATGAGCGCGCCGGAACGCAACCGCATCGCCTGGCCCGGCCGCGACCCCGAGGAACGGCACATGGGCTACTTCGGCTTCCGCGTCGCCCGCGACGCGGAGTGATGGGATCGAGGTTGACGTGGTTGTCTCCCCCCTCACCCAACTCCGAGGTAGGCGCGCGCGTTCCGCGCACGCCAACTCTACGTATCCCTCTCCCCCCATTCCAATGAATGGGGGGAGAGGGCAGGGTGAGGGGGGCGACCGCATCGGATCGCAAGCCGGATCGAGCTTCGAAAGTTTGGGCTTCTCAGGAAGGAGACCCGCATGACCACGACCCGCCTGTCACGCCGCGCCACGCTCGCTGGCGGTGGCGCGCTGCTCGCCGCGCCGTTGCTGCGGCCGCGCCCGTTGCGCGCGGCGACACAATCCGCCGACGTGGTGATCGTCGGCGCCGGGCTGTCGGGGTTGATCGCCGCCGCCATTCTGGAAGAACAGGGCAAGCGCGTGGTGGTGGTGGAGGCCAAGACCCGCGTCGGGGGGCGCTGCCACACCTTCACCGACCTGCCCGGCAACCCCGAGGCCGGCGGCTCCTCGGTCGGCTCGATGTACGCGCGTTTCCTGGATTGGACCGAGCGGCTGGGCATCGCCCGCACGCCC
The DNA here is from genome assembly GCA_033764265.1 of Rhodospirillaceae bacterium. Lineage (GTDB taxonomy): Bacteria > Pseudomonadota > Alphaproteobacteria > Rhodospirillales > Rhodospirillaceae > VGEM01. Next base: position 1,290 of record JANRJB010000132.1, on the reverse strand, counting down.
GCGGTCAGCGACGGCCGGTCCGAACTGCTCGGCTGGTCCTACATCGTCGGCGGCGAGACCATCCGGCGCAAGGACTGGGCGGGTCACGCCCGCAACCCGTTCAAGGACGAGGACAAGGCGCTCGCGCCCGACTCGTTCCGCTTCCGTATGCTCGACCGCTACAAGACCTTCGAGGACCTGGAGTCCTGGCCCGAGGCGGCGATCACCCGGGACGACACTTCGCTTTATGAACTGTTCCGCAAGCACGGCCATTCCGACGCGGCGATTGAACTCGGCCTCGGCGCCAATCCCGGCTACGGCCACACGCCGTTCGACCTGTCGTCGGTACACATGTTCCACGTCTGGAACTTCGCCAAAAGCCAGGCGCTGAGCGAACCGCAGTTCTGGGAATTCGAGGGCGGCAACCAGCGCCTGCCCGAGGCGATGCGCGCCGCGCTGAAGGGCGACGTGTTCCTGAACACCCCGGTCAGCGCCATCCGCACAGGACCCAAAGCCGGCGGCGGGGTCGAGGTGGTGGCCGCCGACGGGCGCAGCTTCACCGGCCAGGCGGCTGTCGTCTCGCTGCCGTTCTCCGCGTTGCGCTTCGTCGCGTTCGATCCGGGCCTGTCGGGCGCGCAGGCCGAGGCCGTCAACACGATGCCCTATGGAACCTGTTGGCACGCGTATCTCTCGATCAAGGGCAAGTTCTGGGAAAGCGACGGGCTGCCGATCGGCATCTGGTCGGATTCGCTCTTGGGCCGCGCCTCGCCGATCAAGGTCGGCAACGACATCGTCGCGCTCTACGTGTTCCTGACCGGCAAGCAGGCGATGCGGCTGAACCGCATGAGCATGGACGCCGCGGGCGCGGCCTACATCGACGAGCTCGCCCGCCTGCGCCCGTCGACCAAGGGCCAGGTGAAGCTGGAACGCGCCTGGAGCTGGGTCAACGACCCCTACGCCGGCGGCATGTACGCCTATTGGCGCCCCGGCATGATCGCCAGGTTCCAGGCCACCATGGCCCAGCCCTTTAACAACGTGTTCTTCTGCGGCGAGCACACCTCGGCGTCCACCCGCGGCCTGGAAGGCGCGCTGGAATCGGGCGAACGCGCGGCCTACGAAGTTCTGGGCGCGGTATGATGCGGGCGCTTGCGCTCGCCGTCTGCGTGTTCAGCGCCGCCGGGGCCGCGGCGGCCGCGGACGACCTGGCCCAGGCGCTCACCGCGCGCAAGGCGGCGGTGATCGCCGCTTATAACGCGGGCGACGTGACCGCACTGGCCGCCAACTACACGCCCGGCGCCTGGCACATCTCGC
>JANRJB010000124.1:0-17053 GCA_033764265.1 Rhodospirillaceae bacterium | reverse complement strand
CCGATGACTTCGCCGCGGATCGCCGGGCTGGCCGCCAGCACGCGAAAGGCGCCGGCCAGCACCCGGCGCGTACGCCGGCGTTGCAGCCAATTCGGCGCGGCGTCGGCACGAAGGCTGTTGCGCACATCGAGCACATAAGGCACCTCGGCGCGGCGGCAGGCGGCGATGGCGCCGCTGGCCAGCTGGGTCGAGGGCCACACGATCAACGCCGCATCGGCGTCGCGCAATCTGACGGTGCGGGCGAACCCGGCGCGATACCCCTCGGCGCGCGCGTCGGCCGATGGCTCCTGGCCGAAGGCCAGCCGATGGCGCGTGGCAACGGCGTCCAACGCCACGCCCGATGGTAAGTTCGAGACGGGGTGCTCGGCCGCCCCCGCCAACGTCAAGACGGTGACCCGATGCCCGGCCTGGGCTAGGTCGCAGGCGACGGCATGGGTTCGGGTCGACCCCGCCGCCTCCGGAGTGCGAAACCAAGGGTCCACCACGACAATGTGCAACGGGTTCGGAGCGGTCGGCGGCGGGGGCATCGGCGAGTTATACCGACGCCGCCTGCCCGCGCCCAGCCCGCCGTTGGCCAGCGGCCCTTTGAAAACAAGGCCTTCGCAGGAAAAGCCGAGGTCGGTGGCGCGCCGGGGCCGGGTGTAATCCGCCGGTCACGCAGCGGCGTATAGATGGATGAAATCGTGATCGCGGCCCTGGCAATTTCCCATTATTTCTATGGGCTTGCCGCGATGCGGTCAGGCTGAACAGGCAATTTTCTCGCCGTGATGTTTCGGTTACAATTGTGGCCGCAACATCCCGCGCCGAGGATCAAGAGCCAAGGGATGTGGAGACGACGATGGCCCTGAACCATCATCCGCACGAAGACACGCTGTGGGCGTACGCCACCGGCAATCTCGACGAAGCGTCGGGCGTGCTGGTCGCCACCCATCTCGCGTTGTGCCCGGCTTGCCGCCGCGAAGTGGCCGCGCTCGAGGCCACCGGCGGGGCGATGTTCGAATCGATCGATGCCGCGCCCATGGCCGGCAACGCCTTTGAAAAGCTCATGGCGCGTGTCGAGGCCGAAACCGGTCCGCGCGCCGCCAACAGCAACGCCAAGCCGATCCGCACCGCGCCCGCGGTCGGCGGCAACAGCGCGACCGTTCTGCCGCGTCCGTTGCGCGACTATGTCGGCGGCGATCTCGATGCCTTCGCCTGGCGCCGCATGACCGCCGGCGTGGATTACGTCGACCTGCCGGTCAACGCCGAGGGCCGCCGCGCGCGCCTGTTGCGCATCGCGCCCGGCACGCGCGTGCCCACCCACGGCCACGGCGGCGAAGAAATGACCATGGTGCTGGCCGGCGGCTATTCCGACGCCTCGGGCTCATTCGCCCGCGGCGACGTGCAGACCGCCGACGAAAGCACCGTCCACCAGCCCGTCGCCGACCCCGGCGAGCCGTGCATCTGCCTGACCGTGACGCGCGGTCCGCTGATGCCCACGGGCGTCCTGTCGATCCTCACCAAGCTCTTCCCCCGTCTCGGCGCCTAAGCGGGCCGGCCTCCGGTGCGCGCCCTTATCGCCCTGTGCGCGGCCCGCGCGCGCGTGGTCCTGACCGCGTTGGTGATGCTGCTGGTCGCCGGCAGCGCCGCATACCTCGGCATGCCGCGCGAGGCCATGCCGACGGTGCCGATCCCGCTGGTGTTCGCCAACGTCGTGCTCGACGGCGTTTCGCCGGTCGATTCCGAGCGGTTGCTGGTGCGGCCGATGGAGGAGCAATTCCAGAGCCTGGAAGGGCTCAAGGAAATGCGCGCCACAGCCTTTCAGGGCGGGGCCACGGTGGTGCTGGAGTTCGATCCGTCGGTCGCCACCGACGACGCGCTCGACGACGTACGCGCGGCGATGGACCGCGTGCTGCCCAAGCTGCCCGCCGAAATCCGTCCGCCGACGGTCAAGGAGCTCGACTTCACCCAGCGCCCGGTGTTGACGGTGTCGCTCGCCGCCGATCTGCCGGAACGCACGCTGCTCAAGATCGCCCGCGATCTGCGCGACAAGGTGATCGCCTTGCCGGTGGTGCTGGACGCCACCATCTCCGGCGTGCGCGAGGAACAGGTCGAGATCGTCATCGACCCGCTGTTGGTGGCCAACTACGGCCTCAGCCAGGACGATCTGTTCCGCGCCGTCAGCCGCTCGAACCGCCTCGTCACCGCCGGCGCGCTCGATACCGGGCAGGGGCGGTTCACGGTCTCGGTGCCGGGGCTGTTCCAGGGCCTGGATGACATCGTCAACCTGCCGGTCAAGAGCACGCTCGACGCCACGGTCAAGCTGTCGGACGTGGCCGAGATCCGCCGCACCTTCAAGGATCGCGCGACCTACGTGCGCGTCAACGGCAAGCCCGCGGTGTCGGTCGACGTCACACGTCGGGCCGACGCCAACGTGGTCGAGCTGACCCGCCAGGTGCGCGTCGTGGTCGAGCAAAGCCGCCAAGCGTGGCCGGCGGGCGTGGCCGTCACCTATCCGGTTGAGGACTCCAAGTCGATCCTCGATCGCATCAACAGCCTGATCAACGGCGTGATCGCTTCGGTGTTCATCGTCATGGCGGTGTGCATCGCCGTGCTCGGCATCCGCAACGGGCTGATCGTCGGCGTCGCCATCCCCGGCTCGTTCCTGATCGGTATGCTGGCGATGGCGATCTGGGGCATTACCCTCAACGTCATGGCGCTGTTCGGCCTGATCATCGCCGTCGGCATGCTGGTCGACGGGGCGATCATCGTGGTCGACGCCGCCGACAAGTACATGGCCGAAGGCATGGACCCGCAGGCGGCCTATACCAAGGCCGCCCAGCGCATGGCCTGGCCGATCATCACCACCACGCTCACCACCATCGCGGCGTTCCTGCCCCTGATGCTGTGGCCGGGCCTGACCGGAAAATTCTTCAGCTATCTGCCGATCTCGGTCATCTGCGTTCTCACCGCCTCGCTGGTGATGGCGCTGTTCTTCGTGCCGGCGCTCGGCGCGCGCTTCGCCGGCCGCGCCAAGCCGCATCGCCCGCGACCGGTGGCGGTGGGCAGCGACGACGACGGCGCGGCGGCAGTCTCGGCCGCGGCGCAGGCGTCGACCGGCGCGCGCGCGTTGGCCGAACGCTATGCCCCCAAACTCGCCCGCTACTTCCAGGACCAGGGCGCCAGCCCGTCCGCCGCCGCCGATCTGGCGGCGCAAACCGTGTCCGAGGTCGCCCGCACCGCGCCCGACTTCGACCCCGCCCGCCGCCGCGCCGGCGATTGGGTGTTCGCCATCGCCCGCAATCTTCGGCTGATCGCCGCCACCGGCCGCGCCCGGCCCGAGCCCGACCCGGCCGATCCGGCCTATGTGCCCGGCGCCGCACCCGGCGCGCCGGCCGCGCTGGCCGCCGTGCCCGCCGCCACCGCGGCGTTGCGCGATCCGCCGCGCGCCGACGACGCATTCACGCGGTGGTACGGGCGCGTGCTGGCGGGGGCGTTGAATCACCCCACCAAAGTGCTCGTCGGCACGGTCGCGCTGTTGGTCGTGGTGGTGTTCGCCTATTTCAAGTCCGGCACCGGTATCGTGTTTTTCCCGCCGCAGGAACCCGACCGCGCCGAGATCGAGGTGCGCGCCCGCGGCAACCTGTCGATCGCCGAGCAGGACCGCCTGATCCGCGAGGTCGAAGTGCGAACCATCGGCGTCGACGGCATCGAGGCGGTCTACGCCCGCACCGGCCGCCCGGCCGGCTCGGGCGAGGCGGCCGCCGATCTGATCGGCACGCTGGCCATCCGGCTCATGCCGTGGGACGAACGCCGCCCGGCGGCGGAGATCATCGCCGAGCTGCGCGGCCGCATCGCCGACATCCCCGGCATCGAAACCTCGATCGAGCAGATCGGCTCGGGCCCGCCGCGCGGCGGCGCGGCGATCCAGCTCGAGATTACCGCCGCCGATCCCGCACAGTTGGGCCCGGCGGTGACGGCCCTGCGCGCCGCCATGGACCGCATCGGCGGCTTCGTCAACGTCGAGGACAGCCGGCCGCTGCCCGGCATCGAGTGGCAGCTCACGGTCGATCGCGAGGAAGCGGCGCGCTACGGCGCCGACGTTACGCTGATCGGCCAGTCGGTGCAGCTCGTCACCAAGGGCCTGAAGGTGGGCGCCTATCGGCCCGACGATTCCACCGAGGAAATCGACATCGTCGTGCGCTATCCGGAAGAAGGCCGCTCGATCCGCGCGCTCGACGAGGTGCGCATCGAAACTCAGCGCGGCCTGGTGCCGATGTCCAACTTCGTCAAGCGCAGCCCCGAGCAGCAGGCGGGCGAAGTGGCGCGGGTCGACGCCAGGCGGGTGATGACGCTCAAGGCCGACGTCGCGCCGGGGCGCTTCCCGGCGGCGCAGGTCGGGCGCATCAAGGGCTGGCTGGCGAAGGCGCAGTCGACCGGCGAACTGCCCGCCGGCGTCGGCGTGACCTTCAAGGGCGAACAGCGCGACGCCGAGGAATCGGGCGGGTTCCTGGGGCAGGCGATGCTGATGGCCCTGTTCCTGATCGCCATCATCATGCTGGTGGAGTTCGACAGCTTCTTCGACGTGGCGCTGGTGCTGTCGGCGGCCGTGCTGTCGACCACCGGCGTATTCCTGGGGCTGTTGATTTTCCAGCAGCCGTTCAGCGTGGTGATGACCGGCCTCGGCGTGGTCGCCGCCGCCGGCGTAGTGGTCGGCAACAACATCGTGCTGATCGACGCCTATAACATGAACCGCAAGGCCGCGTTCACCGCGCGCGAGGCGGCGCTCTACACCGGCATCGAACGCTTTCGGCCGGTGCTGCTGACCAGCGGAACGGCCATCGTCGGGCTGATTCCCACCGCGCTCGGCATCGATGTCGACTTCATCAATCGCGAGGTGGTGGTCGGCGCGCCCCAGGGCAAGTGGTGGGCCTACCTGGCCCAGGCCATCTGCTACGGCCTGGTGTTCGCCAAAATCCTCACCCTGATCGTCACGCCGTGCGCCCTGCTGGCGCGGGCCAACCTCTCACACTGGTGGCAGCGTCAGCGGCGGCGCTGGCGCGGCGCGGGCGACGCCCTGCCGCCGGCCCCGGTCCTCGACCCGCCCCATCGCCAGGCGGCGGAGTAAGAAATACAAATACAAATCAACAAGATAACTTGTCGCAGGTTATTCGCATCAGAGTCTGATGAGAATGGAGTGGCGGGTTGACGCGAATCCAACCATATTCACCGCAAGAATTGAGGTGAATATGTACATCTGGGAGCACCCCGATTGGCCCACGTTCCGATGGTCGGCGGCCCGCCTGCAGTCGCTGCTGTCCGAGGCGCATTTCAAACACGGCCGTTTGTTGGGTGCCGTCGGGCGGCTGGGGTTCGACGTGCGCCTGCGCGCCGAAGCGGGCGCCATCACCGAACAGGCCATCAAGACCTCGGAGATCGAAGGAGAAGTCCTCGACGCAGCCAGCGTCAGGTCATCGGTGGCGCGCCGCCTGGGTTTGCCCGATGCGGACCCGTCGCGGCAAGACCGGCGCGCGGACGGCGTGGTCGACATCACGCTCGATGCCACCAAGAACTTCGCCCGTCCGCTCAGCCGCGAACGGCTGTTCACCTGGCACGCCGCATTGTTCCCGGCCGGATACTCGGGGCTCGATCCTGTGCGCGTGGGCGCCTGGCGCGACGATGCCAAAGGCCCGATGCAGGTCCTTTCCGGACCCTACGGGCGGGAACGCGTCCACTTCGAGGCGCCGTCGGCGGCGCGCATCGACGCCGAAATGGCCGCGTTCCTCGACTGGTTCAACGCAACTTCCGCAATCGACGGCATCCTCCATGCCGCCCTTGCCCATCTCTGGTTCGTGACCATTCATCCGTTCGACGACGGCAACGGCCGCATCGCGCGAACCATCGCCGACATGAGTCTGGCCCGCGCCGAAGGATCGTCGCAACGCTTCTACAGCCTGGCCGGACAAATCCGGAAAGAACGCTCGGATTACTACGCAACTCTAGAAACCGCACAGAAAGGCGACCTTGATGTGACGGATCACCTCGCCTGGTTCGTTGGTTGTTTCACGCGCGCCATCGAAGCGGCCGAGAATACCTTGGCCGGCACCCTGCGCACCGCAGATTTCTGGCAGCGTCACGCGCTGGTGGCGTTCAACGAGCGGCAGCGACGTGTCCTCAACCGCATCCTGTACGGTTTCGAAGGCAAGCTGACGGCCCGCAAATGGACCACACTGGCCAAGTGTTCCACGGCCACGGCGCAACGCGACATCAATGAGTTGGTCGACCGTGGTGTCCTGGTGCGCAACCCGGGCGGCAGCAAGAACACCAGCTATGCGATCACCAGCGACAATCCGTAACTCACGCCGACCACTCACCGTGCCGCCGCAGCGATAACGCGGCGCGCGGTGTCGATCATGAAATCCAGGTCGGCGTCGGTCAGTGTCGGGTGAACCGGCAGCACGATGCTGCGGTCGCCCAGCCAGGCGGCGTGGGGGCGGGGCCGCGCGTCGGTCCAGCCGGCGCGGGCAAAGGCGGTTTCGCGGCCGATGTCGGGGCAGGCGCCGACGCGGGCCGGCACACCGGCCGCGCCCAGGGCGGCGACGACGCGGTTGCGGCTCCATCCTGCCGCCAGCGCCTCGGGCCGCACGCGGAACGAAAAGCGGTAATGGCTGTGGACGCGGTCCGGTCCCGGCATCGGGATTTCGACTGCGTCCAGGTCGCCGAGCCGGGCGGCAAGAATCGACGCGTTGGCGCGCCGACGCGCCACCCACGCCGGCAGCTTTTTCAACTGTGCCGCGCCGATGGCCGCTTGCGGTTCGGTCAGCCGCGCGTTGGTGCCGAAGCGGGAGGTCAGCCAGCGGAAGCCGTGGTCGGGGTCGGGCTGCTGCGACAGTTCATAGTCGCGGCCGTGGTCGCGCAAGGACCACATCCGGCGATACAGGCTCTCGTCGCTGGTGACGACCAGCCCGCCCTCGCCGCCGGTGGTGATGATCTTGTCCTGGCAGAACGAGAAGCAGCCGATGTGGCCGATACCACCGACGGGCCGGTCGTGGTCGCGCGCGCCATGGGCCTGGGCGCAGTCCTCGATCACCGCCAGCCCGCGCGCCCGCGCCAGCTCCAGGATCGGGGCCATGTCCGCCGGCCAGCCGGCCAGGTGGACCGGGATGATCGCCCTGGCGGCGGGGCTGAGGACGGCCGCGGCCGTGTCGGTCGTCAGGTTGCCCGAGTCTGGGTCGATGTCGGCGATCACCGGGCGCGCGCCGCGCACGGCCACCGCCGCGGCGGTGGCGATGAAGGTGCGCGCCGGCACAATCACCTCGTCGCCCGGGCCGATCTCCAAGGCCGCCAGGGCCAGTTCCAACGCCAGCGTGCCGTTGGCGACCGCCAGGCCGAAACGCGCGCCGCAGGCGGCGGCGTAATCGCGCTCGAAGGCGCGCGCGACTTCGCCGGTCCAGTAGTTGACGCGGCCCGAGCGCAGCACGTCGGCGACGGCGGCGATCTCGTCGTCGGCATAGTGGGGCCAGGGCGCCAGGCGATGCGCGGTCATGGGCGTCTCAACACCGCCGCGACGGTGGCGACCAGCAGTTTCAGGTCGCCCAGGAACGTCTGCGTGCGCACATAGTCGCGGTACAGGCGCACTTTGTCGGGCAGCACGATCTCGCGATAGGCGCGCTCGGGGTCGGCGTGGGCGGCCAGCATCGCTTCCTCGTCGCGGTACTTGATGCTGGCCGGGTCGGTCAGTCCGGGCCGCGCCGCCAGGATTTCGGCGCGGGCGGCGGCGTCCCACAGGTCGACATAGCGCGCGACCTCGGGCCGGGGGCCCACCAAGCTCATCTCGCCGCGCAGCACGTTGAACAGCTGCGGCAGCTCGTCGAGTTTCCAGCGCCGCAAGATGCAGCCGGCCGCGGTGACGCGGGAATCCCCGCCCACGGTGACGGCCGGGCCGCCGGCATTCACGTGCATGGTGCGGAACTTGAACAGCTTGAACGGCACGCCGTGGCGGCCGATGCGCTCCTGCACGAACAGCGCTGTGCCGGGGCTGTCGGCCTTGACCCACAGCGCGATCAGCACGAACACAGGCGAAAGTACGACAAGCGCGGCCACCGCCACGGCCAGGTCGACCAGCCGCTTGGCCATGACGCTTCGGCCTTGTCTAGGTCCGCGCGCCGGTGCGACTGCCCCCCTCACCCAACTCCGGGATAGGCACGCGCGGTGCGCGCGCCAACCCTTCGTATCCCTCTCCCCCCATGATCATGGGGGGAGAGGGGAGGGTGAGGGGGGTCGAGCCGCACATCGCGCGCGAACTACCCCAGGATGGCGTGCACGGCGTCGAACACGCGCGCCTCGTCGGCGGCGGTCATGCGCGTGTAGAGCGGCAGGCTGACGGTGCCGGCGAACGCGGCGTCGGCGTGCGGGAACTGTTGCGGCGACAGCTTGTAGGTGTCGCGCCAATAGGGATGGCGGTGCAGCGGAATGAAATGCACGCCGGTGCCGATGCCGCGCGCCGACATCTGCTTGATGAACTCGTCGCGGCCGACGCGCGCCTGATCGGTCAGCCGCACGATGAACAGGTGCCAGGCGTGCTTGTCGCCAGGCCGCGGTTTCGCCGGCAGGATCAGCGGTAGGCCGGCGAGCGCGTCGAAGAACCGCTCGGCCATGGCCTGGCGCTTGACGTGAAATCCGTCGAGACGCCGCAGCTGATGGATGCCGAGCGCGGCGGCGATGTCGGGCATGTTGTACTTGAAGCCGGGCGCGACGATCTCGTAGTACCAGGCCGGCAGCGTGCTGGTGTAGCGGTCGAAGGCGTCGCGGTCGATGCCGTGCAAGCGCATCACCCGGCAGCGCTTGGCGATGGCGGCGTCGGCGGTCACCACCATGCCGCCCTCGCCGGTGGTCATGGTCTTGTTGGCGTAGAAGCTGAACACGGTCGCGTCCGAGGCGAAGGTGCCGATCAGCCGGCCGTTGTGGGTGGTGGGCAGGGCGTGGGCGGCGTCCTCGATCACGCGCAGGCCGTGTTTCCGTGCCACCGCCAGAATGGCGTCCATGTCGCAGGCCAGACCGGAAATGTGTACCGGCATCACCGCCTTGGTGCGCGGCGTGATGGCGCGCGAAATGGCTTCGGCGGTGATGTTGAGCGTGGCCGGGTCGCAGTCGATGAACACCGGGTGGGCGCCCAGGTAGCGCACGACTTCGGCCGAGGCGGTGAAGGTGTAGGTCGGTACGATCACTTCGTCGCCGGGGCCGACGCCGATGGCTTCCATCGCCAGGTGCAGGCCGGCGGTGGCCGAATTGACCGAGATCGATTCAACCCCGCCGCCCAGGTAGGCCGAGAAGTCCTTCTCGAACTGGCGCGCGCGCGGGCCCGTCGACACCCAGCCGGAGCGCAACACCGCCGTGACTTCGGCGATTTCCTCCTCGCCGATCTCGGGCGCACCAAAGGTCAGGAACGGCTGCTGCTGGGTCATGCGGGCGGAAGCGCGGCGTCAGGTCACGTCAGGTCCTACAACGCCGTCCGACGGCGAACAAGGCAAGGGCGGCGTTGACTGGGTTGCAATTCCGCAATGTCGCGGGGGCGTGTAAAGAAACCGCTAACCGCGGGGCGTGCGCTTGTACAGCGTGTGGGGTTGTCCGGCCACGGTCACGGTGCCCACGGCGGTGAAATTCGCCGCCAGGGTCTCGGCCGCCGGACCGTCGGCCAGCACGGCGCTGCCGTCGGCGGCCAGCACCATATCGGCGTCGCGGGCCAGCCAGCGCACCAGGGTCTCGGTCGTCCACAAGGTGTGATTCTCGATGGCCGCCAGCACCGTCTCGCGGCGGGCGCCGGTGATGTCGGCCCTGATGGTGCGAAACGCCACGGCCGGCGCCAGGCTTTGCGCCGGGAACCGGCGTCCGGCCATGTGCACGGCATAGGGCAGCACCGGCGCGTCGTGAATCAACACGATGGCCTGCCCGGCGGCGGTTTCCTTGACCAGCAGCTGCTGGATGGCGCGCAGGTCGGCGGCCTCGCTGCCGGTGCCGGGATAGCGCAACGCCGGCGCCGGGTAGAACTGGGCCTCGGGCCGCAGCGCCAGCCCTGGGGCGAAGGTGTTGGCGGCGATCACCGCCAGCGCGCCGCCCACGATCGCGGGCGCCGACGGCCAGCCGCGCGCCCGCATCGCGCGCCCGACCATCGCCAGCGTCAGCGCCGCGCCGAGCGCGCCGACCACGGCGGCCACGGCCAGCATGGCGCGAAACGCTTCGCGGTCGTCGACCAAAAGCGCGAACGCGCTGCTTGCCGTCAGCCAGACCAGGAGAATCGGCGCCAGCCACAGCACCCGTACGCCGCGTCCGGCGGCGACGAACAGCGACAGGGCGGCAACCCAGGTGCCGGCGTAGGGCAGCAGCGCGTCCACCAGCACCGCGCCGGCATCGCGGCCCCAGGCCAGGTTGAGCGCGTTGGGTCCGGTGGTGCTGGCGTCGATCTGGGCCAGCGCGCGCGGCGCCAGCCCGACCAGATCGAGCAGCTGCGCCGACACCGGCCCCCACATCGTGATACCGGCCAGCCGCGCCGGGTACATCGCGAGCAGGCCGGCGGTGGCGGCGGCGATGGTCAGCACGATCACGCCGACATGCGCAAGCCGCTGCCGGCCGATGGCCGCAACGTACAGCGGCGCGAGCGCGATCACGGTCAGGATCGCCGCGCGGCCGAGGAAAAACATCGCCGCCAGGCCGAGGGCGAACAGCACCGTCAGCCACGCCCGCGGCCGGCCGAGCGCGGCGACCACCATCATCAACGCCAAGGCCTGCAACAGCGCCAACGCCGCGGTGGGCGCGATCGCGCTCATGGCGAACATCGCGCCCGGCGCCACGGCGAACATCGCTCCGGCCGCGGCCGCCGCGGTCAGGCTGCCAGAGATGCGCCGGGTCAGCACGGCCACGACGACGGCCGTCAATCCGGCCAGCCCGGCCGACAACGCGCGCGCCCAGGTCGGATCGGTCCCCGCCAGCGCCTGCCAGCCCTGCAGCATCAGCCGGTACAGCGGCATGGTCCACGGCGTGTCCGCCGCGGTATAGGGCCGCACCGCGCCGGCAGCAGACCACTCGGCCCGGATCAGATTCTGGATTTCGTCCCAGCCCAGCGGCGCGTGGGCCACGAAGTTGTACATCAGCGCGCCGAACCCCGCCGCGCCGCCGATGGCCAGCACGATTGCCGGAAAAAGTTTCGCCGCGCGGGTGCTCATCGCCGGTGCGCGACCTGCGCGGCGCGTTTCCGGCGGCCAGCCGTCGAGCTATAAGCAGGGGTCATCGGCGCGGGACGGTCGGAGGTGCGATGCGGGGTCGACGGTTCGGCCGGACCTCGCAGCCCGGCTTCGGCGGTCGGGGCCATTGTAACGGGAACCGCGCGCTTGCCAAGAATCGCGCCTGAAAATAGTTCATCGCGCGCCCACACGTGGTCGGCGCCCGCGCTCGCCGGATGGGCCGTCGCCGCGGCCGTGATCGCGGTGTTCGCGCTTCATGCAGCGTACCTGGCGCAGACGCTCGCGCCGCTGCCGATGGAACTCGCCCTGCCGCTCGACCAGCTCAAGCCGGTGCGCGGTGTGTCCGTCGCCCTGTCGGCGCTGGCGGTGGTCGTCACCGTCGCGACCGGCCGCGCCATGCTGCGCGATGCGCCGGCGGGTGCGTTCGCGGCACTGCCGATGGCGCTTCTGCCGCCGTTCACCGCGGTCGCGGTCTCGGCCACGCCGCATCCGCTGGCCATTTTGCTGATGGCGTTGATCGTCCAGGCCGGCTTGCGCGGCGGGGTCACCACGCTGGCCGCGGCCGGCAGCGCGCTGGCGGTGATCCATCCGCTCGGTCCCGGTCTCGCCGTCCTGGCGCTGGCGGTGGCCGGCGCCCTGGCGGGGTGGTCGCGCGCGTGGCGCGGGGCGGCCGCGTTCGTGGCGACCATGCTGGTCGGGCTCGCCTTCGTGGCGTTCACCGACGTCCTGCCGCGGCGCGAGCCTGGCGGCTGGCAACTCGACCTGACCGCCGCCGGGCAGGGCGGCGTGACGCAGGGCCTGTTGCTGCCTTACGCGCTGTGGCCGGTGGTCTTCGTCCTAAGCGGGTTGGCGTTGCGTTCGGTCGCGGTGCGCGTGCGGCTGGGGCCGAATGTCGTCGCGGCGTCGGTCGCCGCGATGGTCGCCGCCGTGGTCGCCGCGGTCGGCCTGGTGCTGGTGGTGCCGGCGGGCCAGCTGCTCACCGCCGCCGCGCTGATCGTGCCGCTGGCGATCCCGGCCAGCGCACCGCTGATCGCCTGGGTGCGCTGGGTGATGCCAACGGTGAAATCGCTGGCGGCGTGGATCCTGTTTCCGGTGGTCATGTATTCGGGCTTCTGGGTGGTGCTGGGCCCGGTCGAGGCCGGGCGTTTTCCATACGCCCAGCGTGGGCTATCGCCGCCCGAGTCGGCCATCGACCCGGCCGATCCGCCGGTGCAGCCGGACCCCGCTTCGGACCGTTAGTGCCGGTGGCCAAGGCGCCCCGAGACGCGCTAACTCATTGATCGGCAATGAAGCGTTAAGCAGTCTCGGCCATCCTCGGGGGTCGCGGCGCGGGGTCTGACCGGCCCGGCGCGAGGACGACTGGACTTCGTCGCGGAAATGGAAATAATCAAGCCTGAACACGAGGTTAGGCCCCGCTCCGGGGCCTTGGGGTCTGGTGGGCGAAGGGGCGCAACCGAATTGCGGTTGCGCGCGTGCACGTCGCCGCTTGAGCCATGACCGATTCTTGTCACCCTGTCCTGCGACTTTGGAACACCGCTTTGCTCGCGGTCGTCGTCGCGTGCGCGGTCGTCGTCGCGCCCGACCCGGCGGCGGCGTCGACCGACGAGGTCTTGCGCGCCATTCGCGAACGCGCCGCCGCGGCCGCGCCGAACCGTCGGCCGGTGGAAGTCATCGTCAAGCTGCGCACGGCCGACACCGTGTCGCAACCGGCGGCGGGCGTGGAGATGACGCAGTCCGACATCGACCGCGCGCGCATGAGCCTGGCCAACGATCTGCGCGGCACCGGCATCGACATCGACACCGTGCTGCAGACGCTGCCTTACGTCGGCACGGCGGTGAACGAAACGCAACTGATGGAGCTGATCCAAAGCGACGCGGTCGACGGCGTGTACCTCAACCGCATCGAGCGCAAGGCGCAGGTCCGGGTCGCGCCGGTCGCTACCGCCGTCGCCGCGACCGAACGTCAGGCGCTGGCCACGTCGGTGCCGTCGATCGACGTGCTCGACGCCTGGGCCAAGGGCTTCGACGGCGAGGGCTACACCGTGGCGGTGATCGACGGCGGGTTCAACACTGGCCATCCCATGCTGGCCGGCAAGGTGGTCGGCGGCGCCTGCTTCTCGGTCAACGATCCGGCCTTCGACACTTTCACCCGCTGCCCGTCGGGCACGGTGCCCGAGTTCGGCGTCCGGGCGGCGGCCAACTGCCCCGCCGGGTCGGACCGCTGCGACCACGGCACCCACATCGCGTCCACGGCCGTCGGCAACGACGGCACCAATTTCGGTGTCGCCCGCGGCGCGCGCCTGCTCCCGATCGATGTGTTCTCGCGCGTCACCGCGGTGGCGGACTGCGACCCCGATCCCGCGCCGTGCGAACTGACCGACTCGCTGTCGGTGTTGAAAGCGCTCGACTACGTCAACCAGATGGCGGCGGAATTCAAGATCGCCGCGGTCAACATCAGCATTGGCGGCGGCCCGCGCGACGGCACCTGCAACGACGACCCGCGCGCCGAAGTGATCGCGCTGTTGCGCAAGAAAGGCATCGCCACCATCGTCGCCGCCGGCAACGACGGCGAAACCGGCCGCGTCGCCGCCCCGGCCTGCATCGAAGCCGCCGTCGCGGTCGGCGCCACCAACGACAGCCTGACGGTCGCCACCTTCGGCAACTTCTCCCCGCTGGTCGACCTGATGGCCCCGGGCGTGGCGATCCGCGCCGCGTCGGGCCAGAATTCCGGGTTCATCACCCAGCAGGGCACGTCGATGGCCGCGCCGCACGTGGCCGGCGCCTTCGCCGTGATGCGCGAGGCGTTCCCCATCGAGTCGGTGGACATCCTGGAACGCGCGCTGGAGGCCACCGGCGCGCGCACCACGCGGCTCGATTCCGGCATCGTCGTGCCGAAAGTCCAGGTCAACCGCGCCATCCTGCGCCTGCAGGGTCGCGACCGCCGGCTGTTCAACAACGTGCTGACCGCGTCGGCCAACACCGACGCCACGGCGGATTCGTTCCTGCGCTTTCACAACGATTCCACCGCGCCCGGCACAGTGACCGTGGCGCTGCGCGACGCCGACACCGGTCGCACGCTCGGCACCTGGACCAGCCCGCAGATCGCCGCCCACGCCTCGGCCCAGTTCAGTATCAGCAACCTCGAGGCCAACGCCAAGGCCGCCAACACCGACACCCCGGTGCTCAGCGCGACCGCGCGCCGGTTCTTCAACCTCGAGATCGAAAGCTCGTTCCCCGGCTTCATGCAGCACATCGTCTGGGCGCGCGGCGTCGGCGCGCTCACCAACCTGTCGGCCTGCGCCGACGGTCTGGCCCAGGACAACGGCGTGCTGCTCAACGTGCACACCAGCGCGCTGGCCGAATATCCGTCGCGCATCCGCATCGCCAACACCGGCGCGGTGGCCGATCGCGCCCAGCTCGACATCTACGCCGCCAGCACCGGCCGGCAGATCGGGTCGTGGACCTCGATCGAAATACCCGCCGGCGGCTCGCTCGAAGTGCCCGTCAGCCAGATCGAGTCCGGCCTGACCACACTATCCGACGCCACCCGCGACGGCGTGTCGCAGGTCAACGTCAAGCTCGCGCGCCTGACCGGCTATCTGCAGCACGTCATTCAAAACCAGCGTTCTGGCCTCTTGCTCGACATGTCGCCCAAGTGCGATCTGGGCGCGCGCTGAACGCCGGCCGCGCGGGCGATCGAACCTGACCTCGGGTCCGACCTTGACCCCGATCAATGGCGCGGGCGAGTTTGCCTGATTGATTGATGACGGGGCGATCGTCCCCGCGACATCAGGAGGCGTTCATGCCGCTCAAGACCGTCCGCGCCGAGCTGGCGCGCACCAAGGATCATCCGCAGGGCGACCCCGGCCACGTCTACGAATTCCGCGCGCCGCTCGACGCCGCCGGCCAGTTCGATGCCGACGGTTGGGCCGCGAACAAGCAGCTGTGCGTGGTGCGCCGGCTGCAGAATGGCGTCGAGCAGGAAAAGGGCTTGTTGGTCCGCACCACAGCCGGCCGCTGGGTGTTCTCGTATCAGCCGGGCGACGAGGACGACGAAGCGCTGTTCCGCTTCTCCACCCACACCTTCAAGCCGGGCGAATATTTCTCGCTGACCGAACACGACGGTGTGCAGCGCGCCTTCCGCGTGGTGTCGGTGACCGACTGGCACCCGGCGAAGTGAACGAGAACTTCATCGCCGCTTGAAGCGGCGCTTGGGCGGGTCCACCACCAGCTTCATCACCGGCCAGCGCAGGGCCTCGTAGGCCAGAAAGCCCAGCACCAGCCCGATCACGGCGTAAACCGTGGCGCCGGCGCCGCGCGGCAGGGCCGGCACGAACGACGCCCAGGTCTCGGCCATCGGCGCTTGGCCGCGCACCCGCAGCAAGGCCAGCGGCCGGCCGACCGGCCCGGCGCGGGCGACCGGGTCGTGCAGGGCGCGCCGGCGCGAAAGTTCCGCCTCGGCCGCGCGTTCAAGGTCGCGGCGCACGGTATCGGCCATCACCTGGTACTTGAGCCCGGTGCGCACGTCGGCCAGATGCGCCTCGGCGGCCGCCACCCACGGCCCGGTGCGGGCCAGAAATTGGGTCGCCAACGGGTCCAGCTGCGCGGCCATGGCCGCGCCAAAGGCCACAGCGACCGCGCACAACAGCCGGTCGATCCGCTCCCACAACCAGGTCAAGGCGCACTCCTCAGGATGGCCGGCGTTGTTTTGCCATCCCCCCACCGGCCCACTATAAAGCCCTTCGCCCCACGGGCACAAATCCGCGACCCCAGACCAACGGACCTGCCACGCCCATGCGGGTGGACGCCTTCGACTTCGACCTGCCTGCCGCGCGCATCGCCGATCGCCCGGCGTCCCCGCGCGACGCGGCGCGGCTGCTCGAGGTCGGGCGCGATACGCTGGTCGATCGCGGCGTGCGCGACCTGCCGGCGCTGGTGCGCCCCGGCGACGTGATGGTGTTCAACGACACCCGCGTCCTACCGGCGCGGCTGTTGGGCCTGCGCGGCGCGGTCAAGGTCGAGCTGTTGCTGCATCGCGCGCTGGCGGCCGACCGCTGGCTCGCCTTCGCCCGGCCGGCCAAACGGCTCAAAACCGGCCACGTCATCGCCTTCGACGACGGTCTGGCGGCCGAGGTGCGCGCCCGCACCGACGACGGCCTGGTCGAGGTCGCCTTCAACCGCGCCGCCGTCGAACTGGCCGCCACGCTCGCGCGCATCGGTCATGTGCCGCTGCCGCCCTACATCGATCGCCCCGACGACGCGCGCGACCGCAGCGATTACCAGACCGTCTACGCCCGCAACGACGGCGCGGTGGCCGCGCCCACCGCCGGTCTGCATTTCACGCCGGCGCTGCTGGCGGCGCTGGACGCCGCCGGGGTCAAGCGCGTGCACGCCACCCTGCACGTGGGGGCCGGCACCTTCCTGCCGGTCAAGGCGACCGACACGGTCGACCACCGCATGCATGCCGAATGGGGTACGCTGTCCGCCGAGGCCGCCGCCGCGATCATGGCCGCGCGCGCCGCCGGCGGCCGCGTCATCGCCGTCGGCACCACCTCGCTGCGGCTGTTGGAAAGCGCGGCGACCGCGCGCGGCGAGCTGGCGCCGTTCACCGGCGACACCGCGCTGTTCATCACGCCGGGCTACCGCTTCAAGATGGTCGACGTGCTGATGACCAACTTCCACCTGCCGCGTTCGACGCTGTTCATGCTGGTCGCGGCGCGGGCCGGGCGCGCCCGCCGGCAGCGCCCCAACCCCCCAGCCAACGCCCCCCCAAAACGCCTCAATTCCCACCGCCACCCCCGCAGGATTCCGCCGGCCGCGGGGGCCCCGGGTGCGCG